>NZ_CP102290.1:3826928-4145839 GCF_025151995.1 Ruminococcus gauvreauii
CGGCGTGTTGGATAAAGCCACATAGTTATTGGGCATGATGAGCAGCGCCAAACCACAAAAGCACAGTCCCTTTTCCGCGCAAAGCTTTTTCGCATAGGCAGCGGCATTTCCCACGCTTCCGGCGCAGGTCAGGATAAAATAAGCATTTGAATTCCCCTCGAATTTTGTCTCACGAATCCATCGCTCCACAACCTTTGGCATCTGCCAGGAATAGGTAGGCGCCACAAATACCAGTGGATTCTCCGATTGAAACGTATCTTTTTCACTCTTTTTGAGATACTTGTTCATAGTGACAATTTCATCTCCAAGGAGCTCACTCATTTGTATTGCCGTCCTTTGGCTGTTTCCGGTACCGCTGAAATAGAAAATCATATCCATATTCTCCTTTATTTTTGGTCAATTCCACTGACCATCTGCGCCAAATATTCTTTTGCCTGTGTCTTGGAACACGCTTCGTTATCGAGGTATTTCCACTCCAGGATAAGCAGGATCACCTGGCTGTAAAGGTTTGCAGCCATTTTCTGCGGCACCTTGAAGCGATGGGAATCCGAATTGTCCTGAAAGGCCGCAGACATATTGGACAGCAGATAAAACCTTATTTGATTGATGAGGTATAAATTGGGAGGGTTATTCTTTAGGATCGCCTGCACGATTTCTATGTTCTCATCTAAAAAATCAAAGCAGTTCTCCATCAGTGTATCCATCCGCTGCACACAGGTTCCTCCGTCCTGATAGCCGCTGTCCAGCCGGTCGCGGATGGTCATGAAGCAATACTCCATAAGGTCGTATTTGTCATCAAAGTAATTGTAGAAAGTAGCGCGGGGCAGCATAGCCATCTCACACAACTCTCCAACGGTAATCTCCTCAAAAGATTTTTTGCAGAGCAGAGACTGCATTGCGTTCTGGAGGGAAAGCAGGGTGCGGCTGGCTCCAATGGTCATCTTTTTTGATAAGTCATATTTCATATTTTGTCTCTCCTTTGACAATTTTTTACTTTTGTCTAAATATATACAACCGATTCATTTTGTCACTTGTCTTTTTACAAAAGCTATTATAGACTAAAAACAAAATTTAGACAAGTGAAAAAATAAAGACTTATGAATAATTTATTTAAAATGAATTCAGACCTAATAATTGTGAGGTGTTATGATGAGTTACGAGAAATTACTGCACAGGCAGATCACTCATGTTGAGCGCAGGCTGAAAGGCTGGATGAAGCCTCGCTCCAAAGCAGCAGGCATTACCGGCCTGCCCGGAAAGGCCTATGAGCTGGTGGAGCCTTATGGGATCGTGCTGATCATATCGCCGTGGAACTACCCGCTTTCACTGACTATGCAGCCGCTCATCGGGGCGATAGCGGCTGGGAAATCATATCCCGCGCCTTTCCGGAGAAATATATTGCCACGGCACTGGGAGGGAAAAGCCCCTGCATTGTCACCGCCGATTCCGATGTTCGGGAGACTGCCAAAAATATTGCATATGGCAAGATTATGAACAGCGGGCAGGCGTGCATTGCTCCGGACTACGCGCTGGTGGATGAGAAGGTGAAGGATCAGTTTTGCGGGGAGTTTGCAGTGCAGTGTCGGAAGATAGCAGGAGACCCGCTCACAAATTCCAAGTATCCGCGCATTATCAGCAGGCGGCATTTTGAACGTCTGCTGGGGCTTATGGATGGCGTGACAATCTTAAGCGGCGGGCGTTCCGATCCATCGGCGCTTAAGATAGAACCTACCGTCCTTGTGGACGTGGGATTGGCCTTTGGCGGGGTTGGTCAGAGCGGTATGGGAGCTTATCACGGCATCCACTAAAAGAATAGAAATGAGGTACAGAATATGGATTATCCTAAATTGTTTTCCCCTATGAATATTGGCTCAGTTCAAATTAAAAACCGCCTGGTTATGACCGCCATGTGCGTTGGACTCGCCAGACATGACGGAGCGGTCAGCAACGCTCTTGCCGCTTATTATGAGGAGCGTGCAGCCGGAGGTACGGGGCTCATCATTACAGAATGCAGCCGCGTGAACGAGACGGACGCCGTCGCCTACCCCAGCATGCTGTCCATGTCCCACGACCGGTATATCGAGCCGCTTCGCAAGGCTGTGGAGCGTGTTCACGCCCACGGTGCCAGGATGTTTGTACAGCTTTATCATCCCGGACGGCAGAATGTGGCCCTCTTTCCCACCGTGTGGCAGTTTAATGAGCGCATGGCGCGGGTATTCCCGTCTTATTGGGATTTATATTTCAAGGTGGCCGGAAAGTTTGACGCTTCTGCGATAGACGATCCTAAGACCGCGAAGCGCATGAAGAAGTACATGAAGCCCCTCCTGGCCCCCAGCGCCGTTCCCTGCGGACTAGCGGACAATCCCATCCGCAATCAGAAAACAGTTCCCATGACCATTTTGCAGATTAAAACGCTGATCGGTCAATTCAGAGCGGCAGCGGGACGGGCGAAGAAGGCCGGAGCCGACGGGGTGGAGCTTCACGCCACCCACGGCTATCTGATCCAGCAGTTTTTAAGCTCTTACACCAACCGCCGCGAGGATGAATACGGCGGCTCTCTGGAAAACAGGATGCGGCTTTTGAAGGAAATCATCGGGGGCATCCGTGAGGAATGTGGCTCTGATTTCCCCATCAGCGTGCGTCTTTCTGTGGAGGAGTTCTACGATATGATTGGCTATCCCGGACAGGGAATCCTCTTGGACGAGGGTGTGGAGATGGCTAAAATGCTGGAGAGCTTCGGCGTTGATGTGCTCAATGTCAGCAGCGGCAGCTATGATACGGCGCAGACCTCCTGCGAACCCATAAGCTTCCCTCCCGGCTGGAGGAAGTATCTGGCGAAAGCAGTCAAGGATCAGGTCAAAATACCTGTCATTGCAGCCAATTTGATTCGAACGCCGGAGCAGGCGGAGGAGCAGCTGGCAGAGGGGACGCAGGACTTTATTGCTATGGGGCGTTCCTATCTGTCCGATCCGGAGTGGGCGAAAAAAGCAATGGAGGGGAGGAGTGATGACATTAACCGCTGTATCTGCTGCCTGCGCTGCATGGAGGCTTTTCAGGAGAACATTATGAATGGCAGGCCGGTGGAGTGCGCGGTCAATCCCCGTGCCTGCCGGGAGAGCATTTACTCCCATACTTTGCCCAGAGACGGGGGACAGCGGCCGGTGGTTGTCGTGGGCGCCGGGCCGGCTGGGCTGACAGCGGCCAGGGAGCTGGCGGCGCGGGACTTTAAGGTGACTGTGCTGGAGCAGGGTTCTGCCCCGGGTGGACAGTTGATTCTTGCGAAGGCCCCTCCGCTCAAGGAGAAAATCGGCTGGCTGATTGAGTATCTGACGCGTCAGGCTATCCGGCAAGGCGCGGACATTCAGTACAATATAAATGCTGACAGGGAGATCATTGAAAGCTTTCATCCATATGCCGTGTTCCTCGCCACCGGCGGAGAGGCGGCTGCCCCGAAAATCCCCGGCTCCGAATCGGACGCAGTGATGACAGTGACGCCAATCCTGACAGGAGAAAGGAAGTACTCCGGCAGGGATATTGCAGTGGTAGGCTCCGGTATGACTGGGCTTGAAACAGCGGAGCTTCTGGTGAACCAGGGGAATACCGTCACCATAATCGAGATGGCGGAAAAAATTGCCCCCGGCGCTTATCCGGTCAATGCCTCTGATGTCATTGAACGGCTGAAAAAGGGCGGGGTGCGGTTTCTGCCCGGCAGAAAGCTTGAGCGTATAGGCTGCGGAATGCTCTATCTGACCCGTAAGGACGGTGTGTCGGAGGAGATCCGCACCGATGTG
Source organism: Ruminococcus gauvreauii (assembly GCF_025151995.1). Lineage (NCBI taxonomy): Bacteria > Bacillati > Bacillota > Clostridia > Eubacteriales > Oscillospiraceae > Ruminococcus > Ruminococcus gauvreauii. Next base: position 3,830,720 of record NZ_CP102290.1, read on the forward strand.
ACTGTACTGGCGATAGGCGTGCGCAGCAACAACGCATTGGAAAAAGAGTGCGACGGACATTTTCCGCGGCTCTATCCCATCGGCGATGCGGTGAAGCCCGGACGTATCAGTAATGCCACCGGCAGCGCTTTTCTATTGGCACGCGGATTACAGTAAGGGCTTACAAAGACCTGAGATATTGCAGATGGGCAGCTTTACTGATCGTTACATTCATGCCAGCATGTTTTTTGTAAATTTCATTTTTGATTTGGAGTTGAGAGTATGCTCAGCACACTTTGTTCTATTACACAGGAAACTCCTCCGGAATCTCCTGTGTAATAAAATGCACTTCGTGCATCAATGCGCAGCTCGCGGAAAAAATCGCAAAAAAACACAAAAAGAATAACAAAATATATAAATAACTGATTAACCTCCAGTAGCAAACTACATAAAAAATATCGTGTAAAGAAGTCTGCACAGCAAAATACCATAAGATTGATAACAATGTATATTATTTAAAAAATTGTACAGGTTTCATATAATGAAAATAACCAAACGCCGGCGGCTGGTAATGTTGCACAAAACCCATACACATGTATTGGAGGAAGCCATGGAGAAAAACAAAGTTGCAGTAACCTTAGGTCCCGGAAACATTGTGATTCAGGATATGCCCTATCCGAAGTTACAGAAGGGCGGAGCCATACTGAGAAACAAATTGTGCGGAGTATGCGGTACTGATAAACATACATACCGCGGCGAGACCACTCAGTTTGCAGGCACAAATTTAGAGTATACGATTCAATTTCCTTTGCACCAGGGGCATGAAGCCTTCAGCATTATCGAAGAAATCGACGAAGAAGGTTCAAAAACTCTTTCCTACGATCACGAAGAACTTCACGTGGGTGATCGTGTCACTTTTTCACCGGTCATCGTATGCGGCAGCTGTTTCTGGTGCCGGCATGCTTCCTGGTATACCTGGTGTGAAGGGGAGGGCAGAGGCGTTTATGGGAACAACGGCGGTATCATAAACGGTGATCATGCCCCGGACGAGATTTACGGCGCCTTCTCACGTTTCATGACGATTCGGCCGGGTTCCTATCTCTTTAAGTTACCGGATGAATTGCCGGATGAGCTTGCCTGCCTGGTTGAGATCATGACAGTCACCTATGTATTCGATACGGCAATGAACACAAATTCTTTTCATATGGATGGACTGCCCTTCGGTGCGACTGTGGTCATTCAGGGCGCAGGTCCCATCGGTCTGGCTCACGTGATTAAGGCGCGCATGCTGGGTGTCAAAACGATTATTGTGACGGATAAATCTGAATACAAGCTTAAACTGGCAAAAGAATTCGGTGCTGACTATACGTTGAATGTTACGACTACAGAAGAAAAAGACCGCATTGATTTTGTGAAATCCAGGACACGCGGACTTGGCGCGGATGTCGTCGTGGAATGCACGGGTGTGCCGGCAGTGGTGTCGGAAGGCCTGGAGTATCTCAGAAAATGCGGCACTTATCTGGAGCCGGGTATGTTTGCGGAAGTCGGCAATTCTTCCATCAACATGCACAAAGTTTGCTCAAAGAATCTTAGGATTATCGGTATGACTGAAAATGCGCTGCCCGGATACAGGGCGACCATGGATATGATGGTAAAACACCTGAATGATTTCCCATGGTTAAAGTATTTTACGCACAGGTTCCCGCAGGACCAGATCAATGAGGCCGTAAAATTCAGTATGACGGATGACTGCAACAAGGTTCTGATCGAGCCCTGGAAATAAGCCGAATTGAGGTGATTGTTTTGAGCGAAGTCAGAACAGATGCAATAGTAAGCTTTAAGAATATTACGAAAACATTCCCCGGCGTTGTCGCTTTAAACGACATATCTTTCAGTATCAAACGTGGGGAGGTACATTGTCTGCTGGGTGAGAACGGTGCTGGAAAATCAACATTGATTAAGATTCTCACGGGTGTTTATCATGCCGACAGCGGTGAAATATTAATCAATGGAGAGAAAGTGACAATCGGAGATATCGTTGAGGCACAGAAGCTGAGGATCGGCACTGTTTTTCAGGAAAACAGTCTCGTCCCACATTTATCGGTGGCTGAAAATGTATTTTTGACCAGAGAAATAAAGAATAAATTCGGTTTCATTGACTGGAACAGAATGTACAGCGAATGTACGCGCTGGTGCAAAGAACTGGGGATCGAGATTGATCCGAAAGCAAAGATAAACCAACTGTCGGTTGCCCAGCAGCAGATTGTCGAGATCGTAAAAATGTTTTCGCAAAACCCACAGATCGTGATACTGGATGAACCAACTTCTGCGTTATCGGATAATGAAATCGATAATTTATTTGATATCGTAAAAAAAATGCAGGAAAAAGGAATCACCTTCCTGTATATCTCGCACCGCATGGAGGAAATAAAACGAATCGGCAACAGCGGCTCCGTGCTGCGGGACGGCGAATTTGTTTCTTCTATTGAGGATGTAACAAAGCTGGATATGGATGAAATCATTGCGCTGATTGTAGGCCGTACGCTGGATCAGAAATTTCCTGCCAGAAATGCAGAGATCGGGGACGTTTTACTCGAGGCGGAGGGGTTATCAGTTCCCGGTTTAATATACGATATCAGCTTTCAGGTCAGACGCGGCGAAGTCGTTGGATTTTCCGGTTTGGTAGGGTCGGGACGTACGACGACGGCAAAAGCCGTTTTTGGCGCAATACACAGATCGGCGGGAACAGTCAGAATAGACGGAAGGGAGGTTAGAATTAAAAGTCCCAGGGATGCAATCAAAAACAGGATTGGATTACTTCCCGAAAACCGTAAGGAAGAGGGACTGATTTTAAATCAGTCGGTTTGCTGGAACACTATTTTTGCTTCACTGAAAAAATTCAAAAAAGGTCCGTTTATCAACAGAAAAACAGAGAGAAAGGCTGTAGAAGACTATAGAGAACGACTGAACATTAAAACCCCCACTCTCTTTCAGCAGGTCAAATACCTGAGCGGCGGGAATCAGCAGAAGGTTGTATTTGCGAAATGGCTCTGCGCGGATTCCAGTGTATATTTTTTTGATGAACCGACCCGTGGTATTGATGTAGGCGCCAAAAGCGAGATCTATGGCATGATCAACATGCTGGCTGCTGCTGGAAATGCGGTTGTTGTCATTTCTTCTGAATTACCTGAGATACTGGGTGTGTGTGATCGGACTGTGGTGTTTCATGAAGGCAGGGTCACAGGCGTGTTAGACAGAAGAGAGGCTACGCAGGAGGCAATCATGTACCATGCGTTAGGGGGGGAATGAGCGAATGGATAAATCTAAAACAAAGAGAAATGTATTGGGAAAAATTAACAGATCGATGAACAGTGCTTCCGGAGCAGGCTCACTGTTGCCGTTACTCGTGATCATCCTCCTGCTCTGGATTACCACCGACAGTTTTATGCAGTTTGACAATATTATGCAGGTATTGCGTCAGGCATCTGTCTATGCACTTATGGGTATCGGCATGACCTTTGTGATTATCACGGGAGGCATCGACTTGTCACAGGGGTCCAGCCTGGCACTCAGCTGCGTATGCGCAGGACTCACGATCAATGCGACCGGGAATATGTGGCTGGGGATCGGAGCCGCACTGGCAGCCGGGGCAGTGATCGGATTATACAACGGGGTATTGGTAGCGTATGTTAAAATTCCGCCGTTTATTGTCACGCTGGGTTCACTGTACATCGTGCGTGCATTGGCCCTGTGGATGACAAATTCAACACAGGTAGCGATCTCACACGGAAGTTTTAAGTATATCGGTCAGGGATTTCTGTTTTCCATTCCGTTTCCGGTATACGTATTTGTGATAATTGGAATGATCGCCCATATTATGTTGACGCAGACAGCGATAGGAAGACATATTTTCGCAATCGGAAGCAATGCAGAGACTGCTCGTCTTTCCGGTGTTCATATTGAGCGGACGACGATTACGGTTTATGTGGCGTCGGGAATCTGCATGGGAATCGCGGCTGTTGTATATTTGTCCAGATTAAGCGCGGCCCAGCCCACGGCGGGACAAAGCTATGAGATGGAGGCGGTTGCAGCAACAGTCATTGGCGGAACATCGATCACAGGCGGGGAAGGAGGGATCTTTGGCACGATCATCGGTGCAATCATTGTTGCTATTATAAGAAACGGATTGGTTCTGCTGGGCGTTCAGAGCTTTTTTACGCAGATGGTCGTGGGTGCAATTATAGTCGCCGCTGTTTCTTTGGACATCACACGCAAAAGACTCAGCGCAAATAAATGAGTATCTTTTAATGTAAGTATTTTGTAAAATTACAAAGGAGAAAATGAAATGAAAAAGACATTGGCTATACTGATGACGATATGTATGCTCTGTTCGCTTCTCGCGGGATGCACAGGGAAAAGCGACGAAGGCACCGATAATGCACCGGACGATGCTGCAGCCGCTGATCAGGAGGAGACTGCGGATGCGGACGCCGCTTTGGAAAAAGCCTCGGATTCATCGGAAAAGAAAAAACTCGCAATTGTACCGAAATGTTTAAACAATCCCTATTTTGTCGCCATGTGCGATGCGGGGAAGGCAGCAGGCGAAGCACTCGGCTATGAAGTATTGATCAACGCGGGCGATGCCGAGACAGAGGTAGACAAACAAATCAGTATTGTGGAAGCTTTTATTGAACAGGGAATTGATGCACTGATTCTGTGCCCATGTGACGGCGCTGCATGTGTGGATGTAGTCAACAAAGCATTTGAACAGGGAATCCCTACATTTCTGGTCGACACCGATGCGGGTGAAGCGGCAGATTCCTGTAAGAATATTGCATTTGCAGGGACAAACAACTATGAAGGCGGGCGTACGGGGGCTGTCTGGGTTGGCGAAAATGTGAAATCCGGAAAAGTGGTGGTTTTGGATGGATATGCAGGCAACGTGTCCACGACGCAGCGTATGCAGGGATTCGTCGATGAGATTAAAAACTATCCTGACATCGAAGTCGTAGCGGTAGAATATGCAAACTGTGAGATTTCAAAGGGGATGGAAGTGACAGAAAACATGCTGATGGCACATCCGGATCTTGCAGGTATCTTCTGCTGCAACGATATGATGGCAATCGGCGCGGGTCAGGCAGTTGAGGCAGCCGGCAAGCGCGAACAAATCCAGATCTGCGGATTTGACGGTCAGCCTGACGCAGCCCAGAAAATTATCGAAGGTACGATTGATGCAACGATCGCGCAAAAACCTGCGACCATGACAAAGCTTTGCGTTGAGATGGCAGACGCATACTTAAACGGGCAGGAGATAGAAGAGACATATATCGACACTGGATGTGACACGGTGACTATTGAGAATGCAAAGGAATATCTGACGTGGCATTAAAAAAACACCTGGATATGTTATCGTGCAGGGAGGAAGTTATATGCAGAAAACAGTAAAAGCGGCGGTGCTTACGGGACCGGGAAAGATCGAAATCAGGCGGTATCCGTATCCGGACCTGGCTCCAGGCGGAGGTATGGTCATTAAGAACCTTCAATGCGGAATCTGCGGTACAGACAAACATACGTTTAAAGGCGAGGTAAAACAGAATACCGGCACAGAATCGGCTTTTGAAACACCATTTCCGCTTATTCAGGGACATGAAGGTGTTGGAATTATCGACGAAATAGCGGAAAACAGTTTTGAAGTTGATTACAACGGCGAGCCCCTGCGGGTGGGTGACAGGGTAACATTCTGTCCGGATATCGTTTGCGGCGAATGTTACTGGTGCAGGCATGCACCATGGTACCCATGGTGTGACAGTATAAACCGTCAGTGCTATGGAAATAGCCTGTGCGCAGATACAGCGCCTCATTTATTCGGTGCGTTTTCTGAATATATGTATGTTTTTCCAAAATCATACGTTTACAAGGTGCCAGATCAGCTTTCAACGGATATGGCAACATTGACAGAGCTCATGTGCGTGACGTACACACTCGATAAGGCAAAAGAGCTGTTTGCATTTGACGGTGAGGGATTTGCCTTCGGCGGAGTGGTAGTGATACAGGGCTGCGGACCGCTCGGGCTTGCACATGTGATTAAAGCCCGGATGATGGGCGCAGGAAAAATCATTGTAACCGATATTTCAGATTATAAACTGGAACTGGCAAAAGCATTTGGTGCGGATCTGTGCTTAAATGTCCTGAAGACATCGGCTGAGGAGCGAATTGATATCGTTAAGCAGGCTTCTCATGGAATAGGAGCCAATGTAGTATGCGAGTGCTCCGGGGTTCCGTCTGTGGTGCCGGAAGGCCTTGAGATGATTGCAAAATGCGGAGTCTATTTGGAAGCTGGTCATTTTGTGGATGTGGGTGGGATTGAAATCAATATGCATAAAATCTGTGCGAAAAATATCAGAATTGTGGGGATGAACAATCATGCCGTCACAGGGTATCGTCCCACGATGGAAATGATGCTTCGCCACGAGAAGGATTTCCCCTGGTCCAAATTTATCAGTCACAAGTTCGATCTGGATGATTATGAGACTGCTATTCGTACAAGCATGACGCCGGAGAGTATGAAGGTCGTTGTCGTGTCCAATCAAGAGTAGCATAGCAGAAGAGTGCCGTGAGACGATTCAGTTTTCGGCACTCTTTTTTTGTATCATACATCGGGTACTCTAAATATACCCGGGGAACAGCCCTTAATCTTTTTAAACATGGCGTAAAAATGTGTAAGATTTTCATAGCCTACGATATGGGCGATTTCTTTGATCGGCAGCGCAGTATCTGTCAGCAGCCTCTGTGCTTCCCCGATACGTCTGTTCGCTATGTACTGACTGATTGTCAGGTTAAAATATTCTTTAAAGATGTGGGAGATATAGTATTGACTAAAATGCAAATCACGGGAGATATCCTCCAGACGAATATTTCTCATGTAATTTTCATCGATATACTGTTTGATATTGACAGGCAGATCTTTGATATCTTCGTCGTTTAAATCCTTCTGTGTCAATTCAGAGTACGAATTGGGGAAATATTGCAGCAGCTTTAACAGACAGACCAGAAGATGCTGGCCGGCAGCACTGAACGTAGTTTGGCGCTTTTCAAAGTTCACATGAATTGTATTCATCAAAGAAAGAAAGATGTCAAAGGCCTCGCCGGACTTCAGAATGGGTACCTGAGAGTTTGGAAGGATATGATTTTCGGGCATTCCTTCTATATGAAGATTGTTCATTCTGATAGCAACGGAACCACGGGGGCTGTAAGGATCCGATTTTTCACCGTGCAGAACACCGGGGTTCATTACCAGGACATCTCCTTTTACCGTCAGATATTCTTTTTCCTTATACGTAAGAATTCCCAGTCCTTCGGTGATTAAGATAATCTCAACAGAGCTGTTATGTGAATGAATTGGATGAGACCAGCCGGGATCATTTTTCACCTCATTGGCAGACGTGACGATCGGCAGTTTTGGGTCACATTCGCCCATGCGTGAGATATAATTCATGTTTAAACGTATCATTTTACCAGCTCCTTTGCATAATATCTCCCGTAATTTTAAGGCTCTGTTATTTGTATTCTGAAATCTTTTCGCCTACAATCAAATAATACCGGCACTTCCCCTTCGGTATCTCGCAGGCCGGTTTTTCAAAGGTCCCCTCCCAGATACAGTTCAGGTAGTATCGCTGCCATTCGGGTGTTACGTCCTCCATGGCGGTGATATGAAACCCACTGTGTTCAAGCAGGGAGCGTATGTCCGCTTCAGGTTCGAACCATACATCCGCGTATAGAAATCTGCCGCCGTCCCGGAGCAGCCGGAAAGCTTCGGTGACTGCTTTTTGGCGGTCGCCGGATACAAACATGGCACATTCGGAGATAACGGCATCGAAGCTCTGATCCGGATAGGGTGCGTTCAGGAAATCTCCGGTCTCAGTGCTGCCGTCTGACCGGAGATCCAGGCCTGTGGCGTCAAAGGTCCGGGAGCGCAGCAGGGCAACGGTATCCCCGTCGCCCGCGCCAAGATCCAGGATACGGGCAGGCGGTCTGATGCCCGACAGTGTGAGCAGTTTTTTCGTCTGTGCGGTTCCTCCGGGATGTCTGATCATAACAGCCTCCTTTTACTTATCCTCTAATTCCATTTCCACAGCGGCGATCTTGCCGTTTGCCAGTTCTTCCGGGATATAGACCTGTCCGCACACGGGGCAGCAGGGCACCTCATGATACATCTCATGTTCCAGATAGACAAAGATTGTTTTCTTCATTTGCAGTTCCACGCCGCATTTGCAGCACTCCATCATCATCCCTCCCTGATATCCACGCGGTGACTGTATACGTCCCTGACAGAGATCGTATCGTCTGCCATGGCATACACGACCCAGACCGTTATATTCTTAAACCGGTGATGTACATAGTACAGATTTTTCCCGCGGTCATAGAGTTTTCTGCCGCTTTCTTCGCCGGCCTCAATCGTTTTTATCACTTCCTCACCGCGGATCAGCAGCCGGTCCAGTTTTTTCTGAAGCTGTTCGCAGATGTCAATCTTCAGATAACTTTGCTGTTTCACGAAATCGCCTCCCGTAATATGTTGTTTCAGCAGCCTGCGGTTATCCCGGCGCTCGTCCAGAGTGGGAGGCTGCCGTTTGCTGTCATCGAATCCGAAGATCAGATCAAGAAGGTGCCGGCACTCTCTGCCCTGGGCGGCAAAGATATCTCTGCAGTTTGCACAGTATGTTATGATCTCAGAATCCGTCAGATCCGTCTGTGTCTGGGCAAAAGAGTCAAATAGTTTCGGATTCGTCGGATAGATGTGTCCGCCAAAGCCGCAGCAGCCGCAAACTTCAGGAGAATCGTCAGACTGGCAGCCGTATCTGTGAGCCAGACGACGCACGGACTGACGGGTTTTGGGGTCATCTGCGGAGCCGCACGGATCGAACAGCTGTATCTTTTCCGATAATTTTATTGCCGGCAGAGGCAGATGTTCCGGATACATGTCCATATAACGGTACAGAGAAATCGTCTGTATCTCGGGGCAATATTGTTTCAGATTGACCTGACAGGCGGTGCATGCCAGTACGAACAATGGTCTGCCGAGGTGTTCCCACTCGGCGCAGATCCGGTCAGTCACTTCCTGCCTGCGCGCCGTATCCCCCGCCCATTCTGCCGGAATTCCGCAGCATCCGAGATACAGTGCGGGATTGTCGGCGGCTGCTGTAAGATATTCATATGCGTGCCGGACAAGACCCGGCGATGAGGCGCTCAGCTGACATCCCGGAAAAAAGACGACATCGCTTTTTTTCTCCTGTTTGGGTGACCATACGAGGTAAGAATCCCCGGACAGGCAAAAGTCCAGATCCTGCATCCAGTAGTCGTGAAGTGCCAGGGCAAAATGACCGTCTGCAAAGAGGTCTTTCCGGGCGGATTTTAAGCATACGCCCATGTCGATATGTTCAGGACAGACTTCTTTGCATTTTCCGCAGAAGGTGCAGCTGGCGATCATGCGAACAGCCGGACGTCTGGTGGCATTGGGCTTCAGTGTCGTTACGATATCTGTGCACATCTTCTTTGGGTAGCGTCCGTCAGTTTGCATCAGCGGACAGACGTCGTAACATTTGCTGCAGTTACAGCGCAAACAGCGCCCGGCTTCTTCGGCAGGATCAAATTCATCCCCGTCTGAAGAAGAGGGTTTTGAAAAATCATAGGGCAGATCATAATACCGTCCATCCGGCGGGACACTTCCCGTGTGTTTGAAGGTGTAGTCTGTGTTTCCGAGTTTAAAGTATACTTCAATCGAATCCGCTGCGTTGATACCGTCGGTCATCGCTTCCATCAGGCTGCCGCCGGTTCTTCTCTGTCCGCCTAAGAATACGCCGGGGATAGAGGTCCCCAGGGTTTCCGGCTGAACGTTATCGCGGAGAAGATCAAAATCTTCTCCGCCTTCGCCCGTCGCAACATAGACTGCGTCTGCATCCGGCAGTACTTCATCTAAAGACGTAATATCCTTTTCTGTGATGAACGTACAGTTATAAGGGCTGAATTCATTTTCCAGGTCAGAAAGGCACATTGCCGGATCCATCTTCTGCAGGGCGGACCCGCCGATGGATGTACCCTTCTCAAACACTGTGACATGGTATCCCCTCGACGCCATGCGAAGCGCACAGGCAAGTCCGCTCAGTCCGGCTCCGATCACAGTGATGCGCTGTTCTTTTCTGGGGAGAGTGTATCTCTGAGGTTTTCCGCCGGTCTCCTGATGGCAGAAGGCCTCCAGCTTCTTAAGACGGACGGCGCGGTCCGCTGAGGCGCGGACACATGCATGTTCACAGGGGGCATCGCACAATGTACTCACGATGCCCGGGAACATGACGGCGTTTCGGTAGATTCTGTGTGCACTTTTGTATTTACCGTTCTGCATCTTTTCGATGAACTTGCGCACATCGAGGCCGAACGGACACTTTGATGAACACGGAGGCGGCGTGTCCCTGAAACAGTCATCAGCGTAATCTCTGTATTTTTCAATATCCATGGTTCCCTCCATCCTCCGTGCTCTGCGGTCTGTTTTAAAGTTCTGAGATTTCCTCGATCGTGTCAAACATATCGGAGCCGAGGAAGTAACGGTATGGCTTCATTTCTCTGCCCTCTGCCTTTGCGTCCATTGCCGCTTTGATTTTTTCCGGTCTTGCAGGCAGTTCATAGATTCTGACACCGACGGCGTCATAGATGCTGTTGATGACGCTCATGTGGCCGGAGGACTGGAACAGCTCGGCGCATCCGGAGGAACCGTGCGGTCCGTGTTCTCTTGGGTTGTCTTCATAATAATATACCTGAATATCATCCGGGATATCCTCGATATAGGGGACTCCGGCGCCTGCGATCGAGCCGCTTTTTTTCACATCATCATATTCTTCCTTCAGTGCATAGCCTATGGTATGTGAAATTCCGCCGTAGGCCTGCCCCTCGACTGCCAGCTGGTTGCCGATCACACCGACATCTGCAGTGATGACCACTTTAATCACCTTTGCAGCGCCTGTCTTTTTGTCTACTTCTGTGACAGCCATAAAGCATCCGTAATTCATGGTATTATTCGGGTCGCCTTCTCCGGTCTTGAAATCAATGCCCTCTGCCGTACCGGTACAGTCATAGACACCCTTATACCAGGTTGGGATACCTTCTGCGACCATTTCATCGTAAGTTCTGTAAGTGCCGTCCTGTTTTCTCATGGCATCCATCAGCTGTTCGGCCGCGTGGATCGTCGCGTTTCCGACCATGAAATGGCTTCGGCTGCCGGCAGCGATGCCGCTGTCCGGACAGCGGTGCGTATCATTCATGACTAAATGGATCCGGTCAGGGGTGATGCCTAAAGGTTCCAGACATTTTGCGGTGTGGGTGAGTGTACCGATGTCACCGCCCTGGCCTACGTCTTCCCAGGTGTTATAATGTGTAATGCTGCCGTCGGGGTTGAGTTCCAGCGCGCATTCGGAGTGATCATTTGCACCGATATTACTCATGAAACCGCCGCAGCTGATACCGATTCCGTATGCCTTGTCTTCCGTTTCCCTTCCCTCAATCGACTTTCTGGCCGCTTCATAATGCGGGCGCATCGCCTCCATCAGCTTATCGATGGACGGCTGGCGGTACGGGCGGCTGTTCGTGGTCGTCTCTCCCGGACGTGCCACATTTTTATAGCGGAACTCGAAGGGATCCTCGCCCATTTTTTCAGCCAGCATATCAATCAGCGCTTCAAAGCTGGTATAACACTGAGGAGAACCGAGTCCGCGGTAGGCGACGCCGAATGCGTGATTGGTGACGGCCATTCTGGCAAGTCCGCGAATGTTCGGGACCACATACGGGTAACCCGGAAAACGGACCATGGCTTCCAGCTCCGGATATGCATCGGAGAAATAAGGACCGTGGTCGCATCCGATATCAAATTCAAGAGCGCTCAGCTTACCGTTTTCGTCACAGGCAAGGCGGGCATTCGTATAAGACGCCGTTCTTTTTCCACTGTAATGCATAAACTCTTCATATGTTAATGTACAGGTGACAGGACGATCGACTGCCAGCATACAGATTGCGATCATTGCGGGACCTGCCGGATGACATGCCCAGCCAAATGCACCGCCTGCCGGGTTCATGACCAGGCGAAGGTTTTCTACCGGCACACCGATGCCGTCTGCGATTGCCGAACGGTTCCAGTCGAGTGCCTGCGTCTTGCAGTGTACGACGACATTTCCATCGGTATCGTAGTAACACTGCAGCACTTCGCCCTCCACAGACAGGTGCGGCTCGTGCTGTGCATAGAAGCTGCCCTCTACAGAACAGTAGGAATCATCGATGACCTCTCTGGTGTCTTCACCTTTCAGAACGGGTTGTTTCATATAGATATTCGTCGGCGATTTCTCATAGATGCTCTGTGCGCCAACTGCGACGGCATCAAGATAGTTCCGGTATTCCGGCAGCGGTTCCAGGTCGACGACAACGGCTGCAGCGGCGGCGCGGGCGTGTTCGTTGCTGTCGGCGATCACGCAGCCGACCAGGTCTCCGTAATGATAAATCGTGTCGTCACAGATCAGTTTGCATTCATTTCCCGCCATGGTGCAGGTAGGGTGGGGGAGAGGCTCCAGCATCCGATTCGTACCTTTTACGTCTTTTGCCGTCACGATCTTTACGACGCCCGGCATCTTCTCGGCAGCAGAAGTATCGATGCCTCTGATCCGTGCATGAGAGTATTTCCTCGGCTGAATGATTGCCACATGAAGCGTTTCCTCCGGCATGTGATGTCTCACGTCGTCTCCGTAATCCATCTGTCCCAGAACTTTTGCAAGAGCCGTCGGACGCGGCATTCTGCTTTCGTAGACACTTTCTTCTCCTTTGTAAGTGATTTCGTCGATTGACTTCTCTCCGCGCATGACTGCAGCGGCAGCCATCACAGCGTCAACCAGCGGATGGTATCCGGTGCATCGGCAGACATTCCGGTTTTTCTGAAACCACTGGCGCACTTCCTCGCGGGTAGGGTCCGGATTCTGATCTAACAGTGCCTTGGCGGAGACGATAAATCCGGGGGTGCAGAAACCGCACTGTACGCCGCCGTACGTCATCCATGCCACCTGAAGCGGATGAAGGTTGGCAGCTGTTCCGAAACCTTCGATGGTCTCGATCGTGCTGAATTCCTCCACAGTACTCATTTTCTTAACGCAGGAACGGGTCAGTTTGTCGTTCAGAATCACGTTGCAGGCGCCGCACTGTCCTTTGCCGCAGCCTACTTTTACGCCGAGATAACCGTGTCTTCTGAGCACGTCGGCGAGGGTATCAGTTTCGGGATTGAACATTACGATTTTTGTAACGCCGTTGATGGTAACACTTTGCCTTTTTAATCCCATGATCATTCTCCTTTCGATATGGTGATTTTCGTAAATTTAGATAATTGTATTATAACATCAAATATTTTTCTTCACTAACAGTATAAAAAATGTGTTGACAAATAATTGTGTTTTGGTCACAAAGAAATCTTGTAACAAAAATAATATTTTAATATTTTTACTACATTGTAAATATCATACTTGTTTGTTATAATACTTGTAATGATAGTGTGTGAGGACAGACTTATGCTGATGAGACAGTTGAAACAATTTATCTATATTGCAAAATTCCAGAGTATCTCCAAAGCTGCCAGAGAGCTGTTTATGTCCCAGCAGACACTGAGCCAGTCCATGCAGAATTTTGAAAAGAAACTCGGGGCTCAACTGTTTATCCGAACAAAACAGGGGGTAAAATTAACAGATTTTGGTAGGCGGATACTGCCCAGGAGTGAACTGATGCTTCAGCAGGTGGAAGACTATGAGGCATTTATACGGGAGCAGGCAGCAGACACCGGGAGGAAGAGTATGATTCTGGTGGAGGAAAACTTTCTGACGCCTTCTATTCCGACGGACCTCATACTCCTGGCATCCAAATCCAGCCTTTCGATCGAGATTGCCACGGGTCTGACTTCCTGTCTGTCGGCCCTTAAGGATAAGACGTGTAATGTTGTGTACTGTTTCCGGCCGACGGAATTATACGGACTGACGTATCTGCCGCTGATGAAAGAACCGGGTGTGGTCATGCTGAACAGACACCATCCGCTTTCGGAGAGAGAAGGACTTACACTGGATGACATTATTGGCGAGGATCTTATTCTTCCTCATTTTACATACTCGTCGTTTACTACGTCGCTTGTGAAAATTTATGCAAAAAGAAATGCCTATCCGAAATGTGCGGCAGAGACACACGATCTTTCGACCCTGATACAGATGCTCCGTGAAAATGTAGGAATTTTGATCGCACCTTCTTATCTGATCCCGTCCTTTTCAGGGAGAGAATTTAAAATACTGCCGTTAAAAACAGAGGATTCGATCTTTGAGTACGGCTTTCTTCTGGAGTCGTATGATGAGGCGGAGATGAATGAACAGTTCTTTATTAATTCCATGATGGAGTATTACAACAAAGAATATTAAAACCGGAGAATCTGTCCTTTGATCGGAATTTCCGGTTTTGTTGCGTATAAAGGAGTTTCTATGAGCCGAAATTGGGTGAAAAATTGACTTTTTCCAGTTAATATGGCATAATGGCAAAAGATTGTTTTGAGGAGGGAAAGTACATGACAACAAGCAATATAGTTGCAATTCTAATTGCGTTTGTCGCATATTTGATTTTTATGATCATTATCGGCGCGATCTACATGAAAAGAACAAACAATGTAGATGATTATTTCCTGGCAGGCAGGGGACTGAACGGATGGGTCGCTGCACTCTCTGCACAGGCATCCGATATGAGCGGGTGGCTGCTCATGGGACTTCCGGGCTCGATCTATGCACTTGGGACAGGGCAGGCATGGATCGCCATCGGGCTTTTTATCGGAACTGTGCTGAACTGGCTGGTGATCTCAGGCAGGCTTCGCCGCTATACGATTGTGGCAAACAATTCCGTAACGCTTCCGGCGTATTTTGAAAACCGTTTCCATGACAAGAGGAGGATTCTTCTTACGATCTCATCGGTCGTCATCACGATCTTCTTTCTGGTCTATACGGCATCGGCGCTGGCGGCAGGAGGAAAGCTGTTCAATTCTGTGTTTGGAATCGATTATCATATCGCGCTGGCTATCGGTGCGTTGGTTATTCTGGCTTATACTTTCATGGGCGGTTTTATGGCGGTATGTGTGACGGACTTTATTCAGGGGACGTTAATGCTGATTGGACTGCTTGTAGTTCCGATTGTTGCCTATGCGATGGTGAGCGGAAATATCACCTCTATCCTGGAACAGAGCCAGGTCGCGGGCGGTTCCGGAGCCTACTTGAGCCTGCTTTATAATAACGGAGAACCGTATAAGGCGATTGATGTCATTTCTCAGCTTGCATGGGGGCTCGGATACTGTGGAATGCCTCATATTCTGACAAGATTCATGGCGGTAAAGAACGAAAAGGAGCTGAAAAAATCCAAAGGTATAGCAATTATCTGGGTGGCAATCTCACTGGTGGCTGCATGCTTTATCGGCGTGATTGGACGTGCTTATCTGTTTCCCACAATTCTTGGAACAGAAGGGGCGGCATCTACGGAGAGTGTTTTCATCGAGATGATTACAAGAGTATTTACAAAGGATTTTGCACTGCCGTTTGTCGGCGGTATCTTCCTGTGCGGAATACTTGCGGCGATTATGTCTACAGCGGATTCACAGCTTCTGGTTACAGCATCGGCGGTCTCGAAAGACATATACAAAGATATTCTGCATCCGAAGGCTGATGAACAGAAAGTGCTGAAAGTCAGCCGCATTACAGTTATTGTCGTTTCTGTAGTGGCATTTTTGATTGCATGGGATCCGAACAACAGCATCATGAACCTTGTCTCGAACGCGTGGGCGGGACTGGGAGCTGCATTTGGTCCGACGGTGGTACTGTCGCTGTTCTGGAAACGTACGAATCTGGCAGGAGCAATCGCAGGAATCGCATCCGGTGCACTGACTGTTATCGTATGGGACTATATTCCGATCATCGGAGGCCAGACACCCGGAGCGGTGACGGGACTCTATTCACTGGCAATCGGATTTGCCATCAGTCTGATCTGTATCGTAATCTTCAGTCTGCTGACGAAAGCACCGTCTGAAGAAATACAGAATGAATTTGAAAAAGCGGCATCAAAGGAAGAACTTTAATAGGATGAACACACCTGGACCAGACGGATGATACTTCCGTCTGGTTTTTGCTTTTCTGCGGCAGAATTGAACCTTTTATAAAGACAGCAATTTATATTAAGACTATCTCGATAAAGCGTGCTATACTGAATTCGTACTGTGAATGGAGTGTGAGATGATGGAAAATGAAAAAACGATTATGAAAGTTATAGACTATATAGAGAACAATCTGGATCGCCAGTTAAACCTGGATGAAATTGCAAATGAGGCGGGTTATTCTAAATTTCACCTGAACAGGATGTTTTTAGATTGTGTTGGCTGTACTATATATAAATATATTCAAATGCGCAGGCTTACTGTGGCAGCTGAAAAACTTGTTTATACAGAAAAGTCCATTATAGACATTGCTTATGAGGCAAATTATTGTTCGCAGCAATCGTTTACCTTTGCATTTCGCCAATTATACGGGCATCCTCCGCAAGAGTATAGGACAATAAAGGTCCATATTTCCAGGATCAATAAATTTAAGGCGAGAAGCAATCTTATGATGCATTATAAACCTGCTGTGAAATGTGAGGTGATTGCTGCATGAGTACAATACCGTATGTAATCGAACAAACAAGCAGAGGGGAAAGAAGTTACGACGTCTATTCCAGAATGCTATCAGACAGAATCATTTTTTTGGGTGAAGAGGTGAACGATACAACCGCCAGTTTGATTATCGCGCAATTACTGTTTTTGGAGGGGCAAGATCCTGACAAGGATATCAGTCTTTATATTAACAGTCCGGGCGGTTCTGTGACGGCAGGGTTTGCTATATTTGATACAATGAATTATATTAAGTGTGATGTATCTACAATCTGCGTTGGACTTGCAGCTAGTTTTGGGGCTTTTTTGCTGGCGGCTGGTACTCAGGGTAAACGATTTGCTTTGCCGAATGCAGAAATTATGATCCATCAGCCCGCAATATCCGGGGGGATAAAAGGCCCGGCCAGCGACATTAAGATAATGTCAGACTATATGCAAAAAAATAAGCAGAGATTAAATCAACTGCTTGCAAAAAATACCGGAAGGACAATTGGAGAAATAGAGCGTGATACGGATCGGGATAATTTTATGACGGCAGAAGAAGCCAGAGCATATGGTTTGATTGATACGGTTATTTCAAAACGCGGGTAAAAAATAGAGTTTGTCTGCATTCTGAGCATGGCAGAGTATGTTGCCAAAACATTCTGCCATGCTGAATTTTTGTAAAAAATAAACACATCCCATACGTATTCCAAAAGAAAACACCGATAAACTTTACAATCTCTACCAGTTTATATTATAATGTACGCGTAGGCCATGAGCCGTGCAGAAGACAACGAAGCATAAAATCTGTGCATGCTATAGGGTGAAGCAAAGACTCGTCAGGCACGGCGGCGTAGCGGAAGAGATAAAGGAGAAGCTAAGAGATGGATATTTCAAAACTGTCTGACCTGGACATTACGGCTTTGGACATTGCAGCTCCGAACTGGCTTCTGGCAGTCAGTGCAGTGATCGCTGTGCTCAACTGCTTTCTGGGATACCGGCTTTTAAAGCTGTGGGTGACCCTGGTCGGTTTTGTCATTGGAGCGATGATTGGATATTTTGCGACAGTGGAATATGTGAATAATATAGGCATCGCGATTCTGACAGGACTGCTCGGGGGCATGCTGATTGGGTTTCTGGCATTTCGTGTATATCTGCTGGGCGTATTTCTGATCTCTTTTGTCCTGGCTTTTTCCATGTTTCTGCGGATACCGGCGGACAGTGAGACGCTGATGCTGCTTGTACTGGGCGGAGGTTTGATCGTGGCATTGGCTGTCGGCATCGCCGCTGTAAAATTTGTGCGGCCCGCGGTCATCATCATAACCGGGATAAGCGGAGGCCTGGGTGCGGCGTCAGACTTTTTGATGCTGATGAAGGATAAGGAACCGGTACATGTACTGGGTGCAGGAGTCATACTTGCTGTTTCCGGCATTCTTGTGCAGTTTTTAACGACACGAAAAGAGAAAAAAATGTGAAGTAAGCGCTATGTTCACAGAAGAAACATAGTTCTCTGTTATATTGAAAAAAAGGCGAAAAATCAGGAGGTACAGGGAATGGATCATTTAAAAATCATGGTAGTGGACGATGAAAGCAGGATGCGCAAGCTGGTGAGAGACTTTCTGGTAAAGCAGGACTTTTCCGTTCTGGAGGCAGAAAACGGTGAGCAGGCAGTCGACCTGTTTTATGAGAATAAAGATATTGCACTGATTATTTTGGATGTCATGATGCCGAAGATGGATGGCTGGCAGGTATGTAAGGAAATCCGAAAGCAATCAAAAGTGCCGATTATCATGCTCACGGCAAAGGGCGATGAGCAGGATGAACTTCTCGGATTTGAGCTGGGAGTGGACGAATATATTTCAAAACCGTTCAGCCCGAAGATCCTTGTTGCACGCGTGGAGGCCATCCTGCGGCGCACGGGAAAAGCGGATGCGAGTGAACAGCTGTCGGCCGGCGGCATTGTGATCGACAAGGCAGCTCATATGGTGACAATAGATGGAAAATCTGTCGAACTCAGTTTTAAAGAGTTTGAATTGCTGACTTACTTTATGGAGAATGAGGGGATCGCACTCTCCAGAGAAAAGATTTTGAATAACGTGTGGAATTATGATTATTTTGGTGATGCCAGAACGATCGATACCCACGTAAAAAAACTTCGCAGTAAGATGGGTGACAAGGGAGAACTGATCCGCACAATCTGGGGAATGGGGTACAAATTTGAGGTAGAGCCATGAAGCGCTCGATCAAGCGTCAGATTGGCGGAATGTTTATCATACTGGTAGGACTGGCACTGACGGCTATTTGGCTGTGTAATTATTTTTTTCTGGAAGAGTTTTATGTAGCGCAGAAGATTAAAATCCTGAAAACAGGGGTAGAACAGCTGAACAGCTACAGTATCGAAGATCTTATCACGTCGGACAGCGGCTTCAGTCAGTTCTGCTCGGCGAATAATCTCAGCATCGTAGTAACCAGTATCGAATACAGTGAAGTATATACCAACGTGAAGGACAAGGACGGAAAGCTGCTGGCGGGCCGTCTGTTCGGATATATCACGGGAATCGATGAAGCGAAGCCGATCATTTTGGAGAGGACGGACCAGTATGTCGTTCAGAAAAATCAGGACCTGGAAAAGAAGATGAATTACATCGAGATCTGGGGAACGCTGAATGACGGGGGCAGTTTTCTGATCCGCACGCCAATGGAGAGCATCCAGGACAGCGTCACGATATCTAACCGGTTCTACGCATATATCGGTATGGGGGTGATCATGCTGGCGGCTGTCATCATCTGGTTTTTTACGAAACGCATTACGAAACCGCTCACCGAACTGACAGAGATCTCTCAGAAGATGGCGGCGCTTGATTTTGATACAAAGTACGAGAGCGGAGGAGATAACGAGATCGGCGTTCTGGGGCATAACTTCAATACGATGTCTGAGAAGCTGGAGCAGACGATCTCGGAGCTGAAATGCGCCAATATTGAACTTCAGCAGGATATACAGAAAAAGATTCAGATCGATGAGATGCGCAAGGAGTTTCTGTCCAACGTATCACACGAATTGAAAACACCGATCGCGTTGATTCAGGGGTATGCGGAAGGGCTGCAGGATAATATCAGCGATGACGAGGAGAGCAGAGCGTTTTACTGTGAAGTCATCATGGATGAAGCCGCTAAGATGAATAAGATGGTTAAAAAACTGCTGACGCTGAATCAGCTGGAATTCGGAAATGACCAGATCGTAATGGAACGTTTTGACCTGACCGCACTGATTCAGGGGGTCATTCAGGCATCGCAGATTTTGATTGAACAGAAGCAGGCGGAAGTGATCTTTGCGCAGAGAGACCCGCTTTACGTATGGGGCGATGAATTCAAGATAGAGGAGGTTGTGACGAACTTCTTTACGAATGCTCTGAACCACGTGCGGTATAAGAATAAAATTGAAATTCGTTGTGAGCAGCGGGGAAATCTGGTGAGGACCTCTGTATTTAACACCGGAGATCCCATTCCGGAGGAGGATATCGATAAAATCTGGATTAAGTTTTATAAAGTGGATAAGGCTCGGACCAGAGAATACGGGGGAAGTGGAATCGGTCTTTCCATCGTAAAGGCAATCATGGAATCCATGCATCAGCAGTGCGGGGTGCGCAACTACGAAAATGGTGTGGAATTCTGGTTTGACCTGGAAACAAAAGCATAAGATAAACGAGGAGATAGATGAATGATTGCAATAATTGACTATGATGCGGGGAACATCAAAAGTGTGGAAAAAGCACTCCAGCTGCTGGGAGAGGACGTAGCGGTGACGAGAGATGCCGGGGTGATCAAAAGTGCAGAGAGAGTCATCCTTCCCGGGGTGGGTTCATTCGGGGATGCGATGGAGAACCTGCATCGCTTTTCACTGGTGCCTGTGATCCACGAGGTAATCGGGCGTAAAACGCCCTTTCTGGGGATCTGTATGGGTCTTCAGCTTCTGTTCGAGAGAAGTGACGAGAGTCCCGGTATCGATGGTCTGGGCGTCCTGAAGGGTGAGATTCTCCGGATTCCCAGCAGGGAAGGCCTCAAGATTCCTCATATGGGCTGGAATTCACTTCACCTTCAGCACGGGGGGCGGCTGTTTCGGGGTATTTCCGATGAATCCTATGTATACTTTGTACACTCGTATTTTCTGAAAGCCGCCGATGAGACAATTGTGAAAGCATCCACGCAGTACAGTACGTGCATCCATGCGTCTGTGGAGCAGGACAACGTATTTGCGTGCCAGTTTCATCCCGAGAAGAGTTCGGATGTCGGCCTTCAGATACTGAGAAATTTTGTGAAAATCGGAAGGGAGGACTGCTGATCATGTTTACCAAAAGAATCATTCCCTGTCTGGATGTCCATGACGGACGGGTTGTGAAGGGTGTAAACTTCGTAAATCTGCAGGATGCGGGAGATCCGGTTGAGATTGCGAAGGCTTATGATAAGGCTGGAGCGGATGAGGTGGTCTTTCTGGACATTACAGCCTCCTCTGACGACCGCGCCACCGTTGTGGATATGGTGCGAAAAGTTGCGGCAAATGTTTTTATCCCGTTTACTGTCGGCGGTGGAATCCGCACGGTGGATGATTTTAAGGTGCTACTTCGGGAGGGAGCGGATAAGATTTCTATCAATTCTTCCGCCATCAACAATCCGGAGCTGATACGGGAGGCATCGCTGAAATTCGGAAGTCAGTGTGTGGTAGTGGCGATCGATGCCAAGAAAAGAGCGGACGGAAGCGGCTGGAACATATACAAAAACGGCGGCCGTATTGATGTGGGAACAGATGCTGTAGAATGGGCAAGAACGGTGGAGAAACTGGGTGCGGGAGAGATTCTGCTGACCAGTATGGACTGCGACGGAACGAAAGCGGGATATGATATTGCGCTTACCCGCACGATTGCAAAAGCCGTATCGATACCGGTCATCGCATCCGGCGGAGCCGGGACGATGGAGCATTTTTACGATGCATTGACAGACGGAGGAGCGGATGCAGCGCTGGCAGCTTCGCTGTTCCATTATAAAGAACTGGAGATAAGAGAAGTAAAGAAATACCTGGCAGGCCGGGGAGTTCCGGTACGCCTGTAAGAAAAGGGGATTGTTATGCCGCCGATCAGTGGAGCATGGGCCAGGGCTCTGGCACCTGAATTTAAAAAACCGTATTATAAAAAATTATTTCAGACAGTAGCACAGGAATACCAGACGCGACAGATCTTTCCAAATGGAGATGATATCTTTAATGCCTTTCATTTTACACCGCTTGACCAGGTGAAGGTCGTGATCCTGGGACAGGACCCGTATCACGGAGAAGGGCAGGCGCATGGCCTGTGTTTTTCTGTGAAACCGGAGGTAGAGATACCGCCGTCCCTGGTAAATATCTATAAAGAGCTGGAGGAGGATGTCGGATGCTATATTCCCAACAACGGCTATCTTGAGAAATGGGCACGTCAGGGGGTACTGCTGCTCAATACCGTATTGACTGTCCGGGCTCATCAGGCGAATTCTCACAGGGGGATCGGATGGGAGGAATTCACGGATGCGGCGATTCATGTGCTGGCGCAGCAGGAACGTCCGATCGTATTTATTCTCTGGGGCAAACCTGCACAGGCGAAGGAGAGTATGATCACGAATCCGCTGCACCTGGTTTTGAAATCACCACACCCCAGCCCGCTCTCTGCATACCGCGGTTTCTTTGGCAGCCGTGTGTTCAGCAGGACCAATACGTATCTGGAGAGTCACGGTCTGGAGCCGATTGACTGGCAGATCGAGAATCGACAGTAAAAGGAAGAAAACGTATGGGAAAGAAAAGTTCATCTTTTATGAAACAGGCATCCTTTTTAATGGTTGCCGGTTTGATCGTGCGCATGATTGGTCTGCTGTATCGAACGCCTATGAAGGCGGCCATCGGGGGGCTCGGGTACGGTTATTACGGTTATGCTTATAATGTATACAATATACTGCTGCTGATCTCGGGCTACAGCATTCCGGTAGCGGTTTCGAAGCTGATGTCGGAGCGGCTTGCAAAAAAGCAGTACAGAAATGCACAGAAGATTTTCTGGGGAGCCGTCGTCTATATCCTGATCATCGGTTCACTGGCTTCAATCGTAGCGTTTGTGTTTGCCGAACAGCTGCTTCCTGTCGGGGCGGAAGACGCAGTGCTTGCGCTGAGGGTACTGTCGCCGACAATCATGCTGGCCGGCCTGTTGGGGGTTATGCGGGGATATTTCCAGGCAAATAATAATATGCTTCCCACATCGATCTCGCAGATTCTGGAGCAGATCCTGAATGCGGTCGTCAGTGTTGCGGCAGCATATTTTCTTGTGAAGAGTTTCGGAACGACTTCTGACACGCGTGCGATCTACGGAGCAGCCGGCGGAACGCTGGGTACGGGAATCGGCGTTGCGTCCGGGATTGTCTTCATGCTGCTGGTGTTCGGACTGAACAGAAAAATCATTAAGAGAAAACTGAAACGTGATACCTCGTCCTGTCAGGAGAGTTATGGGGAAATTGCAAAAGTGCTGTTTTTTATGATGACCCCCGTTCTCCTGAGTACTTTTTTGTATAACGTCAGTGCGTATATTGACCAGTCCATCTTCTCACCTCTGATGCTCGCCAAGGGAGCTGCGGCGGACAGCATCACAGAGATATACGGTGTATTCAGCGGACAGTACATGGTGCTTATCAATATTCCCGTGGCGCTCGCGAATGCGACATCCACGGCGATGATGCCGGAGATCACCGCGAACTATGCGACGGGCGACGTGGGCGGAGCCAGAAGCAAGATCAATGAGGCCATCCGTATGACGATGTTTATCGCGATTCCGGCGGCGTTCGGTCTGGCTGTGCTGGCTTATCCCATCATGGATCTGCTGTTTGCGGGATCACCGGATGAAGCAGGGACGATGCTGATCGTCGGCGCGGTATCGGTGTTGTTTTATTCGCTTTCTACGATCACAAACGGAGTGCTTCAGGGCATTGGAAAACAGTACGTTCCTCTGCGCAACGCGGCCGTTTCCCTGGTTGTGAATGTGATCGTGCTGGCGGGACTGACGAAGTTTACCGACCTTGGGATTTACAGTGTACTGGCTTCAACAGTGGCGTATTCGCTCTGTATGTGTATCCTGAATGATCTTGCAGTCCGCAAGTATCTGAGCTATCGCGGAGAGTTTGTCGATACCTACCTGAAGCCGATGGGGGCCGCTGCCGGAATGGGAGCCGTGGCATGGATCGTATATTACGGTCTGCATCTGTTTCTTCCGGTCAGGATTGTCTGCCTCGGCGCGGCGATCCTGTTTGCAGTCGCTGCGTATCTGATCCTCTATGTCATGATAACCAGGATACCGGAAGCACAGCTTCGCAGGTTTCCGATGGGCGGTGCGATGGTCAGAGGCATGAAGAAACTGCACCTCTTAAAATAACGTGAAAAAGACACCCGGGGATACGAGATTATTAAAATTTCGTATTCCCGGGTGTTCTTATATGGGCATATCAGTGATCCATGTTTTTCACAGCCGTGGAGAGCATCAGCTTGATGCGGTTCAGCTGGTTGACTTCACTTGCCCCCGGATCATAATCGATGGCTACGATGTTGGCATCCGGATATTCGCGTCTGATCTCCTTAATCACGCCTTTTCCGACGATGTGGTTCGGCAGACATCCAAACGGCTGGGTGCACACGATATTCTTCGCGTTGTTATGTATCAGTTCCATCATTTCCCCGGTCAGGAACCATCCTTCACCCGTCTGGTTACCGATCGATACGATCGGAGCAGCCATTCTGGCGAGATCTTCAATCTTTGCCGGCGGGTCAAAGTGCTTACTCTTCTCGAACTCTTTCGTGGCGGCGCTTCTCAGCCATTCGATTCCCCTGATTGCGATGTTCGCCATCCTGGCGGTTGACTGTTTGGTTCCCAGATATTTGGATTTGAAATTCTGATTATAAAAACAGTAACACATGAAATCGATCAGATCCGGGACGACTGGTTCGGCACCTTCACGTTCCAGAAGCTCTGCCAGATGATTATTGGCGGCCGGCAGGAATTTTACCAGGATCTCTCCGACGATACCCACGCGTGGTTTCTTCTCATCGGTGATCGGCAGGTGATCAAAGTCGCGGATGATGGTGCGGCAGATCTGTTTGAAACGGGTATGACTCATCCGTTTTGCAGTTATGAAATCGATACAGATCTTTTCCCATTTCCGGTGAAGACGGTTGGCGGAGCCTTTTTTCTTTTCATAGGGCCTCATCCGGTAGATGCATTTCATCAGGATATCACCGAACACGCAGGCGTATGCCAGACGTATCGCGAGATCCGGTGTGATCTTGAAACCGGGATTGCTCTCCAGACCGCTTAAGTTGATGGAAATTACCGGAATGTGTGACATTCCCGCTTTTTCCAGTGCGCGGCGGATGAAGGCGATGTAATTGGACGCACGGCAGCCTCCGCCGGTCTGCGACATGATGATCGCGACATGATCCAGATCATATTTTCCGGACAACAGTGCCTGCATGATCTGCCCGACTACCATGAGAGAGGGGTAGCAGGCGTCATTGTTTACGTACTTCAGTCCCACATCAACAGCCTCTTTATTGTCATTTGGCAGTACTTCCAGCCGGTAACCCGCGGCGTTGAACGCCGGGCCGAGGATCTTGAAATGGATCGGTGACATCTGCGGACACAGGATGGTATATGTCTTCCGCATTTCTTTCGTGAAGGAGACCTTCTCTATGGAAGACGGCGCGACGGTCCGGTTGATACAGAATTTTTCACGGGTTCTGATTGCTGCGAGCAGGGAGCGGACCCTGATACGTGCTGCCCCCAGGTTGTTCACCTCGTCGATCTTCAGACAGGTATAGATTTTTCCGCTGTGCATGAGGATTTCACTGACCTCATCCGTCGTGACGGCATCCAGGCCGCAGCCAAAAGAGTTCAGCTGGATCAGGTCCAGATCTTCCCGCTCCTTGACGAAGTTGGCGGCGGCATAAAGCCGTGTATGGTACATCCACTGGTCGTTGACCCTTATCGGGCGCTCAAGCGGCGCCAGATGCGATACGGCATCCTCTGTAAGAACCGCGACACCGTACGAGTTGATCAGGTCCGGGATGCCGTGATGGATTTCCGGATCGATATGGTAGGGGCGCCCGGCGAGTACGATGCCGTGGCGGCCGTGCTGTTCCATCCAGGTCAGGGTCTCCTCGCCTTTCCGCATGATGTCTTTTCTCTGCGCATCCTGTTCCAGCCACGCCTCATGCGCGGCTTTGCGGATCTCATCGTCCGGGATATCCGGAAATTCTTTTACAAGACGTTCCGTCAGCACCTTCTCATTCGTAAATGCCATGAAAGGATTCCTGAAAATAATGGAATCATCATTCAGTTCATCCACGTTGTTTTTGATGTTCTCCGCGTATGATGTGACGATCGGACAGTTATAATGGTTGACGGAATCCTCAAATTCCGTTCTCTCATACGGAATACACGGGTAGAAGATGAACTTTACCCCCTGGCGGATCAGCCAGGTCACGTGACCGTGTGCCAGCTTGGCGGGGTAACACTCCGATTCGCTGGGAATCGATTCGATCCCGAGCTCGTAGATCCTGCGTGTTGAGGTCGGCGAGAGCACGACCTGATATTTCAGGGCTGTAAAAAAGGTGAACCAGAACGGATAGTTCTCAAACATGTTGAGTACGCGCGGGATACCGACCTGACCGCGCACTGCCTGATCGGCAGGAAGCGGTTCATATCCGAAGATCCTCTGGTATTTGTATTCAAACAGGTTAGGAATATGATCTTTGTTCTTTTCTTTCCCAATTCCGCGCTCACAGCGGTTTCCGCTGATAAACTGACGCCCGCCGCTGAATCGGTTGATGGTCAGGCGGCAGTTATTCGTGCATCCCTTGCAGTTTGCCATGGAGGTGGTAAACTTCAGGGTATTGATCTTATCGATCGGAAGCATCGATGTGACGGCGTCTTCCTCATAGCGTTCCCGTGCGATCAGGGCGGCGCCGAACGCGCCCATGATGCCGGCAATATCCGGCCGTACCGCCTCACAGTCCGCGATTTTCTCAAAGCTTCGCAGCACGGCGTCGTTGTAGAAAGTACCGCCCTGTACAACGATGTGTTTGCCGAGTTCTGAAGCGTCAGACACCTTGATGACTTTATAGAGGGCATTTTTGATCACAGAGTATGCCAGTCCCGCAGAAATATCGGAGACTTCAGCGCCTTCCTTTTGCGCCTGCTTTACTTTAGAATTCATGAATACGGTACAGCGTGTACCGAGATCGATGGGATTTTTCGCAAACAGCGCTGCCCTGGCAAAATCTTCCACGCTGTAGTTCAGAGATTTCGCAAAAGTCTCAATGAACGAACCGCAGCCGGAAGAGCAGGCTTCGTTCAGCTGTACGCTGTCGACGACCCCGTCTTTGATCTTGATACATTTCATGTCCTGTCCGCCGATGTCAAGGATACAGTCCACTTTGGGATTGAAGAAAGCGGCGGCGTAATAATGGGATACCGTTTCGACTTCCCCTTCGTCGAGCATCAGTGCCGCCTTGATGAGCGCTTCCCCGTAACCGGTAGAGCATGACCAGGCGATGTTTGCTTTTTTGGGAAGATGACTGTAAATCTCCTGGATTGCCTTTATCGTCGTTGCCAGAGGACTTCCGTTGTTGTTGTCATAAAAAGAATACAGCAGGGAACCGTCTTCCGCGACGAGAGCGGCTTTTGTTGTTGTGGATCCGGCGTCAATGCCGAGATAACAATTTCCTTCGTAACTGCCGAGATCAGAAGTTCTCACGTTATAGCGGCTCTGACGGCTGTTGAAGGATTCGTATTCGGCATCGGAAGCGAACAGCGGCTCCATACGGTCAACCTCAAAATCCAGTTTGACGCTGGCGGCCAGCTGTGTCTGCAGCGCGCGCATGGAATGACTGATTTCTTCTTTTGCATTCATGGCAGACCCGATGGCGGCAAACAGATGTGAGTTATCGGGAACGATCGTATGTTCTTCATCGAGATTCAGAGTGCGGATAAACGCATGTTTCAGCTCTGACAGGAAATGCAGCGGACCACCGAGAAAGGCGATATGTCCGCGGATCGGTTTTCCGCAGGCCAGTCCGCTGATCGTCTGGTTGACGACTGCCTGAAAGATGGAAGCGGACAGATCTTCCTTTGTGGCGCCCTCATTGATCAGGGGCTGTATATCGGATTTTGCAAATACGCCGCATCTGGCTGCGATCGGGTAGAGCGCTTTGTAATGTTTGGCGTATTCGTTCAGGCCGACTGCGTCTGTCTGAAGCAGGGATGCCATCTGGTCGATAAAAGAACCGGTACCTCCGGCGCAGATCCCATTCATACGCTGCTCAATGGAACCTCCCTCAAAATAAATAATCTTGGCGTCTTCACCGCCAAGTTCGATTGCGACATCTGTCTTAGGCGCCAGCTCCTGCAGAGAGGACGACACGGCAATGACCTCCTGGACAAAGGGAATTTTGAGGTGATTGGCAAGAGCCAGTCCGCCGGATCCCGTGATGACCGGATGGACGGTAAGGTCGCCGGTCTGGCGGCAGGCTTTGTCGAGAAGCGCCGCAAGGGTCTCCTGTATATTCGCGAAATGCCGTTCGTAATCTGAGAAAAGGAGACGATGTTCTTTATCTAAAACTGCGATTTTAACGGTTGTGGAACCGATGTCAATACCTAACGTATATTTCATTTTGTTCTCCTCATTGGTGATTCCATTAAATAAGTAAAATTCTATGATATTATACGCTGAACCGGGTAAAATTGCAATCAGAAAAAATATGTAAATCTTTTGGTAAAAATATGGTATAATGACTGCACTGCCACGGCTTGAAAAACAAATATCCCTGCGGGCTGCTTGTTTTTTTGCGCACGTGGTATAATGACTGCACTGAGTGCAGTCCGCAGCAACTGCGTTGCTGTACCGCTGCTGCGCAGCGGATTATACCTGGCAGGCCACGGCTTGAAAAACAAATATCCCTGCGGGCTGCTTGCTTTTCTGCGCACGTGGTATACTCTGGAGACAGATAAGGAAAGGAATTAAGAACATGTATCAGATCATTCACAGAAACGGCCTCGCGAAAAGGGCAAGGCTTATAACTGTTCACGGAGTGATTGAGACTCCGGTATTTATGAATGTCGGCACTGCGGCGGCAATCAAGGGGGCTGTGGCGACGACGGATTTAAAAGACATCAGAACACAGGTGCAGCTGTCAAATACGTATCATCTCCATGTCAGACCGGGCGACGAGGTGGTAAAAAAACTGGGCGGTCTGCATAGATTTATGAACTGGGACCGCCCGATCCTGACAGACTCCGGTGGTTTTCAGGTGTTTTCGCTGGGGGAGCTGCGCAAGATCAAAGAGGAAGGGGTGTATTTCCGGTCACATGTCGACGGCAGGAAAATCTTTATGGGACCGGAGGAGAGCATGCAGATTCAGTCTAACCTGGGTTCTACGATCGCAATGGCATTTGATGAATGCCCGTCCAGCGTCGCATCCAGGGAATACGTGCAGAATTCTGTGGACAGGACCACGCGCTGGCTGAAACGCTGCCGGACAGAGATGGCGCGGCTGAACACTGTGGAAGATACGATTAATCCGCATCAGCTGCTTTTCGGCATTAATCAGGGAGCGATCTTTCCGGATATCCGTATCGATCACGCGAAAGCAATCTCCGAACTGGAACTTGACGGATATGCAGTGGGAGGACTGGCAGTCGGAGAGAGTCATGCGGAGATGTACCATATTCTGGACGAGGTAGTCCCGCACCTGCCGTCGGAAAAACCAACGTATCTGATGGGAGTCGGCACCCCCGCAAATATTCTGGAGGCGGTGTCGAGAGGGGTCGATTTCTTTGACTGTGTATATCCGAGCAGAAACGGCCGGCACGGGCATGTCTATACCAACCGCGGGAAACTGAACATGCTGAACGCAAAATATGAGCTGGACGATGCCCCGATCGAAGAAGGCTGCGGATGTCCGGCATGCACACATTACAGCAGGGCTTATATTCGGCATCTGCTGAAGGCAAAAGAGATGCTGGGTATGCGTCTCTGTGTACTGCACAACCTGTATTTTTACAATACGATGATGGAGGAAATCCGCCAGGCGATCGAGGAGGAACGTTATCAGGAATACAAAGCGGCAAAACTGCAGGGGTTTCAGGAAAACGACAAAAAACAGTAACACCATAAAAAATGAAAAAATACTTGCTGAATTGGTATAAGTTGTGTATTATTGATATATTAGGTAAAAATATAAAAGAGACTTAGGAGGAATATTTATGATAGCATCTGCAACGGCTTCTTCTGCCAACTCAGGATTGCTTGGTACCGGTTCTATGATCTTATGGCTGGTAGTATTATTTGGACTGATGTATTTTCTGATGATCCGTCCTCAGAAAAAAGAACAGAAACGTGTGGGGGCAATGCTTTCCGATCTTGCAGTCGGCGATGCGATTGTTACGACCAGCGGATTTTATGGGATTGTGATCGACATCACAGATGAGGATGTCATTGTAGAGTTCGGCAACAATAAAAACTGCCGTATTCCGATGAGAAAAGCTGCCATTGCGGAAGTGGAAAAAGCGGAAGAGGTACAGAATAACTGATTGTATGCCAGGGGTTGGATGTCACAGCATCCAGCCCCTTGTTTACGTCGGCGCAGAGGCGGTACCATTTTTTGTTGAAAAATCGATAAAAATAGATTATTATATAGAGTAATAGGCTGTTCGGGAGGAAAAAATCATGGAATATAACATAGCGTTGATTCCGGGCGATGGAATCGGTCCGGAAATTGTCGGAGAAGCAAAGAACGTACTGGATAAGGTATGCGAAAAATTCAAGCATGAGTTTCATTATACAACTCTGCTGCTGGGCGGAGCATCCATTGATGCGAACGGTGTCCCGCTGACAGACGAGACGATCGCTCAGGCAAAGGCATCGGATGCCATTCTGATGGGCTCGATCGGAGGGGATGCCGCGACATCTCCCTGGTATCAGCTGGAACCGTCCAAACGGCCGGAGGCAGGACTTCTGGCGATCCGCAAAGCCCTGAACCTGTTCGCGAATCTGCGCCCGGCATATCTTTATGAGGAGCTCAAGGCGGCGTGCCCGCTGCGTGATGATATCATCGGAGCAGGATTTGATATGATGATCATGCGTGAGCTGACGGGCGGACTGTATTTTGGAGAACGCAGAACAGTCGAGGAAAACGGGGTCAGAAAAGCGATTGATACTCTGACATACGATGAAAATGAAATACGCAGGATAGCGAAAAGAGGATTTGACATTGCCATGAAACGCCGCAGGAAGGTGACGAGTGTCGATAAGGCAAACGTCCTGGATTCCTCCAGGCTGTGGAGAAGCGTTGTTGAGGAAGTGGCAAAAGATTATCCGGAAGTGACACTGGAACACATGCTGGTGGACAACTGCGCGATGCAGCTGGTCAGAAATCCGGGGCAGTTCGATGTGATCCTTACGGAAAATATGTTTGGCGATATTCTGTCGGATGAGGCCAGTATGGTAACCGGATCGATCGGCATGCTGTCTTCAGCAAGCCTTAATGAGACGAAACTGGGACTCTACGAACCGAGTCATGGCTCTGCACCGGATATTGCGGGCAAAAACATGGCAAATCCGATCGCAACGATCCTTTCAGCTGCCATGATGCTGCGCTATTCGCTGGATCTTGATGAGGAGGCGGATGCAGTGGAAGCGGCCGTGAAAAAAGTTCTCGCGGATGGTTACCGCACCGTGGATATTATGTCGGATGGCTGTACGCAGCTTGGAACTGTTGAAATGGGCAGAATGATTGTTCAGAACATATAGATGAAAAAGGAGAGAGACGGATATGAGAAGTGATGCAGTAAAAAAAGGCGTGCAGCAGGCGCCGCACAGATCTCTGTTCAATGCGCTTGGAATGACAAAAGAAGAGATGGATAAACCACTGATCGGTATTGTGAGCTCTTATAACGAAATCGTACCGGGACATATGAACCTGGATAAGATTGTAGAGGCGGTTAAGATGGGCGTCGCACTCGCCGGAGGCGTACCGCGCGTATTTCCGGCGATCGCTGTCTGTGACGGCATCGCGATGGGACACATAGGTATGAAGTATTCACTGGTCACAAGAGACCTGATCGCAGATTCAACAGAGGCTATGGCACTGGCACATCAGTTTGATGCACTTGTAATGGTTCCGAATTGTGATAAGAATGTTCCCGGTCTTCTGATGGCGGCAGCGAGAATCAATGTTCCTACCGTGTTTGTGAGCGGCGGTCCGATGCTGGCAGGTCATGTCAAAGGACACAAAACAAGTCTCTCCAGCATGTTTGAGGCAGTGGGCGCACATGCGGCGGGAAAATACTCAGATGCGGATGTGGAAGAATATGAGTGCAAGGCATGTCCGACCTGTGGTTCATGTTCCGGAATGTATACGGCAAACAGCATGAACTGCCTGACGGAAGTACTCGGCATGGGCCTTCAGGGAAACGGCACGATCCCGGCCGTGTATTCCGAACGGATCCGTCTCGCGAAACATGCGGGGATGCAGGTGATGGAACTTTTGAAAAAGGATATCCGTCCGCGTGATATCATGACGGAAGAAGCAGTGATCAATGCGCTGACTGTTGATATGGCGCTCGGCTGCTCGACGAACAGTATGCTGCATCTGCCTGCGATCGCACATGAGATTGGAATGGACTTTAAAATTCCGTATGCGAATGAGATCAGCGCAAAGACCCCGAATCTGTGCCACCTGGCACCGGCAGGACCGACTTATATGGAAGATCTCAATGAGGCCGGCGGTGTCTATGCAGTCATGAATGAACTGAACAAAAAAGGACTGCTGAACACAGAATGCATGACAGTAACGGGTAAGACCGTCGGAGAAAATATCAAAGACTGTATAAATCTGAATCCGGAAGTTATCCGTCCGATTGAAAATCCATACAGTGAGACCGGGGGGCTTGCGGTACTGCAGGGCAACCTTGCGCCTGACGGCAGTGTCGTCAAGCGTTCTGCGGTTGTCGAGGAGATGCTGGTACACGAAGGACCTGCACGTGTGTTTGAATGTGAGGAGGATGCAAGTGAGGCGATCCTTTCCGGAAAGATAAAGGAAGGCGATGTTGTGGTCATCCGCTATGAAGGACCCAAAGGAGGACCGGGGATGCGTGAGATGCTGAACCCAACTTCCCAGATAGCAGGAATGGGTCTCGGTTCTTCTGTAGCCCTGATCACGGACGGAAGATTCAGCGGAGCATCCAGAGGGGCTTCGATCGGCCATGTTTCACCGGAAGCGGCAGTTGGAGGACCGATCGCTCTTATTGAAGAAGGAGATATGATCCGGATTGACATTCCGAATAACAGTCTGAATGTCGGAGTGAGTGATGAGGAAATGGCAGCCAGGAAGAAAAAATGGCAGCCGAAGCAGCCGAAAGTCACGACAGGCTATCTGGCGCGTTACGCTTCCATGGTAACTTCGGGGGACCGCGGTGCCGTACTGGAAATTCCGAAAAATTAAGGAGGTAGCCTATGCAGTTAACAGGTTCAGAGATTATTATAGAATGTTTGAAGGAACAGGGTGTAGACACTGTTTTTGGATATCCGGGAGGGACGATCCTGAATGTATATGATGAATTATATCGTCATCAGGACGAGATCAACCATATTTTGACTTCACACGAACAGGGTGCGTCACACGCGGCTGATGGATATGCGAGAGCTACCGGAAAAGTCGGCGTCTGTTTTGCTACCTCAGGTCCGGGTGCGACCAACCTGGTAACAGGTATCGCAACGGCGTATATGGATTCGATTCCGATCGTTGCAATCACCGCGAACGTGGGAGTTCCGCTGCTTGGAAAAGACAGTTTTCAGGAGATTGACATTGCCGGTGTGGTGATGCCGATCACGAAACACAGCATGATCGTAAAAGATGTCACGAAACTGGCAGATACGATTCGCAGAGCGTTTCATATTGCACAGTCCGGCCGTCCGGGACCGGTGCTCGTGGATGTGACAAAAGATGTCACAGCTTTAAAAGCGGAATATTCTTACCGTGAACCGGAAGTGGTTATTCCGAGTACGGAAAAACTCACAATGCATGATATTGAGCAGGCAGTTCAGATGATCGCAAAGGCGAAAAAGCCGTTTATCATGATCGGAGGAGGCGCAATTCTCGCGGATGCCGCGGAGGAAGTCCGCACATTTGTACATAAGGTCAACGCCCCGGTGGCATCTTCCCTGATGGGAAAAGGTGCGTTCCCGGAGGACGATGAGCTTTATACCGGAATGATCGGCATGCACGGAACAAAGACATCAAACCTCGGGGTAATGGAGAGCGACCTCCTGATCACGATCGGAGCGCGGTTCAGTGATCGTGTGACGGGGAATACGGAAACATTCGCGCGTAAGGCGAAGATTCTCCAGATTGATGTGGATGCGGCTGAGATTAACAAAAACGTGGTGGTGGATGCCAGCGTTATCGGCGATGTGAAAGAAGTACTGAAGCTTTTAAACGAGCAGATTCCAAAGCAGGGGCATGAAGAATGGCTGGAGCATATCCGGGATATGAAAGAACGGTATCCGATGCAGTACAATACGACCGGGCTTACCGGACCGTGCGTAATTGAAGCACTGTACGAGGCGACGAACGGTGAAGCAATCGTGACGACAGATGTAGGTCAGCACCAGATGTGGGCGGCTCAGTATTATAAATATACACAGCCGCGTACGTTTATCACTTCCGGCGGCCTTGGAACGATGGGATACGGTCTCGGAGCTGCCATTGGGGCCAAATTCGGAAGACCGGATAAGATAGTTGTCAACGTCGGCGGAGACGGCTGCTTCCGTATGAATATGAATGAGATCGCCACAGCCGTGCGCAATGAGCTGCCGATTATCCAGCTGGTGATCAATAACCATGTGCTGGGGATGGTGAGACAGTGGCAGACGTTGTTCTATGAGAAACGATATTCGCATACGGTATTGAATGACAAGACGGATTTTGTGAAGGTTGCGGAAGCCATGGGTGCAGTCGGTATACGGGTAACGAAGAAGTCTGAGATCGTGCCGGCGCTTAAAAAGGCAATCGAACTGAATACGACGGTTGTGATCGACTGTCAGATCGACAGTGATGATAAAGTATTCCCGATGGTTCCTGCGGGAGCATCCATCGAGGAAGTTTTTGATGAACAGGATTTAATAATTAAAGAGTAAAGATATTGACAGGAAAATAACAAAGCAGTATGATATCTTGTAACAGTTCAGATGCCGTCTGAACTGTTACGATGTTTTAAGAACAATGACATTTAGGAGGAGAAGAAAGTGAGTAGAGTGTATAATTTTTCGGCAGGACCGGCTGTACTGCCGGAGGAAGTGTTAAAGGAAGCGCAGGCGGAGATGCTGGATTACCGCGGGACGGGAATGTCTGTGATGGAGATGAGTCATCGCTCGAAAGCTTTTGATGAGATTATCAGTCAGACGGAAGCGGACCTGCGCGAACTGATGCAGATTCCGGATAATTATAAAGTACTGTTCATGCAGGGCGGAGCATCCCTGCAGTTTGCGATGATCCCGATGAATTTCATGAAACATAAAAAAGCAGATTATATCGTGACCGGACAGTGGGCGAAAAAGGCATATCAGGAAGCATGCAAATACGGGACGGCAAATAAAATCGCGACGTCTGAAGACAAAACATTTTCTTATATCCCTGACTGTTCGGATCTTCCGGTCAGCGAGGATGCGGATTATGTCTATATCTGTGAAAACAATACGATCTATGGAACGAAATTCAAAGAACTCCCGAATACGAAAGGGAAGGATCTGATCGCAGATGTATCTTCCTGCTTCTTATCGGAACCTGTGGATGTATCAAAATATGCAATGATTTACGGAGGGGTGCAGAAAAATATCGGTCCGGCGGGCATGGTGATCGGAATCATCCGTGAAGACCTGATCAGCGAAGACGTGATGCCGGGGACACCGACGATGATGCAGTATAAAACATATGCGGATAACAACTCGATGTATAATACACCGAACTGTTACTGTATTTATATGTGCGGAAAGGTTTTCCAGTGGATTAAACGCATGGGCGGCCTGGAAGCAATGAAATTACATAACGAGAAAAAAGCGGCAATTCTTTATGATTTCCTGGATCAGAGCAAGATGTTCAGCGGAACGGTCGTAAAAGAAGACCGCTCGCTGATGAACGTACCTTTTGTGACGGGAGATCAGGATCTGGATGCAAAATTTGTAGCGGAGTCAAAAGCTGCAGGTTTTGAAAATCTGAAAGGTCACAGAACAGTCGGCGGCATGAGGGCAAGTATTTACAATGCTATGCCGATGGAAGGTGTGGAAAAGCTGGTAGCATTTATGAAAAAATTTGAAGAGGAGAATCTGTAACATGTATAAATATCATTGCCTGAATCCGATTTCAAATGTTGGAATCGAACGCTTTACGGATCGGTATATCGAGACAGAAAATATGGAAGAGGCGGATGCAGTCCTGGTCCGCAGTGCGAACATGAAGGATATGAACTTTCCTGCTAATCTGAAGGTGATAGCAAGGGCGGGAGCAGGTGTCAATAATATTCCTTTAGGCAAATGTGCAGATGAAGGAATCGTCGTATTCAATACGCCGGGCGCGAATGCAAACGGTGTGAAAGAGCTTGTGATCGCCGGCATGCTGCTGGCATCCCGTGATATCGTAGGCGGTATTGAGTGGGTGGAGAGTGAGCAGAACGTAGAAGATATTGGAAAGCTGGCAGAGAAGAAGAAAAAACAGTTCGCAGGATGTGAGATCAGCGGCAAGAAACTTGGAATCATCGGTCTCGGTGCGATCGGTGTCATGGTGGCAAATGCGGCGACACATCTGGGCATGGAAGTCTACGGATATGATCCGTATATTTCTGTGGAGGCTGCATGGAATCTGTCCAGAACGATCAAACATATCGATAATCTGGAGACACTGTACCGAGAGTGTGATTATATTACGATCCATGTACCGCTGCTGGAAGAGACCCGAGGGATGATCAACGCGGAGGCGATCCAAATGATGAAGGACGGTGTTGTGATCCTCAATTTTGCCAGAGATATCCTTGTAGATGAAAAAGCGCTGGTCGAAGCACTGGAAAACAACAAAGTAAAGAAATACGTAACAGACTTTGCGAATCCGGTTGTTGCAGGGGTCAGAAACACACTGGTAACGCCTCATCTGGGCGCTTCCACAGAAGAATCCGAGGACAACTGTGCGCGGATGGCGGTCAAGGAAATCATGGATTATCTGGAAAACGGGAACATTAAAAATTCGGTGAACTATCCGAATTGTGATATGGGCAGCTGCGTGGTGGCAGGGAGAATTGCCATCCATCACAAAAACATCATCAATATGATCAGCCAGTTTACAGCAGTTTTTGGAGAAGCCGGTGTCAATATCAGTGATATGACGAATAAGAGCAAAGGTGATTATGCGTACACACTGCTGGACCTTCAGACAAAGCCTACGCAGGAAGTTGTGGATAAATTGAGAAAATTAGATGGCGTATTGAGGGTTCGTATAGTAAAATAAAAGGGAGGGAGTCTGCCGCAAAATCAGCGTATGTATATTTTGCGGCAGCCCCGCCCTTTTTGAGCTTTGAGAAATCGAATGCTTACGAACAGGAGCAGGGCATGAGAAGATATGTAAAGCGTCTGAGACGCGCCAGAAGGAACTGGGTCTGGCTGCGGACCGTGATGTACCACCGCGAAAAACTGGGACGAGCGTACCAGTCATTAAAAAACATTTGGAGAGGAAATTAAAAAATGGCGACAGTAAAACCATTCAGAGCAATTCGACCGACATCGGAGCTTGCATCGCGGATAGCCGCGCTGCCATACGATGTATACAACCGTAAAGAAGCCTGCGAGGAAGTAAGGCGGGAGCCTCTGTCTTTTCTGAAGATCGACAGGGCTGAGACTCAGTTTCCGGACACCGTGGATACTTATGATCCAAAAGTATATGAAAAAGCGAAGTCAACCTTGAATAAAATGTACCGCGGAGGGTACTTTGTTAAAGACAGGTGGAACTGTTATTACCTTTATGAGCTGACGATGGGTGGAAGAGCGCAGACTGGTATTGTGGGATGTGCCTCGATTGATGATTACGAAAACGAAGTGATCCGCAAACACGAGAATACACGTCTCGAAAAAGAAATCGACCGGATCAACCACGTGGATGTCTGTGATGCGCAGACGGGTCCGATCTTTCTTACATACCACAGAGATGAAACGCTGAAGCAGCTGATCAAAGATGCTAAGCGCAAACCGCCGGTCTATGATTTCGTGAGTGATGATAATATCAGGCACCGCGTATGGGTGATCGACGACGCGGTCAAAGTCAAGGCGATGAGCGCGGCATTTGAACATGTCGACTGTCTCTATATTGCTGACGGACACCATCGCTGCGCATCTGCGGTGAAGGTTGGAAAAAAGAGACGGGAGAGTCATCCGGAGTACACCGGGGAAGAAGAGTTTAATTATTTTCTGTCAGTCCTTTTCCAGGAGGATGAGCTGAGTATCATGGATTATAACCGTGTAGTCAGGGACCTGAACGGGTACACGGCGGAAGAATTCATGGCAAAGGCAGCGGAGAAATTTGAGATAGAACCGGCGGGAAAAGCAGCCGTGCACCCGGATCAGAAAGGGACATTTGGGATGTATCTGGAGGGCACCTGGTACAGGCTGCGCATCAGAGAGGAATACACGTCAAAGGATCCTGTGGAGGGGCTGGATGTATCGATTCTCCAGAATCACCTGCTGGGTCCGATTCTTGGAATCGAGGATCCGAAGACGGATGAGCGCATTGATTTTGTAGGAGGAATCCGCGGACTTGGAGAACTGGAACGCAGGGCAGACAGTGACTGCAAAGTCGCATTTTCCATGTATCCAACCTCGATTTCAGAATTGTTTGATGTGGCGGACGCACACCGTCTGATGCCGCCGAAATCAACCTGGTTTGAACCAAAACTTCGAAGCGGACTTTTCATCCATCAATTATCAGAGTAAAAGAACATGCCTGCGTGCGGGCGTTATCATATGAAAACCAGGAGGAACTTGTTATATGGCAGATAAACTATACGATTTAATGGACTGGGCAGCGATAGAGGCGATTGTATACTCGGAGGAGAACAAGCCGCGCAGAACACTCGGACCGCGTGTCACGAAGGACGGTGTCCTGATCCAGTGTTTTTTTCCGGAAAAGACGAAGGTGATGTTAAAGACGACAGCAGACCGCGTAAATCATCGGATGAAGATGCAGGACGAAAATGGTTTCTTTGCCATTTTACTTCCGGGAAAGAAGATTCCTGAATATGTTTATGTTATACAGGAAGAGGGAAAGTATAGGGAATACGAAGATCCCTATGCCTTTCCCGCACAGATCACTCATGAGGAGGAAGTACAGTTTTCACACGGCATCTGCTATGACATATATGAGAAGCTGGGAGCTCATCCGATGCGGGTAAACGGCAGACGCGGTGTATATTTTGCAGTCTGGGCACCAAACGCGCTGCGCGTCAGCGTAGTTGGAGATTTCAACGGCTGGGATGGAAGAATGTACCAGATGGAGAAGCTGGAGGAATCCGGCATCTTTGAACTGTTTATCCCGGGAATTGAGGCCGACGAGTTATATAAATTTGAATTAAAGCTGAGAGACGGTCTGACTTACCTGAAGGCGGATCCTTATGCAAATGCGGCACAGCTCCGTCCGGATACAGCTTCGGTTGTCACGAATCTGAGAAAATACCGATGGAATGATCAGGGCTGGATGACGAACAGAAAGAAGGTACAGGGAGAAGACAAGCCCATGTACATTTATGAACTTCATCTTGGCTCGTTCAGAAAACCTGAGGACGGAAGACTGTTCTGCAATTACCGTGAGATCGCTCCCGTGCTCGTTGATTATGTAAAAGAAACAGGCTATACGCATGTGGAACTGATGCCGGTAATGGAACATCCGCTGGATGAATCCTGGGGGTACCAGGTGTCAGGTTATTACGCGCCGACGAGACGCTATGGAAGTCCTCAGGATTTTATGGCTTTTGTTGATGCACTGCATGAGGCGGGGATCGGAGTGATCCTGGACTGGGTACCGGCACATTTTCCGAAGGACATTGCAGGACTGGCTGCGTTTGACGGGACCTGCCTCTATGAACATCAGGATCCGCGCCAGGGGATGCATCCGCACTGGGGAACACTGATCTTTAATTACGGACGCCCGCAGGTCAGCAACTTTCTGATTTCGAATGCGCTCTTCTGGGCTGAAAAATATCACATCGACGGGATCCGGATGGATGCTGTCGCATCCATGCTTTACCTCGATTATGGAAAAAATGACGGGGAGTGGGTTGCGAATATTTACGGGGGCAATGAAAACCTGGAAGCCATAGAATTCCTCAGGCATCTGAACTCCATATTTAAGAAACGTTATCCGGACGTAATGATGATAGCAGAAGAATCTACGTCATGGCCGAAAGTGACCGAGAGTTTCAAGAAAGATGGTCTGGGATTTGATTACAAATGGAATATGGGCTGGATGAATGATTTTCTTGGATACATGGAGTACGATCCGGTGTTCCGAGGCGCTCATCATAACGAGCTGACTTTCAGTATGGTCTATGCCTACAGCGAACGTTTCCTGCTGGGACTTTCGCATGATGAGTTCGTGCATGAAAAGAAATCACTGATCGAGAAGATGCCGGGTGATGATGAGCAGAAGTTTTCGAATATGCGGGCGGCACTTACCTACATGGTTTGCCATCCCGGCAAAAAACTGCTGTTCATGGGTCAGGATTTTGCGCAGATACAGGAATGGTCCGAAAGCAGACAGCTTGACTGGGATCTTATGGAAGAACCGAAGCACCGGGAATTTTATGAGTTCTTCAAAGCGCTGCTGAAGATGTATAAGTCCTGTCCCGCCCTCTATGAGAGAGACTATGATACGGAAGGATTCATCTGGATCAATGAGATGGAGTGGGAGAAAAATATCCTGACTTTTATGCGGTGCGGAAAGAAGCGGGATGATATGCTGCTGATCGTCTGCAATTTCTCAGCAGTTTCCTATCCGGAATACCAGGTGGGGGTTCCGAAAGCAGGAAAATACAAGGAAATATTTAACAGTGACGCAAAGAAATACGGCGGCGGCGGTATGGTGAATCCGCGTGTGAAAGCATCAAGGCCTGTGGAGTGCGATGAGCGTGCGGATTCGGTTAAAATAAAAGCAGCGCCTCTTAGTGTCGCAGTATTTGAATACAGAAAAGGGTAAAAAGCTATGAATATTATATTGCGGTGGATGGATCAGCATCTGCCGGAAGTTGGTTCCTTCTGCCTGAAAGTGGTACTGACGATCGTCGTCTATCTGATTGCATCGAAACTCATTAAGTGGATCTGCAAAATTTTCAGAAAATCGATGAACAAAGCCGGCATGGCGCCGGAAGCAATCAGCTTTCTGAATTCAGCCATCAAAGCCGGACTGTATGCGGTTCTTATTTTTCAGCTGGCGACACAGTTCGGCGTGAAAGAATCATCTGTGGCGGCGCTGCTGGCATCAGCCGGTGTCGGTATCGGACTGGCCATGCAGGGCGGACTGTCAAATCTGGCGGGCGGAGTGATTTTACTTCTGCTGAAACCGTTTGGAGTGGGAGATTATATCATCGAGAGTTCTGCGAATAATGAGGGTACGGTTCAGAAAATCGAGCTGTTTTACACGACGCTGATGACGGTGGACAACCGCAGGATCGTGATTCCGAATGCGACTCTGACGAATCATATCATTACAAATGTCACGGCCATGGATGAGCGGAAGCTGGATCTCAGAATGGATATTTCGTATGATTCGGATATGAAAAAGGCAAAGGAGATCTTAAGCGGTCTGCTGCAGGATGATCCGGATATCATGAAGGACAGGGAAATCCAGGTGTTTGTGGATGCGCTCTGTGACAGCAGTGTCCGCATCGGATGCCGGTCCTGGGTGAAAACGGAAAGTTACTGGCCGACCCGCTGGAGGCTAAACGAAAAAATCAAACTGGCATTTGATGAGGCGGGAATCGTGATACCTTATCCTCAGATGGATGTGCATATCCAGAATCACAGTCAGGATACGGAAAGGAAACAGGAAAAATGATTGCAGAATTATATCGTAATATGCTGGGTGCGAAATCCGTGATCAGGGAGACGTTCGCATACGGCTCCAGGCGGGCTGAGGAAATCGGCTATGAGAATGTCTTTGATTACAGCCTCGGGAATCCCTCCGTGCCGGCGCCGGATAAACTTACAGAACGGCTGATCAGCCTGCTGGAAACAAAAAGTCCTGCAGAACTGCACGGATACAGCCCGACACTGGGAAATCAGGAAGCCAGGGAGGCGGTGGCGAAATCCCTGTCGGACCGTTTTCATATGGATTATAAGGCGGAACATATTTTTATGACAAACGGAGCGGCATCCTCGATTGCACACGCGCTTCGTGCAGTCACGGTCCCGGGAGACACGGTACTGACATTTGCGCCTTACTTTCCGGAGTACCAGCCGTACGTCACCCTTGCGGGTCTGAATTTGAAGATCGTACCGCCCGACCTTGGGCGGTTCCAGATGGATTTTGAAAAGCTGGAGGATATGCTGACGGAGGATGTGTCTGCTGTTCTGATCAATACGCCGAACAATCCGTCCGGAACAGCGTATACGACAGAAACACTGGAGGAGATGGCAGAGATTCTGCGTAAAAAAGAAGCGGAATACGGACATGATATCTATGTGATATCGGATGAGCCATACCGCGAGATTATATTTACAGGGGCTGACTCGCCGTACCCTGCTTCCATCTATGACAGGACGATCACCTGCTATTCATTCAGTAAATCACTGTCCATTCCCGGGGAGCGTATCGGTTACGTGGCAGTCTCACCCAGATGCCCGGATGCCGGACTCCTGATCGACATGTGCGGTCAGATCTCAAGAGGGATCGGACATAACTGTCCTTCGTCTCTGATTCAGATGGCGGTGAAAGATGTACTGAATGAGACGGCGGATCTGTCGGTGTATGAGACCAATATGAATCTGCTGTATGATAAACTGATGGAACTGGGATTTGTCTGTGTGAAGCCTCAGGGAACGTTCTATATGTTTCCGAAGGCACTGGAGGAGGATGCGGGGGCTTTCTGCATGAGAGCGCGTGAATATGATCTTCTGCTCGTTCCGGGTGATACCTTTGGCTGTCCGGGATATTTCAGGATCTCCTACTGTGTAGACACAGAGAAAGTAAAACGGTCGCTGTCTGCATTTGAAAGACTGGCAGAGAGCTATCGATAGAGAAAACACCTAAACGGATATGACGCCGGATGGCTTCATCACAATAAATAAAAGGGAGTGACAGCAAAAATGACAATGCAAATATGTGGGGCACCGTGCTGCTGGGGAGTAGAAGACCCGAAGAATCCGTATATTCCCAGCTGGCAGACTGTTATGAAAGAAGCACGGATGGCCGGCTACAGTGCTGTGGAACTGGGACCGTACGGCTATCTGCCGATTGATGTGGAGACGGTGACAGAAGAACTTGAGAAAAATGAGATTTCTATTGTGGCGGGCACGATATTTCAGGATCTGGTGAGCAGGGAAAATCACGCAAATGTGCTGAAGGCGGCGGATGATATCTGCTGGCTGATCACACAGCTGCCGAAGCTGCCCAGATATGAGGGACAGAATTTTCCGACGCCTTATCTCGTCGTGATCGACTGGGGACATGATGAGCGTGATTTTACATCCGGACATCCGGAGCGTGCAAAAAGACTCGGACAGGCACAGTGGGAACAGCTGATGGATCATATCCGGGAGATCTGTGATCACGCGGCAAAATTCGGCGTCCGCGTCGTGGTTCATCCGCATGCCGGCGGATATATTGAATTTGCGGATGAGATTGAGAAACTTACGGAAGATATCCCCTATGAGACGGCAGGCTTGTGCCTGGATACGGGACACCTGTACTATGCTGGAATGGATCCGGTGACATGGCTGAAAAAGTATGCGGACCGTCTGGATTACGTTCATTTTAAGGATGTGAATGAAAAGATATACCGGGAAGTGATGGCGATGGAGAATCTCCGTTTCTTCGAGGGTGTGGCAAAAGGCTCCATGTGTCCAATCGGGACGGGGACACTTGACTATCCGGCGATCAAAGATACGCTGGAAGAGATCGGGTACAGCGGTTACATAACAATCGAACAGGAGAGGGATCCGCGTGACTCGGGAGCCACACTGGAGGATGTAAAAGCCAGTGTGGACTATCTGAAGTCTGTCGGATACAGGATTTAACTAAAATACAGCAATGCATACAGTCCCGCCGGACCTTTCGAAGGCGGGACTGTTTATATTTGTACCAGAGAATGAAAGGATAA
Source organism: Ruminococcus gauvreauii (assembly GCF_025151995.1). Lineage (NCBI taxonomy): Bacteria > Bacillati > Bacillota > Clostridia > Eubacteriales > Oscillospiraceae > Ruminococcus > Ruminococcus gauvreauii. The sequence goes on from NZ_CP102290.1 coordinate 3,874,871, forward strand.
CCCGGGAGGAAAGAAAATATGATGGATCAAAGTCTGCTGCATGAGATCAGTATCACGGATATCAGGGGAATTAAAATCGGCCATGCCCAGGACAGCAGGGGAGGTACCGGATGCACGGTGATCCTGTGTGAGAATGGAGCTGCTACGGGCGTAGATGTTCGGGGAAGTGCTCCGGCGGGCAGGGAAACAGATGCCGTAAAGCCCGGCAACATCTGTGATGTGGCCCATGCAGTCATGCTGAGCGGCGGCAGTGCATACGGACTGGATGCGGCGGCCGGTGTGATGGAGTATCTGGAAAAGAGAGGCGTCGGATTTGACGTGGGGATGACCGTGGTGCCGATCGTCTGCGGTGCATCAATTTTTGACCTGGCGGTGGGTGACTCCAGTGCAAGGCCGGACCGGGTGATGGGAAGAGCTGCCTGTGAAAATGCATCCAGTCAACCGGTGCCGGAAGGAAATGTCGGTGCGGGTACAGGTGCCAGCATCGGAAAACTGATGGGTACACAACGCGCCATGAAAAGCGGTCTTGGAGTCTATGCGGTGCAGCTGGGTGATCTTCAGGTAGGAGCGCTCGTAACGGTAAACGCCCTCGGCGATGTATTTGACCTGGATACGGGACGACAGATCGGCGGTCTGCTTTCAGAAGATAAAAAATATCTGTGCAATTCAGAAGAACTCATGTATCGGAAGTATTCCGCCGATAAAAATTACTTTGCAGGGAATACGACTATCGGCTGTATTGTGACGAATGCAAAGCTGGATAAAACCCAGATGATGAAAATTGCATCCATGGCACACGACGGTATGGCAAGGACGATTCGTCCTGTTCACACATGGGCGGACGGAGATTCTGTCTTTGCCATGGCAACGGGTGAAGTCACGGCAGATGCAAATGCGGTGGGAACGCTTGCTGCCCGTGTTATGGGTTACGCCATTAACAGGGGCGTGCAGAAAGCCTCCGGCGAATATGGATTAATCTGTGCCTCACAACTGTAAAGATGAATCCCATGGATTGCTTCGTTGCTCTGTAACTCCCCAATCCTGCTCAAAGTCTTTGCAGGAGACGGACATAGAACCGTACGGTAGTCAGCATGGTTTCAACGGGGACACGCTCGTTATTTCCATGAATCATACCGCGTTCTTCCTTCGACAGCTGCATGGCGGAGAAACGGTAGACGCGGTCGGTGATGCTGCAGTAATGCCTGGAATCGCTGCACGCCATCATGAGGTATGGAGAGACCAGCGTGCCCGGCCATGTCTCGGCGATCACTTCTTTTAAGGTATTCCATTCTTCACACGACGTGTCAGAATAAATGGAGGGGTTCGTGCCATTTACGAGGCGGGGGCGGATCTTTTCGTTTTTTATGACTCTCTGCAGGTATTTTGTCGCGGATTCGATCGTGTCATCGCCCAAGAGGCGGATGTTGGCGCCGAATGCTGCATTTGGCGGCAGCACGTTGTAGGCTTTGCTCCCTTCCATGCGGGTGACCGCCACGGTGGTGCGCATCATGGCATTTAGCTCTCCACCGGATTTTTTGCAGATAAAATCCAGCAGCGGCAGGAAGCACCACAGATTGGCAAAGATCATGCGGTATACAAGACTGGAATGCCTGCCCAGGGTATCAAACATTTCCTTGACAGGCCGGGTCAGCTGCCGTTTAAACGGATGTTTTTCAATGGATGCTACCGCCTGTGCGAGCTGTCCCAGTATGGTGTGTGCAGGAGGCGTCGATGCATGCCCGCCGTCGCTTTCGATGACAAAATCCATGTTCACACTGCCTTTTTCACCGATTCCGACGACGGCACACGGTCTGTCGACACCGGGAAACACGTGATCAACCACTGCGCCGCCCTCATCCAGCACGATTGCGGGCTGTATGCCCTTTTCGCGGAGATAATCTACGATATCGGCACAAGTCTCTCCATCGATTTCTTCTTCCCCGGAAAATGAAAAATACAGGTCGTGTTTCAGAACGTATCCTTCTTTCAGCAGCAGCTCGGCAGCCTCGAGAAGGGCGCAGAGCGTGCCCTTGGTATCCAGCGTGCCGCGGCCCCATATCATATCACCTTCCACAAGGCCTGCGAATGCGGGCCTGTCCCACCCGCTTTCCTCGGCAGGCACCACGTCATAATGGGCCATGCAGACGGAAGGCTTCTCTGCGGACTGTCCCCTGAGATGGTAGAGCAGTCCCGTTTTGCCGATCTTAGTCAGTTTGGCATGCCTGTGAACCGCGGGGAAACGTTCCTTCAGCAGCGTCTGGAATTTCACGAATTCCATGTGATCCACCAGCGACTCATCCCGGTTGGAGACTGTTTTACAGCGGATCATCGCCGCCAGGTCATCGATGATCTTTGCTTCGTCAAGCATGATTTCCTGCGGGTGCAAAGCCGGCTCATTTGCAGGACGAAACATCACTGTCCGAATCAGTATCGCCGCGAGTAAAAGTAACAAAATTCCTGAAATCATCCATCCAATCATTCTTATAACCATCCCTTCCGGTACATTAATCTTGCGGCGCCCAGCGTGATCAGTACGCCTACCGGCACCAGTACGCCGACGGAGCCTGCCAGAGAGGGCACGGCGAGGAACAGGCCTGCCATGAAGATAAGCGGTGCGATCGCTATCTTCCAGTTCTTGCTGACATAGACGACGGCGAGACCGCCGAAGAGTGCGGGCAGGATGTTGTCAAAAGCCGGCGCGAGCGCGGGCGAATCCAGAATCGGCGCAAGCACTGATAACGCCGCCACGCCAAGGATGATGACGACCGTCGTGACAATGGAACTTGTCGCAATCGCAATCGTCGAGATGATCTCCCCTTCTTCTGTGCCGGGTTTTGCATTCGCATTTTCCATGGCGTTTAAGGCACTGGGCGCCTTGATGCTGGTGAGGTTCCCTGTGACGAACGCCAGGTACGTACCCCCCGTTCCGAGCATCGGCGTGTAGGTGATGACTTCTATGACCCCAACCGTCCAGTAGATGGGGGCGACACCCAGAAGGCCTTTCAGGACGGCGCTTCCCTCCGGCCATGCGTCATAGTACAGGCAGACCGCCAGCGGAACCATCATGACAACCACGACGGCAGACCAGATCCAGATCTTTCCATACCGGTCAATTTTATTCAGATATGTATTCATAAGATACCTCCCGTTAAACGATGACCGGAGTAATGATCACGGCAAATATCATTGCGCCGATCATACTGACGGACAGTGCGTAAGTTTCCAGCCATTTCATCTTGCATTTTTTAATTAAAAGCCCGCAGACGGCCATGAGCGCTGCGGAAACCAGGAGTACAAAGAGCGGAATGAACCCTGGCAGTCCGTCTCTCACGTCTGAGAAAACCATACCGAGAAAAGCGGATATCATCCCCAGAAACATGGAAGACATAAAAAGATCGCCCCACCTGCTGTCTCTGGATTTGATTCTGACCATGCCTCCCTGGATTTTCTTCATCAGGATGGGAGGGAGAACGATACTCGGCAGGATTCCGAGCGTCATCACCCAGGCGATCGCCGAGTATGTACCCGGATCGGTGACCTGCTGCGATAAGGACACGCCCAGCGCATTAGCGGTCGAGGTTGCAGCGGGCAGTTCGTACGTGATCGCGCCGATCACGCTCATGCGGATCCAGGGAAGGGGGATTCCGAGGAATTTTGAGAGTGTTACGACACCTAGTAAGATGGATACCGCCGGAGCAATGGTAAAAATTGCAGTTGACAAAATGGTTTTCCGCAGTTTTTTTACATCCATATTGATTTCTTTTCCTCTCCGGTATGCCGTTACCAGAAAAAAGACGGACTGGGCGAGCACGAATAAGATTACAAGAAACGCAATCAGATATAAAAAGCCGCTGTTTGCATCAAATCGCATGGTTTTCCTCCTGAATTTCATTGGTTTTCTGTTACTATTCACAGCCCACCACCCACATGCGCATTCGTCGCCTCTTTGAGGCTCCAGTCTCACTCCTTACGGAGCTAAGACTGCTTATGTGGGTGGAGTTCCTGCTTCGCAGGCTTGATATGGATGTACAGTCATCCTCTTACATGCAAGCATGACGAGTCTGCCTATATATCCATATCAGCTGTGAATAGTAACGGTTTTCTTACAATATATCATTTTTTGGAGGACATGTGTTGACAAATATGAAAAAGTCAGGATTTTGAGCAGAATCCCTGCAGGATTCATATAGTTAAGTTAGAGGGGCTTTCCTCTCTGTAAGACTTAATCAAGGAGGCTTAGTATGAATGGTATCGATATCAGCGCCTATCAGGGCAACGTAAACGGCAGAAAAATCAGAGAAGCCGGAATCGAATTCGCTATTATCAGAGTGACTGATAAAAACAATAAAGAAGATACCGCTTTTAAAGAGAATTACAGACAATGCAGCAATGCGGGAATTTCCATAGGTGTATATAAATTTTCCTACGCCCTGTCGAAATCAGCAGCCGCCGCCGAGGCGGAGAAAACACTGGAGCTTATCAGGGACAAAAAAATCTCCTGCGGGGTATGGCTGGATCTGGAATGGGAAAAACAGAGGCAGCTTGGCTCAAAAAAACTGGAGGAGATCGCAATGACTTTTCTGGATACGGTGCAGGCTGCCGGTTATCCGTGCGGAATCTATTGTAATACTGACTGGTATAAAAACGTCCTGCCAAAGTCCCTGAAAGCATATCCGCTCTGGCTGGCGAGGTATCCGGCAGCGGATAACGGGACTCCGAATTACTCCCTGAAGCCGGGCGCCGGAATTATCTGGCAGTATACAAGCAAAGGAAAGGTGCCGGGAATATCAGGTCATGTGGACAGAGATATTTCATGGGTGGATCTGAACAGTTATTTTAAAGGTGAGAATCAGGAAAGTGAGGCGGTTTATATGTTTGGTGTTGGTACGCTGCAGTACGGGAGCGGGGGAAATGATGTGCTGTTGTTTCAGGAGATCATGAAGGCGCGCGGTTACTATCAGGGTGACTTGGACCGGAGTTACGGCAGCGGATGTCAGGAAGCATGCCGCAGATACCAGAAGGAGAGAGAAGGCGCAGCAGGTCCGGTAGACGGAATCTGCGGTGAAAAAACATGGGCTGATCTGATCGCTTTGTAATCTTCAGCAAAACCTTTTTGCGGGCGACAACAGTAGTTCAAAAACAGTAGTTATCTTGTAATATTCTTTAGCCAACCGTATTTCCGATAATGGATAATGGCGGCGGGCAGCTTGACAACTTCATCTAAGTTGATAATCAGGAATACAACGACGACGGGGAGATTCCAATAAAACGCTGCAAGGAAACCGGCTGGAACAGCAAAAATCCACATGGTGATCGCGTCGCAAATCAAGCCAAACTTAGAATCGCCGCCAGCGGGGAAAATTCCGGCTATCGTCGTCATGTTAATTGCCTTAGCAACCATATAGCAGGCACAGAATAGTAACATCCACATCAGGTATTCGGTCGCCTGGGAGCTTAAAACCGTAACGTTCAAGATCAGAGGTGACAACGCGAGCAGGAGCAGGCAGGACGCCACACCCCCGATGACCGCCATTTTCCAGAGCAGACCGCCGTACTGCTTTGCTTGTTTCAAATTTCCCATGCCCAACTCGTTGCCCACGATAATACCGCCGCCATTGGCAAGGCCTGTACAAAAGCTAACGATCAGATTCTTTACGATATTCGCAATCGAATTGGCGGCCACAGCGTCGCTGCCCAAGTGTCCCATGATAACAGAGTACATGGTGAAGCCACACCCCCACACCAGATAATCCCCCATCATGGGTACTGTATATTTCCAGTAGTCCCGAACTAAAAGCCGGTCTGCTGCAAAACAATACTTGATCCGCAGCCTGATCCGGTTTTTCCGCAGAGATTCCACATAGGCCCACAGCATTTCAATGAGCTTTGAAATAGAGGTGGCAAGGGCAGCGCCCGCAATCCCCATTTTTGGGAAAAAGAGCAGCCCGAAAATCAGCGCGGCATTTAGGAAAATATTGATAACAACGGCGCTTGACCCAATCACCATGCTTTTCATGGCATACCCTGTATTTTTCAAGATACAAAGGAAAATTTGCGATATACCGGTAAAAAGATAGGACGCTGCAACAATACGAAGATAAACGCTGCCTCCTGTTATAAGTTGCGGCTCGCTTGTAAAAATCCGCATTAACTGATCGGGCATGAAAAGGGACGCTAAAAAGAACACCGCCGAAATCAAAAAGGAAACCCTTGTGACATATGCAAATATTTTCTCAATAGCGGTTACGTCACCCTTCCCGTAGTATTGTGCGGCCAAAATGCTTGTTCCCATTGTCAACCCGCCCATAAACAGGTTGAACACAAAGGTGACCTGCCCGGCCAGCGATACCGCCGACAGGGAATCCTGATTGACAAATCCGAGCATGAGAGCGTCCGAAGCACTTACCGCCGCCAGCATAAATTGTTGAAATGCGATTGGCAGAACAAGGGAAAACAGCTTTTTATAAAAGATTGTTTTCCCACCGCCTAACTCTTTTTCCTCCATCGAATAGCCTCCCGTCTGTTTTTCATAACGATCTTTAGTATAGAAGATCGCGGCCAAAGAAACAGCGCCAAATCTTAATATGTACTGTGGCATTTTATCATGTAACGAGGTATAATAAAAATAAGAATCGGGGGGCTTTTAAGTAAAGGAGTGGCAAGGTGGGACAAGAGATTTTATGTGCAGCGGTCGAGAGATTGCGGGAAGAATTTGGGGTGTTGGACTGGACGTATCATAATTGCCCCGGTGAAAATCAAGAGGAAAAAATGTTTTATTGGCCCGGTGCGCCGGAAGATGAAATTATGGTGGTCGTCCATCAGAGCGGCGGGCGGCAGGAGTTGTTTCACCGGCACGATTATTTTTATTTCAATTACACCTATGAGGGCGAATACGATTCGATCAGCTTTAAGTACGATAACCGTATTACGATTCGGGAGGGAGAACTGTATGCAGGCCAGCCCTTTGCCGGTCACGCTCTTTGTGTCCATGACGACAAGGAAACAACGATTATGGGCGTACTGATTCAAAAAGACACGTTTTGTCGGGCATTTTTGCCAATGATTTCTGCAAATACAAAGCTGTTTCATTTTCTGCTTGACCCGTCCACCAATCAATTTTCTGATGAATATATCCATTACAAAATCGAGGACGACTGCAACATACGGGCGCTTCTGGAGATGATGGTGGTAGAGTATGCCAACAGGCGGGAGGACACACAGGTTGTCTTGAAGTCGCTTACATTATCATTTCTCGTTCAGATCGCACGTCAGTATGCCCATGCAAATCGGGAACCTGCAAACGAAAGCCCTTCGGATAAGATCGTACAGTATATCGGGGAACACGTTGATACCGTAACGCTCAAAGAAATTGCAAAGCGTTTTTCGTATCACCCGAATTATGTTTCAACCTTGTTGCACCGGGAAGTTGGGAAGTCCTTTTCTGAAATTTTGTTGGAACTGCGCATGGAACGCGCGGTCATTCTTTTGAAAGAGACAACTTTGCCGGTAGAGGAAATTTGCTCGGTATTGGGGTATAGCAATAGCAGCAATTTTTACAAGGCTTTTCGGAAGTACTACCATGATTCTCCGAGAGAATACATAAAGGGCAGGTAGCTTGTTAAATCACTGATAAACTTGACTTTGCTGATCTGCTGACAGGAATTTTCAATATTGCCTTGTATTAGAGGATATAATGAGGTAGAATCAAATGTAGTTTTGTTAGCAGTCATAAAACGACAAAAGAAAAAGCTCCAAACCTATATGGTTTGAAGCAGTTTTAAAGACAAGCTGGAAAAGGGACTTGAACCCTCGACCCCTTCATTACGAGTGAAGTGCTCTACCGACTGAGCTATTCCAGCGTGTGTGGTTGACACAATGAGTATTATACCGTATTTTGAGAAAAATGCAACCATAATTTATCAATTTTTTAAAAAAATTTTACGAGGTAAAAAGATTTGGAGATACGAAAAGAAAATAAAGATTTGCTGATTAAATATTTTGAGAACGGAAGCAAACGCAATTGTATCGAAAAACTGGGGGTAGAGCTGGAACATCTGATTGTGAAATCAGAGACCGGCGAGAGCGTGACTTACCAGGAAGAGAAAGGGATCGCATATATTCTGGAGCGGATGTCCGGGTATTTCCCATGGCGTTATGAGCCGGAAGGATTTCTGATCGGAATTTATAACGAGGACTATTCCATCAGTCTGGAACCGGCAGGCCAGCTGGAGATCAGTATCAATCCCAGAGAGAATATTACACTTATCTATCGGATCTACAGAATGTTTCTGGAGCAGATTCACCCGATACTGCGAGAATGCGGATACGAAATGCTGACGCTTGGCTACCATCCGAAATCTAAGGTGCGGGATATGCCGCTGATCCCTAAGACAAGATATGAATTTATGGATCGCTATTTCATGGAGACAGGCACATGCGGAATCAATATGATGCGTGGGACCGCAGCAACGCAGGTATCGATCGATTACTGCAGCGAACAGGATTTTGTACAGAAGATCAGAGCTGCATATATTCTGATGCCGCTTCTGAAACTTCTGACGGACAACACGCCGATCATGGAGGGGGAAATCTATGAAGGGTATATGGCCCGGAGTTATATCTGGGATCATGTAGACCCTGCACGTACGGGGATACCCAGAGGACTTTTTGATGAAGACTTCGGGTTTGCCAGGTATGCAGATTTTCTGCTGGATATGCCTCCTGTCTTCGTTGAGGGTCAGGATGCGCCCATGTATACGGGGCATAAGAGTACGGCGGAGGTCTGGGGCGGGGAACGGCTCAGCCGGCATGACATTGAGCACATCTTATCCATGAATTTTCAGGATGTACGTCTGAAACACTATCTGGAAATACGATATGCTGACAGCATGCCGATCAAATGCGTGCTTGCTTACACCGTTCTTTTGAAAGGTATTTTTTACAATAAAGAGCTGGTAAAAGAGGTCAATGAAAAGTTCACTGCATCGGAGCAGGAAATTTTAAAAGCACAGCATAATCTGATGCAGGACGGATTTGACGGAGACGTATACGGCTATGAAGCGGCAAAGCTTCTGAGTTATTTAATTGAAGCGGCAAAGAATCAGCTTATGGAATCAGAGCAGCTTTCCCTGCTGCCGTTGGAAGAAATACTATATCATAAGAAAACGTTGGCGAGAGAATATTATGAAAACAATATTAAATGAATACAGACAGGAAATAGAAAATCATTTTGAAGAAAACCGGGAGGCAGCGCTTAAAGTCAAGGACTATCTTGAACATTCCTCCGTTGCGTATCACGGCAGGTGCGTGCATACGCTGCATATACCAAAAATCTTTACTGCAGACGTGATAGAACAATATCGCACAATTGTGGCAACAACATACCGAATATTCGAAAAAGTGATCAGGGAATACCTGGCAAACGCTGAATATCGGAAGCTGTTTCCTTTTTCAGATAAACTGGAGCAGCTGATCCTCATACCCAATCTTTATCAGTCGGTGCTTCCCATTGCGCGATTTGACATCTTTTATAATGAAAATGATGGCACGTTCCAATTTTGTGAGATCAATACAGACGGGACGAGCGCGATGAATGAAGACTATGTGTTAAACACGGCGGTTGCTCTTAATCCGGCACATCAGCGGATGAAACAGAAATACTGTTTTAAAACGTTTGAACTGTTTGATAGCTGGGTTGAAACTTTTATAAATATTTATAACAGTTATGAGAAAAAGAAAGAACACCCGTACATTGCGATCGTGGATTTTCTGGAGCACTGCTCCATTACCGAATTTGAGGAGTTTGCACGCAGGTTTCAGAAGGCCGGTTATGAGACGGAAATCTGTGAGATCACAAAACTTAACTATCAAAACGGCGTACTGTATTCTCCGTCAGGACACCCGATCGATGTGATCTACAGGAGGGCTGTTACAACAGACGTCATGGAGCATTACGATGAGGTTCAGGATTTTATCGAGGCTGTGAAGCATCAGGACGTCTGCCTGATCGGCTCTTTCTGCACGCAGATCATCCACAACAAATGGCTGTTTAAGATCATCAGGGAGCGGGAGACGATGTCATTTCTGACGCCGGAAGAACAGGAATTTGTCATGGAACACGTTCCGGCTACGGAGCTCCTGGACGATCGGGCAGAAACACTTGAAACCGTATTGGGCACAAAAGACAGATGGATCATCAAACCGCTTGATTCCTACGCGTCCCGAGGGGTGTTTGCAGGGATTGATTATACACAGGAAGAGTGGAAGGACATCGTTTTGCGCCATACGGGTAAAGATTATATTTATCAGGAATATTGTCCGCCGTACCGGACAGATAATATTTATCTGGTGGATGCGGATGCACAGTTCAAACCGTATACGAATATGTCGGGTCTTTTTGTGTATGATGGTGTATTTTCCGGAATCTATTCGCGTCTTTCCGACGGCGGAATCATTTCATCACAGTATAATGAAAAGGCGGTTGCGACGCTGTACGTGAAGTGAGAACTTCGGGATATTCCATTTTGGAATATCCCTTTCATTTACTATAATTTGAAAAACTGATATACTTACCAGAGGATTTTTATTCTGAAGTCATGGTTTTGGAGGAAATAATGTCAAATATACATAAACACCGCCGTAAATTCGGGCATAAACATGGTGAGGGGTTTTCGATTGATTATTATGCTTACATGTCCGGTATCAGGCATTGGAATGCGTCGTTCAAGGTGGCATTTGCATTTTTGACGCTGGTCCTGTGTGTTGCACTGGACAATCCGTTTGTGTCGGCAGTGGTGATACTGGCCATGGGGTGGCTTACCGTGATAAAAGGCGGTGTGAGCCTCCACGATTATCTCTCGTTTATGATGATCCCTGTCATGTTCATGATTTTTGGAAGCTTAGCAATAGCACTGGGAGTTTCTCTGCACCCGACCGGACAGTACTGTCTGGATTTGAATCTGTTTTGTATCTATACATCGGATGAGAGTCTGATGAAGACTGCAGAGATCATGCTGAAGGCATTCGGCGCGATATCGGCGATGTTCATGATGACGCTGTCGACACCGTCAAATGAGATTATTTCGGTACTGCGCAAGGCACACGTGCCGAAACTGATCATAGAGCTGATGAATATGATCTATCGTTTTATTTTTATTCTGACAGAGGTGCAGCGGAAGATGAAGAATTCGGCGCAGTCCAGGCTTGGATATGATGATTTTCGAACATCACTCAAGTCGTTTGGAAATATTGCAAGTAATCTTTTTATTGTATCACTGAAAAAGGCAAACGCCTATTATGATGCGCTGGAGTCCCGGGGTTATACAGGAGAGCTGCTCTTCTGGGAAGAGGAAAAGCCTGTCGGAAAGATGCAGATACTGGCGGCGGGAGTTTTTATCGGACTGCTGGTGTGCATCTGGCTGCTGACAAGGTAAAGGAGACGTACATGAGAGAACCAATCGTTAAAGTGAAAGATCTGCATTTTGCATATGCAGAGGAAAAGGAAGCGCTTCGGGGGATCGATATCAATATCTATCAGGGAGAACGCATCGCCGTCATCGGTTCCAATGGAGCCGGGAAATCCACGTTTTTTCTGAATGTTAACGGTGTCCTGCAGGCGGAGGCGGGAGAAATCTATTTCCGCAACACAAAAATCACAAAGAAAAACCTAAGTGAGCTGCGAAAAAACATAGGAATCGTGTTTCAGGACGCAGATAACCAGATTATTGCCTCTACCGTAATGGCGGAGGTTTCTTTTGGTCCCATGAATCTGCGGCTGCCCAGAGATGAAGTGAAACAGAGGGTGGAAGAGGCCCTTGAATATATGAATATCACAGACTTTAAGGACAGACCCCCTCACTACTTAAGCGGAGGGGAAAAAAAGAGGGTGAGCATTGCGGATATTATTGCAATGAAATCTGAGATCATAATTTTCGATGAACCCACCGCAGCGCTGGATCCGATGAATGCCCAGATGCTGGAAGAAGTGCTGGACAAACTGCAGAAAGAGGGAAAGACGATGCTGATCTCCACGCATGATGTGGATTTTGCTTACCGCTGGGCGGAACGCGCAGTGGTTTTCTGCGACGGCGAGATTATTGCAGACGGTACGCCGCTGGAGGTTTTCCTGGATGACAGCGTGGTGAAGAGGGCCAATCTGAAACGTCCGATGATGCTGGAGGTATATGAGGGACTGGTCACTTCCGGTCATCTGCCGGATGAGAAAAAATACCCCAAAACACCGGAGGAATTAAAGCAAATACTGGCATAATAACAGCCTTTTTTGCGAATGCTGCCCTTTTTGCGAATGCCGTGTTTTTTGTTATTGCAAATAGTAAACATTTATAGTAAAATCAACATGAATGCTAACCGATGGAACATAATCACTTTATTGATACAGAAAATATAGACAATATCAACTATTCAGAGTGATCCTTCCTATCAAATAGGAATTATCCATCACATTTCAAGGAGGTAGAAATATGGAATTCAAGTTATCCCGTGAACAGGAACTTGTTCGTAAGATGGTCCGCGAATTCACAGAGACTGAGGTTGCTCCCATCGCTGCTGAAACTGACAGAACGAGTCAGTATCCCGCAAAGACTATCGACGACCTTTTCCGCTATGGAATTATGGGTATGATCGTACCGAAAGAGTACGGCGGAGCAGGTGCTGATGACCTGTCCGGAGCTATTGCAATTGAAGAACTTTCCAAAGCATGTGCATCTACAGGCGATATTGTGGCGACACATAACGGATTGTGCTGCGGTCCTATCATCAGCTATGGTACAGAAGAGCAGAAGAAAAAATATCTTCCGATGCTGACAAAAGAACGTAAGGTCGGTGCTTTCTGTCTGACAGAGGCAGATGCCGGTTCCGACGCATCCAAGGGAACGACGACTGCTGTTCTCGACGGAGATCATTACATATTAAATGGTTCTAAAATCTTTATTACAAACGGTTATGTAGCAGACATCTTCATTGTATTTGCCATGACGGATCGTTCCAAGGGAACAAAAGGCATCTCTGCATTTATCGTTGAGAAAGATTTCCCGGGATTTTTAGTAGGCAAACACGAAGTTAAGATGGGCCTTCACGGCTCACCGACATCCGAGATCATTTTCCAGGATTGTATCGTTCCGAAGGAGAACCTGCTCGGCGTGGAAGGCAAAGGATTCGGTATCGCTATGGCTACACTGGACGGCGGACGTATCGGTATTGCCGCTCAGGCTCTCGGTATCGCAGAAGGTGCTTACAAAGAGGCTATGGATTTTGCGAAAGTTCGTGTTCAGTTTGGCAGACCGATCTCCAAATTCCAGAATTCCCAGTTTGTATTTGCTGATATGCATGTTGGCATTGAAGCAGGCAGGCTGCTCACCTACAAGGCGGCGATCGCTAAAAGCACACAGAAACGTTTTACTCTGGAAGCTGCTACGGCGAAACTGTTCTGCTCTGAGCTGGCTAACAAGACAGCTACAAAAGCACTTCAGATGTGTGGTGGATATGGTTACACCAACGATTATCCGCTTGAACGTATGATGCGTGATGCCAAGATCACAGAGATCTATGAAGGAACATCTGAGATCCAGCGTGTCGTAATTTCCGGAAATATTCTGAATTAAGGAGGAGATACGAGTCATGAAAATAATTGTTTGTGTAAAACAGGTACCAGATACCTCCGGCAAACTCGCAGTGAATCCAGACGGAACACTGAACCGGGCTTCCATGGAGACAATCACAAACCCTGACGACCTGAACGCTGTTGAGGCAGCGCTGAAGTTAAAAGACGAGACAGGCTGCGAAGTGATCGCAGTGACAATGGGCCCGCCGCCGGCAGAAGGAATGCTGCGTGAGATCATGGCCCGCGGAGCAGACAGAGGAGTACTGATCTCCGCACGTGAGTTCGGCGGATCCGATACATACGCAACATCCCAGATCATCGCAGCAGCGATCGAACATATCGGTCTTGAGAAAGACGACATCGTATTCTGCGGACGCCAGGCAATCGACGGAGATACCGCACAGGTAGGCCCGCAGATCGCAGAGAAACTGAATCTGCCGCAGGTAACATACGCACAGGATATCTGTAAGGACGGGGACACACTGACCGTACAGCGTGCACTGGAAGACGGATATATGACGATCAAAGTACAGACTCCATGTATGATCACATGCATCAAAGAGCTGAACGAGCCGCGTTACATGAGCATTGGCGGAATCTATGAAGCATATGAGAAGCCGATGGAAGTGTTTGATTACAACACACTGAAAGACAGCCCGCTCATCGATGTGAATAACATCGGGCTTGCAGGTTCTCCGACAAACATCCTGACATCCTTCACACCGCCGCAGAAGGGGGCAGGTCAGATGCTTGAGGGCGCAGACCAGGAAACATGTGATAAACTGGCAGGAATGCTCGCTGAGAAACATATGATCTAAGAGAGGAGAAAGAGGACATGCAAAATTTCGATAGTAGTAATGTATCTGCTTTTAAGGACGTATGGGTATTCTGCGAGCAGAGAGAAGGAAAACTGATGCCGACTGACTTCGAGCTTCTGTCCGAAGGACGTCGTCTGGCGGATGAACTTGGAGTAAAACTGGTAGGGCTTCTTCTTGGAGACAACGTAGAGGGCCTTGCAAAAGAGCTGGGTGGATACGGAGCGGACAAAGTGATCGTAGCAGATCATCAGCTGCTTGGGGTATACACGACAGACGGATATACAAAAGTAATCTGTGATATTATCGCAGAAGAGAAACCGGAGATTTTCCTGATCGGTGCATCGAACATCGGCCGTGACCTGGGACCGCGCTGTGCAGCACGACTCCACACGGGACTGTGTGCAGACTGTACGCATCTGGATGTAGACGTAGCAAACTATCAGGAGTTTTTGAGAAACAATTCGGTACTGCCGGAAGACAGAATCACAAAGACGAATACAGCAAGAGTGCTGGGACAGCCTCATGATGTAGCGAAAGACCTGAAGATGACGCGTCCGGCATTCGGAGGAAACCTGATGGCGACGATCATCTGCCCGAGATTCCGTCCGTCGATGGCAACAGTAAGGCCAGGCGTGCTGAAGAAAGGTGCATTTGACGAAGCGAAGGCGAATGCAGTAGAAGTAGTAAAAGCAAACGTAGAGCTGTCAGAAGCAGATATGCAGACAGAGGTTGTAGAGGTAGTGAAGGCAGCGAAGAAGCTGGTAGACCTGGTAGGAGCAGAGTATGTGGTATCCGTAGGCCGTGGTATTTCTTCCAACGTAGAAGAGGGAATCAAGATCGCACACGATCTGGCAGATGCACTCGGCGGCGTAGTGGGAGGATCCCGTGCGGCGATCGACAGCGGTTGGCTGACAGCGGACCATCAGGTAGGCCAGACAGGAAAGACAGTACATCCGAAGATCTACGTGGCACTTGGAATTTCGGGAGCGATCCAGCACAAAGCGGGAATGCAGGAATCAGAGTGCATCATCGCAGTCAACAAAAATGCGTCAGCGCCGATCTTTGAGATTGCGGATTACGGAATCACGGGAGACCTGTTCAAGGTAGCCCCGATGCTGGTGGAAGCGATCAAAGCTGCGAAAGCTGCGAAATAAGATTATGAAAGAAGGCTCAGCGTCCAGACATAAACGGAAGGGCAGTCTGGGTCTTTTTCATTAGGCAGGAGACGGACAGCATTGCTGTTTTTTGGTATTCTCAGGAAAATTTTCATGAAAAAGAAAAACTTCATGTGAAATACCTACAAAAATATTGATTTTTTATTAACAAACAGCTATAATATTTTTATGAGAAGTTTTACCCGGGGAAAGCTGGGCTGTGAACCGGAAAACTTGACGGGAAGTTATAAGGCTGAGGTGTAACCCCCAAAAAAACATAAAGTAAAAGGAGATAATGACTGTGAACTTTCAACTAACAAAGGAACAAGAACTTGTCAGAAAAATGGTTGCAGAATTCGCTGAAAACGAAGTGAAACCTATTGCTGCAGAAATTGATGTCACAGAAAAATTCCCAATGGAAAATGTACAGAAACTTTTCCGTTATGGCGTTATGGGAATGAACATGCCTAAAGAATACGGCGGAGCAGGAGCTGACGATGTTGCCTATGCGATGGCAGTGGAAGAGCTCGCTAAGAAGTGTGCAGCAACGGCTGTAATCGTTGCAGCTCATAACTCACTTGCATGCTGGCCGATTCTGAAGTTCGGCACAGAGGAGCAGAAGAAAAAATATCTGACTCAGATGACAAGCGGCACGATCGGTGCGTTCTGTCTGACAGAGCCGGAGGCAGGTACAGATGCGGCAGCGCAGCAGACAACAGCTGTTCTTGACGGAGATCATTATGTACTGAACGGCAACAAAATCTTTATCACAAACGGTGGTGTTGCGGATATCTTTGTTGTATTTGCGATGACAGACCCTTCCAAGGGAACAAGAGGCATCTCTGCATTTATCGTTGAGTCTTCTTACCCTGGATTCTCCCGCGGACAGGTGGAAGACAAGATGGGCATCCGTGCTTCTTCTACAACAGAGATTGTTTTCGAAGACTGTATCGTTCCGAAGGAGAACCTGCTCGGCGCAGAAGGAAAAGGCTACGGCGTTGCCATGGCTACACTGGACGGCGGACGTATCGGTATTGCCGCTCAGGCTCTCGGTATTGCACAGGGCGCACAGGATGAACTCGTATCCTACGTACAGCAGAGAGTTCAGTTCGGCAAACCGCTTTCTAAATTCCAGAATACACAGTTCCAGATTGCCGATATGGAAGCACGTATCTGTGCAGCACGCTGGCTGGTATATGACGCTGCGAGCAGAAAATATTTAAGTTCCCAGGGACAGAAAATTTCTTATGGAAAAGAATCTGCGATGGCTAAATTATTTGCTGCAGAGACAGCTATGGCCGTCACAACGAAAGTTGTTCAGCTCCATGGTGGTTACGGATATATTAAAGAATACCCGGTTGAGCGTATGATGAGAGACGCTAAGATCACAGAGATCTATGAGGGAACATCAGAAGTTCAGAGAATGGTAATCGCTAAAAACGTAATCAAATAAACAGGAGGAAAGATAATCATGAAAATAATTGTTTGTGTAAAACAGGTACCAGATACCTCCGGCAAACTCGCAGTGAATCCAGACGGAACACTGAACCGGGCTTCCATGGAGACAATCACAAACCCTGACGACCTGAACGCTGTTGAGGCAGCGCTGAAGTTAAAAGACGAGACAGGCTGCGAAGTGATCGCAGTGACAATGGGCCCGCCGCCGGCAGAAGGAATGCTGCGTGAGATCATGGCCCGCGGAGCAGACAGAGGAGTACTGATCTCCGCACGTGAGTTCGGCGGATCCGATACATACGCAACATCCCAGATCATCGCAGCAGCGATCGAACATATCGGTCTTGAGAAAGACGACATCGTATTCTGCGGACGCCAGGCAATCGACGGAGATACCGCACAGGTAGGCCCGCAGATCGCAGAGAAACTGAATCTGCCGCAGGTAACATACGCACAGGATATCTGTAAGGACGGGGACACACTGACCGTACAGCGTGCACTGGAAGACGGATATATGACGATCAAAGTACAGACTCCATGTATGATCACATGCATCAAAGAGCTGAACGAGCCGCGTTACATGAGCATTGGCGGAATCTATGAAGCATATGAGAAGCCGATGGAAGTGTTTGATTACAACACACTGAAAGACAGCCCGCTCATCGATGTGAATAACATCGGGCTTGCAGGTTCTCCGACAAACATCCTGACATCCTTCACACCGCCGCAGAAGGGGGCAGGTCAGATGCTTGAGGGCGCAGACCAGGAAACATGTGATAAACTGGCAGGAATGCTCGCTGAGAAACATATGATCTAAGAGAGGAGAAAGAGGACATGCAAAATTTCGATAGTAGTAATGTATCTGCTTTTAAGGACGTATGGGTATTCTGCGAGCAGAGAGAAGGAAAACTGATGCCGACTGACTTCGAGCTTCTGTCCGAAGGACGTCGTCTGGCGGATGAACTTGGAGTAAAACTGGTAGGGCTTCTTCTTGGAGACAACGTAGAGGGCCTTGCAAAAGAGCTGGGTGGATACGGAGCGGACAAAGTGATCGTAGCAGATCATCAGCTGCTTGGGGTATACACGACAGACGGATATACAAAAGTAATCTGTGATATTATCGCAGAAGAGAAACCGGAGATTTTCCTGATCGGTGCATCGAACATCGGCCGTGACCTGGGACCGCGCTGTGCAGCACGACTCCACACGGGACTGTGTGCAGACTGTACGCATCTGGATGTAGACGTAGCAAACTATCAGGAGTTTTTGAGAAACAATTCGGTACTGCCGGAAGACAGAATCACAAAGACGAATACAGCAAGAGTGCTGGGACAGCCTCATGATGTAGCGAAAGACCTGAAGATGACGCGTCCGGCATTCGGAGGAAACCTGATGGCGACGATCATCTGCCCGAGATTCCGTCCGTCGATGGCAACAGTAAGGCCAGGCGTGCTGAAGAAAGGTGCATTTGACGAAGCGAAGGCGAATGCAGTAGAAGTAGTAAAAGCAAACGTAGAGCTGTCAGAAGCAGATATGCAGACAGAGGTTGTAGAGGTAGTGAAGGCAGCGAAGAAGCTGGTAGACCTGGTAGGAGCAGAGTATGTGGTATCCGTAGGCCGTGGTATTTCTTCCAACGTAGAAGAGGGAATCAAGATCGCACACGATCTGGCAGATGCACTCGGCGGCGTAGTGGGAGGATCCCGTGCGGCGATCGACAGCGGTTGGCTGACAGCGGACCATCAGGTAGGCCAGACAGGAAAGACAGTACATCCGAAGATCTACGTGGCACTTGGAATTTCGGGAGCGATCCAGCACAAAGCGGGAATGCAGGAATCAGAGTGCATCATCGCAGTCAACAAAAATGCGTCAGCGCCGATCTTTGAGATTGCGGATTACGGAATCACGGGAGACCTGTTCAAGGTAGCCCCGATGCTGGTGGAAGCGATCAAAGCTGCGAAAGCTGCGAAATAATACAATTTGGAGGTAATGCCTAATGATGACTCGGGAAGAATACTTTGAGAGTTTAAGAAAATTGAACCTGAAAGTATACATGTTTGGAGAATTAGTGGAAAATCCGGTTGACAATCCCATCATCCGCCCGTCCCTGAATTCGATCGGGATGACTTATGAGCTGGCAAACCAGCCGGAGTATGAGGATTTGATGACTGCTACTTCTTCACTGAACGGTCAGAAGGTCAACCGCTTTACTCATCTTCATCAGAGTACGGAAGATCTTGTGAAAAAAGTTAAAATGTTACGTCTGTTGGGTCAGAAGACCGGATCCTGTTTCCAGAGATGTGTTGGTATGGATGCCAACAATGCGGTTTTCTCTACTACATATGAAATTGATGAGGCTTATGGCACGAACTATCATGAGAATTTTAAGAAATTTTTAAATGATGTTCAGCTGAAGGACCTGGTTGTTGACGGGGCGATGACCGACCCGAAGGGCGACCGTTCCCTGTCACCGAGCAAACAGGCTGACCCGGACAGTTATCTGCGCGTTGTAGAACGCCGTCCGGATGGTGTGGTTGTTCGCGGTGCGAAGGCTCATCAGACCGGTATCGTGAATTCTCACGAAGTTCTTGTAATGCCGACGATTGCAATGAAACCCGATGATAAGGACTATGCAATTTCCTTTGCAGTTCCTACGGATTCCGAAGGTATCTTCATGATTTACGGACGTCAGTCCTGTGATACCCGCAAGACGGAAGAGGGTGCGGACATTGATCTCGGCAATAAAGAGTTCGGAGGACATGAAGCGCTGGTTATCTTTGATAATGTTTTTGTTCCAAATGAACGCATCTTTATGAACGGAGAGACGGAATTTGCCGGCATGCTGGTAGAACGTTTCTCAGGATATCACCGTCAGAGTTATGGCGGATGTAAAGTTGGTGTGGGTGATGTCCTGATCGGCGCTACGGCTCTGGCAGCAGATTACAACGGTGCGGCAAAAGCCTCCCACGTAAAAGATAAACTGATTGAGATGACACATCTCAACGAGACATTGTTCAGCTGCGGGGTTGCGTGCTCCTGTGAAGGCTGCAAGACGAAATCAGGAAACTATATCATCGACTTGCTGCTGGCAAATGTCTGCAAACAGAATATTACCAGATTCCCTTATGAGATCGTACGTCTTGCGGAAGATATCGCAGGCGGACTGATGGTTACCCTGCCGTCAGAAAAAGACTTTAATACAGCAGAACTGAAACCATATATTGAAAAATATCTGGTCGGTGTGGAAGGTGTATCTGTGGAAGACAGAATGAGGATTATGCGCCTTATCGAAAACATTTCACTCGGAACAGCGGCTGTGGGATACCGCACGGAGTCTATGCACGGGGCAGGTTCTCCTCAGGCTCAGCGTATCATGATCTCGCGTCAGAGCAATCTGGAACAGAAGAAAGAACTGGCAAAGAATATTGCCAACATTAAAAAAGATTGACTTTAGGAATTAAATATTGCGGCGGCTGCAACCCGGTATATGACCGGGTGGCCGCTGTAAATGAACTGAAAGAATCTTTGAAAGACCTGGAGATTTCCTTTACGTCTTACCGTGCAGAAGAAACGTATGATGCTTGTCTGCTGGTGAGGGGATGTAATCGGGATTGTGTGTCAGATAAAGAATTTTCTAATTGCAGACAGATGTGGATAGCTGTCTGCGGAGAAGATTTTTTAATAATTAAAAGTGAACTTCGCGCGTACTTTCAGGCCAGGATGCGTGGAGAGTAAGGAGTAACGATATGGAATATGCATTAATTGAACAACAAGGCCATGTCTGCACGATTACAATCAATTTTCCGAAAAAATTGAATGCAGTTAGTACAGCAGTGCTGACGGATTTAGGCGAAGCATTTGACCAGGTTGAGAAAATGAAAGACGTATACTGCGTAATCGTAAAAGGCGCAGGAGAGAAGGCATTTGTCGGCGGAGCTGACATCAAAGAGATGAGCGAATTCGGATTTTATGAGGCAAGGGACTATGCCAAATTCGGCGGTGCCGTGCTTGAGAAAATTCATCAGTTCAGAGTACCGGTTATCGCAGCGATCAACGGATACTGCCTTGGAGGCGGTGTAGAAGTGGCGCTTGCATGCGATATGCGTATTGCTGCTGAAAATGCAAAATTTGCATTCCCTGAAGTATCTCTTGGAATCATGACCGGAACCGGCGGATCTCAGAGACTGCAGGCGATCGTAGGGGAAGGAAGAGCGAGAGAGCTGCTGCTTACCTGCGACAGGATCGATGCTGAGGAAGCATACAGAATCGGACTTGTTAACAAAGTAGTACCAACTGAAAAGTTGATGGAAGAAGCAATGGTCATGGCAGAAAAAGTTGCCAAAAACGGACCGATCGCAGTTGCTACAATGAAGAAAGCAATCAATGTTGCCAGCGAGACAGACTATCCGACGAGTACAGAACACATGATTCTTTCCTTTGGTTCTCTGTTTACAACACAGGATGCACACGATGCTCTTTCCGCATTTGTTAATAAAGAAAAACTTGATCATTTCAATAATAAGTAATAGATGCGAACAGAGCTTTTGTAAGGTAAATAGGGAATGGGATTTATTTCTTGTAATTGTTAAAAAAATAACAACATAGAAAAGGAGAGAAAAAAATGAGACAGTTATTATTAAGAACTGAGATTCACAAATTTGACACATTTGAGGACTTTGCAAAGGAATTCGAAATCGGAGAAGGCGATTTATTATTCACGAATGAATTTCTGTATACGCCGAAAATGAAACCACTGGATCTGAAATGTGACGTCTATTTCCAGGAGAAATACGGAACAACAGAGCCTACAGATGAGATGTACAATTCTATCTTCAAAGATCTGAAAGATAAAGAGTACAAGAGAATCATCGCTGTCGGCGGCGGTACCGTTGTAGATATGGCAAAATGGGTAGCATCTGAGAAACCGGATGATATCGTTGATGCATATAAAGAAAATCCGACATTTAAGCCGAAACATAAAACAGAACTGATCATCTGCCCGACCACATGCGGAACAGGCAGTGAGGTGACCAATATCTCCATGATCTATCTGACAAAGACAAAGACGAAAAAAGGCTGCGCTAATGATGAATTATTTGCAGATTACGCAGTGCTGATTCCGGATCTTGTTAAGAGCCTGCCATATCAGCCATTCATGTACAGTGCGATCGACGCGCTGATCCATGCGGTTGAGAGCTACGTAGGACGCCGTCATACAGACCTGTCCAGAATGTTCGGCAGAAGAGCGATCGAACTGATCATGAACGGATTTACTCAGATGATCGAAAAAGGACCGGAATACAGACTGGAGATCATGGATGACTTTGTTCTCGGAAGCAACTATGCAGGTATCGCATTCGGTACTGCAGGCTGCAACGCTGTACATGCGATGAGTTTCCCGCTGGGCGGAATGTTCCATGTGGCACACGGTGAGTCCAATTACGAGCTGTTCACGACTGTTATGAAATACTACTACAAAATGAACCCGGATGGAGATATCAAAGAGATCAACCACGTACTGGCTGAGATCCTTGGCTGCGAGACAGAGGGCGCTGAAGTTTATGATAAGCTGGAAGAGGCACTCGCTGCACTGATCCGCAGAAAACCACTGTCTGAGTACGGCGTGACAGAAGAAATCTGTGATCAGATGGCTGAACTGGTTATCGCAGAACAGCAGAGACTGATGACGAATACTTATGTGGAGATGGACAAAGAGGCAGTTAAGAGTCTGTACCTGCAGGTATTGAATGATTAATTGTCTTATAACTAAATAGTGAAAATATTAAGGGAGCTCTAAGAAGGGCTGAGAGGAGACTGTGCGTCTCGACCTTGTAACCTGATTTGGGTAATGCCAACGTAGGGAAATATTTCGGCGTATAGTTCAGTTGTGACTGTAAGGGATATATTACCTGCGTAATATATCCCTTAATTCATGTCATGGAAACTTTATAAAAGAATAAAAAAGGAGCACTATATGAACTATACAACACAGATGAATGCAGCGAGAAACGGAATCATCACGGACGCCATGAAGACAGTTGCGGATTACGAGCAGATAGATGCCGAACGCATCAGAGAACTGGTGGCAAAAGGGCAGCTTGCAATTCCGGCAAATAAAAATCATCAGTGTCTGAAGCCGTACGGTATCGGCGATATGCTGAAGACGAAGATCAATGTCAATCTGGGAACGTCGAAAGACTGTCTGGATATGGATGTGGAACTGGAAAAAGTGATGGAGGCAGTGAAAATGGGTGCCGAATCTATTATGGACTTGAGCTCTTTTGGAGATACACAGAAATTCCGGAGGAAGCTGACAGCCGAGTGCCCTGCTGTCATCGGCACTGTTCCGATCTACGATGCCGTTGTGTACTACAATAAAGCCCTGAGGGATATCACTTCTGATGAGTGGATCGATATTGTCCGTATGCACGCCGAAGATGGTGTGGATTTCATGACAATTCACTGCGGCATTAACCGGGCTACTGCGGAGCGTTTTAAAAAATCAAAACGCCATACCAATATCGTCTCCAGGGGCGGTTCCATCATATTTGCATGGATGGAACTGACCGGAAATGAGAATCCGTTTTTTGAGCGGTACGATGAACTGCTTGAAATCTGTCAGCAGTATGATGTGACACTCAGTCTCGGTGATGCCTGCCGTCCGGGCAGCATCGAGGATGCGGGTGACGTATCTCAGATTGAGGAGCTCGTAACTCTCGGAGAACTGACGACGAGGGCGTGGGAAAAAGATGTTCAGGTGATCATCGAAGGCCCGGGACATATGCCGCTCAATCAGATTCAGGCAAATATGGAAATTCAGAAGACGATCTGCAAAGGTGCGCCGTTTTATGTACTGGGACCGCTCGTGACGGATGTTGCACCGGGATATGATCATATTACGGCTGCGATCGGAGGAGCGATCGCTGCGACTTACGGAGCTTCTTTTTTGTGTTACGTGACGCCTGCAGAACATCTTCGCCTGCCTACCGTGGATGATGTAAAGGAAGGGATCATCGCCTCAAAAATTGCAGCCCATGCGGCTGATATTGCGAAAGGAATTAAGGGTGCCAGGGACTGGGATCACGATATGAGCGAGGCGAGGAGAGAGCTTGACTGGGAGCGCCAGTTTGAATTGGCAATGGATGGAGAAAAAGCCAGAAGGTACCGTGCAGAATCTACCCCCGAGCGTGAAGATACCTGTACGATGTGCGGAAAAATGTGTGCGGTGCGCAATATCAATAAAATTTTGCGCGGTGAAGACGTCGATATCATGGATTAACATTATTATTAAAATGTAGTAACAGTTCAGGTCGGCGGGGAAATTGGTGCAGAAAGCTGCGTCAAGCTTGCTTGTAAGTCGCTTTCTGCACCAATTTCCACATCGGATGAGCATCCGATGCTTCTTGACCGACTTTTTCGGTCTAGAAGATGCGCCGTCCTGGACAGTTACAAAAAGTGTTTGAAAATGGCAAAGTAAAAACAGCAGAACTCCACATAATAAATATGTCACCTGATATCCAAGGAAAGGAGTTTGCATTTATGGAAGGAAACGAATGTCTTGCGATAGCCAGTGTCCCCATGCAGAAATGGGGAGAAGTCTATCGGTTTTGTGAAGCATTAAAAGAAGGAACTGTTTTTCCTGTCTTAAATCTTCCGTTTTATGAGGCAGAATCTGTCACGAATCCGGCGAAGCAGCAGGAGAATCATCAGGAAATTGATCCCCGGCAGGCAGACCGTGAAACGCTGATGACAAAAATCAGCGAAGTCAGCTTTGCGCTGAATGACCTGACACTGTATCTGGATACACACTGCGAAGACAGTCAGGCGATCCGGCTGTTTGCAGAATGTGCAGCGCTGCGCGCTGATCTTCTGAAGATCTTCAGTGAACGGTTCTATCCGCTGACGCAGGCATGTCTTGCGAACTGCAGCTGCGAAAAAGAATGTGAGTCGGTGAACGGGGTGGCCTTTTCATGGGAATGTGGTCCTGCACCGTGGGAAGGAGCGTGTATCTGATGTGGAATTATGAAAGAAGATTACAATTTCCGGTAAAGATCACAAAAACATGTCCGAAGACGGCACAGCTGATCATCAGCCAGTACGGCGGACCGGATGGTGAACTGTCCGCGTCCATGCGGTATCTATCACAGCGTTATACCATGCCCGTTAAGGCTGTAGGAGGTCTTCTTACGGATATCGGCACGGAAGAACTTGCACACATGGAGATCATATGCGCCATGGTGTATCAGCTGACCAGGGACGTCACGATCGAGGATGCAAAGACAGCAGGGTTCGATGCCTATTATATTGACCATACAAAAGCACTGTGGCCGCAGGCGGCAGCGGGAGTTCCATTTACAGCACTGGAATTTCAGTCGAAAGGCGATGCCATTGCCGATCTCACCGAAGATCTCGCAGCCGAACAGAAGGCCAGGACGGTATACGATAACCTGCTCAGGATGATTCCGGATCCGGAAGTGAGAGAACCGCTGAAGTTCTTGAGAGCCAGAGAGATCGTCCATTTCCAGAGATTTGGAGAGGCGCTGGAAAAGACGAAGGAGCAGCTGGACAGTACGAATTATTACTATTTTAACCCGGAATTCGATAAACAATTCCTGAAGAAGTAAATCAGGACAGGGCACCGAAGCGTATTTGATATATTTTTCGGCGCCCTGTTTTTGTGATGGCAGGTGCTGTCTCAAAAAGATCTTGTTGAATCCTGTCACTGTGGATGGTACTCTATAATAAATAAAAAGGGAAGAAGACAAAAAACAATCCAGCGTTCAGGGAGATAAGAACATGACAGAAGCAGAATTTTTGGAAATCCTGGAAGAAATATCAGCAGAACTTCCGCCTGCATTTTTCCAGGAGCTTAACGGGGGGATTATCATGCATCCGGAAGCGAAACGTCACCCTGAGAGCACAGCGCCCCCTCTGTGGATCATGGGGGAATACTCTCACGGGTCATCGATGGGACGCTACATTAACATCTACTATGGTTCTTTTTGCAATGTTTACGGGAATCTTGGCAGACAGGCCATGAAAAAGAAAATACGCCACACGGTGCTGCATGAGTTCAGGCATCATCTTGAGTCACTAGCAGGTGAAAAGGATCTCGAGATTGAGGATGCGGTTAACCTGTACCGCTATAAATATGGGGACAGGAAGTAGTATCATATCACCGGAAGAAAAGCAGCGGGCGGGTCTGCTGACCATAACTGAGACAGAACAGAAAAGTCGCACAAACTTGGTTTATGCGGCTTTCCATGTCTTTGCTATTTTTTGTTGCGTTTTAAATAATGCTTTTCGGCCAGATTCAGAAGAGAGTACAGTCCCATAGCAATCACACAGAGGATAATGATTGACATGATGACCCAGTCGAGTTTAAAGAGATGTGCAGGCATTCTGAAATGTACAGCACAAATTCCGTAAAGGAGGCCATGCTGTCCGGCATATCTTGTAAAAAGAAGGTTTACGGGTATGTGTGTATGAACGAACAGGAAAACAGAGAAAACGAAATGCCGTTCAGAAAAAGGCTGGAAAGACAGATCATGCTTAAGATGATAAAACGTCTGGAGTGGCAGAGGCTGATCACACCAGGGGAAATGCTGAGACTGAATTCACAGATCAGAAAGGACTGCTGACAGGGATGCGTCGGGCTGTGATCTATGCACGCTGCAGTACGGAGGAGGAGAGTCAGAAACATGCACTTGCTAAACAAGTGGCGGAGGCTGAAGAATGTGTATGCAATATGGGATGGGAACTTATAGATACTTACGTGGAAAGCCGTTCCGGTACCAGTACCAGGGGAAGGAATGAATATAACCGTCTTTATGAAGAATTATCTGAAAATAAATTTGATATCATCGTGATCAAATCTCAGGACCGTCTGATGCGGAATACCAGGGACTGGTATCTGTTTGTCGACCGGATGGTCAAGGCAGGAAAACAGCTGTATATGTATATGGAGCAGAAGTTTTATTCTGCAGATGATGCTCTGATTACGGGTATAAAAGCCATTCTCGCAGAAGAGTACAGCCGTGAACTGAGTAGAAAGATCAACAATGCACATTATCACCGTCAGAAAAACGGGGGAGCAGTGATACTGACATCGAATACTTACGGTTATCGAAGAATGCCGGATAAGAGTATCAGGGTAATCGAAGAGGAGGCGCGGGTCAAGCGAAGAATGTATGAATTGTGTGCTGCCGGATACGGAGGCAGAGCGATTTCCGCGATGCTTGCTGATGAAGGGGTTCTGAACAGAAGGGGAAATCCATTTTCTGATGCAGATATCCTGCGGATGATAAAAAATCCCCTTAACAAAGGTACTGTTGTCATGAATCGGAAACATTATGATTTTGACCTGAAACAAACAGTTTCCGTTCCGGAAGAAGAACAGTATGTCTATGAACATAAAGTCCCTGCAATTGTCTCAGAGGAACTGTGGGAACAGGCTAATCTGGAAATTTCGAAGAGAAGACACGATGCCAATGGAATCGGGGGGGGCACTTCAGGGAGCAACCAGGGGAAATCCCCGCTGAGCAGGAAGCTGTATTGCGGTTTCTGTGAAAGTCCTTTTTACCGTTGCACAAGAAAACGCGGCGGGGAAGGAAAAAAACGGTATGAGTGGAAATGCAGGCGTTATCTGGAACGGGGCAGACAGTCGGAACATACACAGGGATGTAAAAATGTCCATCTGGATGAGGGGAAACTGCTCAGTGTGCTGGGAAGTCTCTGCATGAAACAATACAAACTGGACAGGGGACCTGTTATTGTTAAGCTCAGAAGCCTGTTGGAACTTGTCCTGAAGGAAGCGGACACACAGTCTTTGGAAGAACGGGAAAAACAAAAGAGATGCAATGTAGAGCGGCAGATGATGCAGCTTGCCGATAAACT
Source organism: Ruminococcus gauvreauii (assembly GCF_025151995.1). Taxonomy (NCBI): domain Bacteria; kingdom Bacillati; phylum Bacillota; class Clostridia; order Eubacteriales; family Oscillospiraceae; genus Ruminococcus; species Ruminococcus gauvreauii. Next base: position 3,902,809 of record NZ_CP102290.1, read on the forward strand.
TCTTGAAGGTGTCCTATCTGATACCGCTTATCAGATGAAGCAAAAGGAACTGGAAGAGAGACTCAGAGAAGTTCAGGATAGGATCAACAGACTGGAAAAAGAACAAAGACTGTGCAAAGCAGAGGGAAACAGAATTTCACGGATTATGAATTTCATATCAGAGGACAGCTGGTTTGAGCGTGCAGCGGCAGAGGCGATGCTTGAATTTGTCGATCGGATCTATATCTTTCCGGAGTATATGGAGATAATTACCGGCGATGTCAGACGGAGACTTGACTATGGCGCACTGTTTGATTACCGCAGACAGAAGAGTCTAGAACGGGAAGAAGTCATTCGTATGATGAAGGAGGATCCTCACATCACGGTAAAGCAGCTTGCCGAAAAACTGGGGCTCAGCACATCCGGCGTGGGTTACAGAATCCGGAAGTTAAAGGAGGAGGGCAGGGTGAGATACAGGAGAACAGGCGGACGGGGAATGTGGGAGACGGATTAAGGAAAACTTAAGGTTGGGGATATAGAAAAATCACTGCGGGTATGATATCCTGTTGACATTATCAATGCTGTAAAATGTTGACCGGGAAAGTAAGTACTAAAGGAGCAAAGTATGAAATTTGTAATGGAACACCTGTCAAAAAGCTTTGACAAAAAAGAAGTGTTAAAAGACGTTTCATTTTCATTCGACTGTGGGAGAATCTACGGTCTGCTGGGGCGCAATGGGGCAGGAAAAACAACATTGTTTAATTGTGTCAACCGTGATATGAAAACAGACGGAGGCCGGTTTTACATAGCTGAATCAGGCGGTGAACGTGAGCTGGGTGCAAAAGACGTCGGGTATGTGCTGTCCACTCCGACTGTCCCGGAATTTTTGACAGGGCGTGAGTTTTTAAAGTTTTTTATGGAGATCAATGAGGGCAGCATAGAGGAACCGAGGTCGATCGATGAATACTTCGACATGATGAACATTGAAACCGAAGACAGGGATAAGCTTCTGAAAGACTATTCGCATGGCATGAAGAACAAGATGCAGATGCTGATCAATATCATGGTACAGCCGAATATCCTGCTGCTGGATGAACCGCTGACTTCACTTGACGTAGTTGTGGCAGAGGAGATGAAACAGCTTCTCCGTTCTCAGAAATACGGGAAAATCATCATCTTTTCCACGCATATCATGGAGCTGGCACTGGACCTGTGTGACGAGATCGTGATCCTCAATCATGGAATGCTCGAACGGGTTGACAAGGCGGATCTGGACAATTCTGAGTTTAAAGAAAAGATTATCGCTGCACTTAAGGAGGAAGCCCATGATTAGAGCGTTTCGCATCTCCTTTTCACTGAAGAATACCTACCGGGTAAATACCATTATCTATTCGATAAGACAGATCCCCATTCTTGGCAGGTTGCTGCCCCGAGAACTGTACAGCGTACGGTTCTTCAAAATATTTGCCTGCATCCTGGCGGTGATATGGGAAATGATATCTGCATTCCTCGGCAAGTTTCTGTATCTTGTCTGTATGGTGACGGGAATCGGCCTGTTGTATGAGAAGGCACCGCAGGACAGTGTGTTTCTGCATATCCTGTTTTTCCTGACGCTGATCGGCTCATACATGAATACTTACATGTTTAATCCTACAAATGACAAATATTACGCGATGATACTTATGCGTATGAATGCCAGGCAATATACGCTCTCCAATTACGGATATGATGTGATAAAAGTTATTGTTGGATTCATGCCGTTTACGATTCTGACCGGATTGACAAGGGAGGTCCCGGCCATGATCTGTATTTTGATTCCTTTTTTTATAGCAGGGGCGAAACTGTCGGTTGCGTGGTTCTCGCTGAGACGCTATAAGCTTACCGGAAAATGTACGAATGAGAATCTGCCTGCCAGAGTCGGATGGGTGATGACAGGTGTCCTGCTTGCAGCTGCCTATGGTCCTGTATATTTTGGCCTTGCACTTCCGGTCTGGCTGGTGCTGATACTGATGGCGCTGATGATCGGAACAGGCATCTTCGCTGCCGTTAAAATCGTCAGTTTCGATGAGTACCGCGAAATGTATCAGATTCTGCTGGCGGATAAGCTAAACGGAGTGGACTATCGGGAGAATGTGAAGAAGGCTGCGCAGGACCAGAGCAGGAAGGCGATCAGTCAGGATATCACAATCACCAGCAGGAGAAAGGGGTTCGAATATCTCAATGAGTTGTTTATCAAGCGTCACCGGAAGGTGCTGTGGCGTCCAGCGGAGAGGGTGGCTGTTATCGCCGCAGGTATCATAGCAGTGATGCTCATTCTGTTTCAGCTGAGACCGGACGTCATGAAGAGGACAAATGAACTGTTGATGTCATTTTTGCCATATTTTGTGTTTATCATGTATATGGTGAACCGGGGAACCAGTTTTACGCAGGTTTTGTTTATGAACTGTGATCACAGTATGCTGACGTATTCCTGCTACAAAGAACCGGCATCCATTCTGAAACTGTTTCGCATCCGTCTCAGAGAAATCATGAAGATCAATCTGCTGCCCGCATCGGTCATCGGGGGCGGTCTGGCAGTACTTTTATACTTTTCAGGCGGAACGGATAATCCCGTCAACTATGCAGTACTGATCATATCCATACTGGCTTTGAGTATCTTCTTTTCTGTCCATTACCTGACATGCTACTATCTGCTGCAGCCATACAATTCCGGAACCGAGCTGAAAAGCGGTACGTATAAGATTGTCGTATGGATCACGTATTTCGTCTGCTTCGGATTTATGCAGCTGCGCATGGATACACTTCTGTTCGGAATACTGGTTATAAGTTTCTGTGTCCTGTACTGTATCGCAGCATGCATCCTTGTGTTTAAACTGGCAAATAGGACATTTAAGCTGAGAAATTAAGGCAGGTAAAAAATTCATTCCGTGCAACAAACACTGAGGAACCGGACACTATATATACGATAGGCTGCTATCAGGAAAGGGGAATGAATTTATGAAAAAAAGGACAAAAACCATCATACCTGTACTGTATCTGATCTTACTGTCTCTGGCACTGTCAGCGTGCGGCAGGGATTCGGAACAGGAAGAACATGTGATGCAGGCAATGTACATCCCTTACGGAGAGGATTCTTCAGTGTTTATAGAAGAAAAAAGCGGGACGGTGTTTACCGCGGCGATACCGGAAGAACTGTATGACATCAATGGAAAACAGATAACTGGCGACCGGCTGGAAAAGGGAAATATCGTGAAGATCACCGGCAACGGAGTCATGGCGGAATCTTATCCGGGACAGTATAACGGTGTCAGCCGCATGGACGTCGTCGATGTGGGACAGCCGTCAGACGCAGATCAGTATCAGCACATCATAGACGGCATCTACCAGGAGCCTGATCCCTCGATTCCTCCGGCGGCAAATGCGGAGTATACCACGGAGCTGGCCATTACCAGTGTCTCTCTGACAGAAGGAGGTTATTCCTGGTCATTTGAAGATGAAACAGGAGAACGGCAGTCGGTAGTTGCTGATTCTGCACACATACTCGCATGGAAAGATCTGACGGACATCAATCTTGACAGTCCGACTGACCTGACGCTTCAGTTTACGGAAGAGCCGAAGGACGTAATAGTGGAACGGTGGGATATCTCTTTATGGATGAAGGAAGGTATCGAGGCGGATATCCCGGAGAGTGAGCCTGTGAAAGCGGAGAGCAAAGACGGGACCTGGGTGATACCGGGGGCAGATCAGGGATATGTTTATCTGGTCACAGCATCCTGGGAGAATGGAAACAGGGAATTCGGATTTAGGATCCCAGCTGTTTAATGAGTGAAAGATATGCAAATCATATTGCATATCTTTTTTTTAATCTTTTTATTCCCGCCCTGGGTCGTAGAATGCTGGTTGATATTGTCAATCGGAAGTTAATTGACAATCCATTGTGGTTTTCTGAAAAAAGACATACAATAGCAGCAGGAGGTGAGGAAGTGAAGGGAATTAATATCGGAAAGATTTTAATTGAAAAGAGACGGGAGAAGGGTATCACACAGGAGGAGCTTGCGGCGTATGCGGGCGTATCGAAGGCGGCGGTATCGAAGTGGGAAACGGGAGTCAGTTACCCGGATATCGCACTTTTGCCCCAGCTTGCGGCATACTTCAATATCAGCATTGATACGCTGATGGGATATGAACCACAGATGACAAAGGACGATATCCGAAAACTGTACCACCGTCTCGCGGCGGATTTTGCACACCGGCCATTTCAGGAAGTGATGGAGGAATGCGAAACACTTATCCGAAAGTTTTATTCCTGTGAAGCGCTGCTTCTGCAGATGGCGGTGCTGCTGCTGAATCATGCACAGATGGCACCGGATGCCCGGCCTGTGCTTGAAAGGGCTGTGGAATTATGCAAAAGAACCAGGGAATTGTGTACAGATGTCTGGTCTGCCAAAGAGGCGTCTCAGGTCGAGGCCAATGCTTATCTGCTGATGCAGGAGCCACACAAAATCATGGAGCTGTTTGGAGAAAAGCTGCAGCCGATGACTCAGGAGTCTGAACTCCTTGCGATAGCCTGCCAGGCTGCCGGAAACCGTATCGAGGCAAACCGGATCATGCAGGTCTGTATCTATCAGCATATGCTGTTTCTGCTGGGTGACAGCATCTGTTATATATCAGATAACATGCAGGACACACAGAAAACAGAGGAAACCATACAGCGTTCTCTTCGGGTGTGCAGTGTTTATGAAGTGGACACCCTGCACAGTAATACGGCGCTCAGTCTTTACATGGTCTGTGCGCTGTATTACTGCCGTGTGGAAAACAAAGATGAGGCAGTAAAGATGCTGGAACGGTATGTACATGTCTGTTGCGAACTCGACTTTCCAATGCGTCTTTGCAAGGATTCCTATTTCGATCTGATCGAACCATGGCTGAATGAGCTTGAACTTGGGCTGGACGCTCCATTAAACACAGACGTGATTAAGGAAACGCTGATTCAGGGACTCACAGAAAATCCAGAACTGAAGATACTCAAAGACGATGCGCGCTATAAAAGGCTGGTGCTGCAGCTGAAACAGAAACTGGAGGTGAAATAAATGCAACTATTAAAAGAATACATGGTGGTCTTACTGCCGCTTATCGTGATTGAGCTGGTGCTGATGGTGACCGCGCTGGTCCATGTGATAAGACATCCAAATTACAGGTTTGGCAATAAAGCAATCTGGGTTATCATTGTCGTTCTGATTCAGGTTATCGGTCCTATTCTGTATTTCGTATTCGGGCGAGGTGAAGAAGAATGAATGCACTTGAGATAAAGGGACTGGGGAAAGCCTTTGGAACTCATACTGTGATAGACGACTTGTATCTTCAGGTTCCGCAAAACAGTGTGTTTGGTTTTCTGGGACAGAACGGGGCGGGAAAGACGACAACGATGAAAATGATTCTGGGGCTGCTGAAACCGGATACAGGTGAGATTCGTGTATTTGGAGAGCGTGTTTTGTACGGTCAGACGAATACAAACCGGCACATTGGCTTCCTGCCGGACGTACCGGAGTTTTATGGGTTTATGAAACCGAAAGAATACCTCGGCTTCTGTGGTGAAATTACAGGACTTGATTCCGGGCAGATCAAGAGCAGAAGTGATGAGCTGCTGAAACTTGTGGGGCTTGAAGGCGTTAATAAAAGGATTTCCGGGTTTTCAAGAGGCATGAAGCAGCGGCTGGGGATCGCTCAGGCGCTTTTAAATCAACCCAAGCTGCTGATCTGTGATGAGCCGACTTCCGCTTTGGATCCACTGGGGCGAAAGGAGATTCTGGACATCCTGGAGGAAGTAAAGGAGACCACAACGGTTCTGTTTTCCACGCATATCCTGTCAGATGTGGAGCGTATTTGTGATGATATTGCGGTACTGCATCACGGGAAAATTGTACTGCAGGGAGATCTGGAAAAGATCAGAGGACAGCACCGGCATGACAGTATACGGATTGCTTTTCAGAATCCAAATGAACTGTACAGGTTTCTGAACATACAGGAGATCAAAGACCTGCAGATGAACAGGGAGGTCTCAGGATCAGAGATGGTCTGCCATGTGACCGGCAGCATGGAGCATGCGGAACAAATATTGCTGGCACAGCTGAGTGCGCACAATATTTTGCCGTTGAAATTCGAGGTTCTGGAACCGACACTGGAAAATATGTTTATGGAGGTGGTCGGATGACGGAATATACTGCATTTGTGAAGAAAGAGTTTTGTGAACAGGTACGGACATATAAGTTACTGGTGACAGGACTTGTATTTCTGCTGCTAGGCATGATGAATCCGCTGACAGCCAAATTTATGCCGGAGTTAATCAGCAATTTTATGCCTGCGGGAATGTCGATAGAGATGACCGAACCGACGATGATGGATTCCTGGCTTCAGTTTTTTAAAAATACTCCTCAGATGGGGCTCTTTGTGCTCGTACTGGTCTTCGGGGGAAGTATGTCGGGTGAGCTGCAGCGTGGGACGCTGATCCCTGTCCTGACGAAAGGGGTGGCGAGAAAAACGGTGGTGTTCGCGAAGTTTACTGCAGCAGCTCTGACCTGGACGGCCGTCTACGCCATGTGTTTTTGCGTTTCCTGGCTGTACTCGGTATACTTCTGGGATATGGATGTGCAGATCGGAAGGCTTATGATGGCGGTCGGCATGGTATGGCTGTTTGGTATCCTGCTGCTTGCGGTGGTGCTGCTGGGAGGCGTCCTGTTTTGTGGCGGCTGGGGGAGCCTGCTGTTTACCGGGATTTTTGTGGTCCTGCAGTTTGCGGCGGGGATCATCCCGGGGGTAAGAGCGAATCTGCCAATACGGCTGGTGTCCGATAATATGACATTGCTCCAGAATCAGGCTGTGTGGACTGACTTCGGTCCGGCGGTCATTTTGACGGTTCTGATTACTATTCTATGTCTCGGAATATCGGTTATATTGTTTAATAAAAAGCATATTTAATGAAAAATGCGACAGTAAAGTTTGCAAACCTTGTTTATTTATGTTACGGTATAATCCAGAAGACTGGTAGTCAGTACACTGGATAAACAGACAAGGAGGACTGCGCATGAAATGGAAAGAGGAGCTGAGGCATAACATTACAGAGGCGTGTGAAGTGAGGGATTTATTAAAACTTGGCGCCGCCGAAGAGGAACAGATGTGCAGGATACTGGAACGTTTTCCGATGACGATTCCCAGATACTATTATTCATTGATTGACAGGAAGCATCCTGATCAGGATCCGATTCGGAAGATGTGTATCCCGTCTGTCGGGGAAACGGATCTGTCGGGGAAGTTCGACACCAGTGGCGAGGCGGAAAATACAGTAATGCCGGGGATGCAGCACAAATACCGGGAGACGGTCATGATCCTGTCAACGAACCGCTGTGCCATGTACTGCAGGCACTGCTTCCGCAAGCGCCTGGTCGGTATATCTGAGGATGAGACAGCAGAAAATATGGAAGATATGGCAGCGTATGTACGAATGCACAAAGAGATCAGCAATGTACTGATATCGGGCGGAGATGCATTTCTGAACAGCAATGAGGTCATCCGCAGATATCTGGAAGCTTTCAGCTGTATTGAGCATCTGGATCTGATCCGGTTTGGAACGCGCACCTTGGTTACACTTCCGATGAGAGTGAGTGAGGATCCTGAGCTGGTTGAGATGCTGAAAGAATACAACCGGAAAAAGAAGATTTACGTGATGACCCATGTGAACCATCCAAAAGAACTGACGGATGAGACGAAGCGGGCTGTCAGGCTGCTGACTGATGCAGGCATCACTGTCAAAAACCAGATGGTACTGCTGAAGGGAGTCAATGACAGCAAAGAAACAGCAGGGAGACTCCTGCGGGAACTGACCGCATGCGGCATTATTCCCTATTACATATTTCAGTGCCGTCCCGTTGCCGGAGTGAAGAACCAGTTTCAGGTGCCGTTGGAGCGCGGATATGACATCGTGGAAGAGGCGAAAAATCAACAGAACGGTCAGGGAAAATGCCTGCGCTACGTGATGTCACATGTGGCGGGAAAGATAGAGATACTGGGAAACCTTCCGGACGGTCAGATGCTGTTTAAATATCATCAGGCAAAAGACGAGGGGAACCGGGGACGTATTTTTACGAAAATGCTGGACGCAGGACAGACATGGCTGGATGAGATACCGTGAACATCACAGAGTATCAGAATGCCTGCAAACCTGAATACCTGGCTGCCATAGATGATCAGGTGTCCCAGACCCTGTTTGCTGCTGATGAATTCGCCGATGATGATACCCACCAGACACAGACCGATGTTAACCTTCATTACACTCAGGATGAGTGGAATCGAAGAGGGAAGGACGACCTTTATGAGGGCGTCCTTTTTTGTGCCCCCGAACGTGTAAATCAGCTTCAGCTTTTCTTTGTCTACCTCCTGAAATCCAGTGTAGAGATTGATGATAGCGCCAAATATCGCGACCGACATGCCGGCAACGATGATGGTTGTGGGTTTTGCTCCCAGCCATACGATCAGAAGCGGTGCAAGTGCGGATTTCGGAAGGCTGTTTAAAATGACCAGGTATGGTTCCAGGATACGGGAAAGCCTGGAAGATATCCAGAGCAGCACCGCGACACCGATGGATAGCAGTGTGACAAAAAAGAAACTTACGAGTGTCTCGAACAGTGTGGTGCCGATATGAAGCAACAGCCCCTGATGAAGCGTCATATCGACGATGGTCCGAAGGACACGTGAGGGACTGCTGAAAATAAAAGAATCAATCCAGCCGAGCCGGGTACTGATTTCCCATAACGACAGGAAAATAAAAAAAATCAGAATCCGGACAAGCTGGATGACCTGTCTGTCCCTTTTTTTTGATTTCAGATAATTCTTTTGTCCGATCGACATTTCACGAAGTTCATTCATGGTCATTCAGTTCCTTCCATATCTGATTGAAATATGTTTTAAACTTCGGGGCACTGCGGGAGGTGAGAGGTGTGCGGTCAGGAAGTTCGAGATCAATGGGGATGACACATTTGATCGTCGCAGGCCGTTTAGTGAGGACGATAACGGTATCTGCCATACTGATCGCTTCCGAGATGTCATGCGTTACGAGGATTGCGGTCTTTTCCTCCTGTTTGATGATTTTGCCTATGTCATCTCCGACGTTCAGACGAGTCTGGTAATCGAGGGCGGAGAATGGTTCATCCAGCAGCAGCAGGTCAGGTTCGAGTGCCAGCGTACGTATCAGAGCAGCCCGCTGGCGCATTCCGCCGGACAGCTGCGAAGGTTTTGCGTTTTTAAAGGAGTCCAGACCGTACGTCTGCATCAGGCTTTCGATATAAACCTCTTTCTGCGGCGTGACACGTTTCTGTGTTTCAAGTCCCAGCAGAATATTGCTGTAGACGGTCCGCCACTCAAACAGATGATCTTTCTGCAGCATATATCCGATGTTCATTGGTTTCTCTGACAGGCTTGTTCCGCCGAGAAGGATTTCGCCTTCTTCCGGCCTGAGCAGTCCGCAGATCAGATTCAGGATCGTCGATTTGCCGCAGCCGCTCGGTCCGACGATTGCAAGGAAACCGCCTTTAGGAACCTGAAATGATATATGGGAAATGGCAGGGGTCTCCCCCTCCAGAGAATGGTAAGAAAGGCTGACATTTTTCAGCTCTAACAATGGTTGGTCCATGGTATTCCTCCATGATATGTTTACAATATCATATGAAGCGATTGCACGAAATGTCAGAATGAATTACAATAAAGGAAAAAGACAGGAGTTTTCCAGGGAATGAAGCAGAATTATCAAAAACAGCTGGAGGAGCTGATCAGGAATCAGGGCGAGAGCGTACCGAAACTGCTGCTGCACAGCTGCTGCGCGCCGTGCAGCAGTTATGTGCTGGAGTACCTTTCTCAGCATTTCTCCATTACGGTTTTTTATTATAATCCCAATATTTATCCGGAAGAAGAATACCGGAAGCGAGCGGCGGAACAGCGGACGTTTATCAAAAGACTGAGTGTCAGGAATTCCGTCGGATTTCTTGAAGGAGAATTCAAACCGGAGGAATTCTATAAGGCGGCTGCAGGAATGGAGGAGCTTTTGGAGCGGGGGGAACGCTGCTACCATTGTTACCGGCTGCGGCTTCTCAGGACTGCACAGACTGCCAGGGAGTTCGGATTTGAATATTTTTGCAGTACGTTATCGATCAGTCCTCTGAAAAATGCAGAGTGGCTGAATGAGATAGGCAGGGAGCTGGAGGAGGTCTGCGGGGTCAAATGGCTGCCGTCAGACTTTAAGAAGAGGGAAGGATACAAGCGGTCCATCGAACTTTCGGAGGAATACGGCCTGTACCGGCAGGATTACTGCGGCTGTATTTTCTCGAAAAAACAGCGGGAATCGGAGAAAAAGAAGAATAATACTTGCCATGGAAAGTAGAGGATGGTAAAATCAATCAAGATAAGACAGACACAGGAGACTGTGCCCGATAAAAGAAATGAGGAATGGATATGGCACAATTGTGGGGCGGACGTTTCACGAAAGAGACGGATCAGCTTGTGTATAATTTTAATGCTTCGATCGGATTCGATCAGAAGTTTTATGAGCAGGATATCAAAGGCAGCACTGCACATGTAAAGATGCTGGCGAAACAGGGAATTCTGACAGTGGCAGAACGCGACGAGATTATCGGCGGACTTGAGGGCATTCTGAAGGATGTAAAGGAAGGACGCCTTCCCGTCACCTCAGAGTATGAGGACATTCACAGTTTTGTGGAGGCGAATCTGATCGACAGGATCGGAGATGCAGGTAAGAAACTGCATACGGGCCGCAGCCGGAACGATCAGGTGGCACTGGATATGAAGCTGTATGTGCGCGACGAGATCTGTGAGCTGAAAGCATTGGTTGTGAAGATGCTTGCGACACTGAATCAGATTATGAGTGAGAATCTCGAGACCTACATGCCGGGATTCACCCACCTTCAGAAAGCACAGCCGATCACACTGGCACATCACATGGGTGCTTACTTCGAGATGTTCAGGCGTGATTACGAGAGACTGTGTGATATTTATAAGCGTATGAATTACTGTCCGCTGGGCTCCGGGGCTCTGGCGGGGACTACATATCCGCTTGACCGTGATTATACGGCACAGCTTCTCGGTTTTGCGGGACCGACCAGAAACAGTATGGATTCGGTATCCGACAGGGACTATGTGATCGAACTGCTGTCGGCGCTGTCCACGGTTATGATGCATCTGAGCAGATTTTCGGAAGAGATTATTATCTGGAATTCCAACGAATACGGGTTTGTAGAGATTGATGATGCATACAGCACGGGAAGCAGTATCATGCCGCAGAAGAAGAACCCGGATATTGCAGAACTTGTGAGGGGAAAGACAGGCAGAGTCTATGCAGCCCTGACGTCGATCCTGACAACGATGAAAGGCATTCCGCTTGCATATAATAAAGATATGCAGGAAGATAAGGAACTCACCTTTGATGCCATCGATACGGCGAAAGGATGCCTGGCTTTGTTTGAAGGCATGCTGGCGACCATGGAATTCAAAAAAGACGTCATGGAAAAGAGTGCACAGAAGGGATTTACCAATGCCACGGATGCGGCAGATTATCTCGTGGGCAGAGGTGTTCCGTTCAGAGATGCGCACGGCATTGTCGGTCAGCTTGTTCTGTTTTGCATTGAACACAGGATATCACTTGATGAGATGAAACTTGCTGATTATAAAAAGATCAGCCCGGTATTTGAAGAGGACATCTATGATGCAATCAGTCTGAAGACATGTGTGGAAAAACGTATGACGCTTGGAGCTCCGGGACCGGACGCGATGGAACAGGTGGTTGAGGCGAACAGGGCATTTTTAGATGATATTTCATGTTAGGAAGAGGAGAGAAAAGATGAGTGAAAAATTACGTGTGGGAATCTTAGGCGCAACAGGCATGGTAGGTCAGAGATTTATCTCTCTGCTGGAAAATCATCCATGGTTCGAAGTGGTGACCGTAGCAGCCAGTCCGAGAAGTGCGGGTAAAACATATGAGGAAGCGGTCGGAGGACGCTGGAAAATGACGACACCGATGCCGGAGGCAGTGAAAGATCTGGTTGTCATGAACGTTAATGAAGTAGAAAAGGTAGCGTCAGGTGTTGATTTTGTGTTTTCAGCTGTCGATATGTCAAAAGATGAGATCCGTGCCATCGAAGAAGAGTACGCAAAGACAGAGACACCGGTTGTCTCCAACAACAGCGCTCACAGATGGACGCCCGATGTACCGATGGTTGTGCCGGAGATCAATCCGGAACATTTTGACGTGATCGAGTTTCAGAAAAAGAGACTGGGAACAACACGGGGATTTGTCGCTGTAAAACCGAACTGTTCCATCCAGAGTTACGCACCAGTACTGACTGCATGGAAAGAATTCGAACCGTATGAAGTAGTAGCGACGACATATCAGGCGATTTCAGGAGCAGGAAAAACATTTAAAGACTGGCCGGAGATGGTGGAAAATATCATTCCTTACATTGGCGGAGAAGAAGAGAAGAGCGAGATGGAACCGCTTCGTCTGTGGGGCAGGATCGAGGACGGCGTGATCCGTACTGCAGAATCACCGGTGATCACCTGCCAGTGTATCCGCGTTCCTGTTTTAAACGGACATACAGCGGCAGTGTTCGTAAAATTCCGCAAAAATCCTACGAAGGAAGAACTGATCGACCGTCTGGTAAACTTCCGGGGAATCCCGCAGGAGCTGAACCTGCCGAGTGCTCCAAAGCAGTTCATCCAGTATCTGGAAGATGACAATCGTCCCCAGGTAACGATGGATGTGGACTATGAAAACGGCATGGGTATCTCAGTCGGAAGACTGCGTGAGGATAAGGTATATGATTATAAATTCGTAGGACTTTCCCACAATACGGTCCGCGGAGCAGCAGGCGGAGCGGTGCTCTGTGCCGAGACACTGAAAGCAAAGGGATATATAAAGGCGAAATAGCCGGAAAGTGACCAAATGGCAAAATCTTTATATATTGCAGAAAAACCGAGCGTCGCACAGGAGTTTGCTAAAGCCTTGAAAATCAATGCCCGGAGAAACGACGGATATCTGGAGTCGGAGGACGCCGTGGTGACGTGGTGTGTCGGTCATCTTGTCACCATGAGCTATCCGGAAGAATATGATGAGAAGTATAAAAGGTGGAGGCTTGAGACCCTCCCCTTTTTACCGTCTGAATTTAAATATGAAGTCATTCCGTCGGTGAAGAAACAGTATGATATTGTAAGCGGACTGCTGCGCAGGCCGGATATTACGACGATCTACGTCTGCACAGACTCGGGGCGGGAGGGAGAGTATATCTACCGCCTTGTCGAGATGATGGCAAATGTCAAGGATAAGGACCGCCGGCGTGTGTGGATCGATTCTCAGACGGAAGAGGAGATCTTACGCGGAATCAGGGAAGCGAAAGACCTGAAAGAATATGACAACCTTGCGGCATCCGCCTATCTGCGCGCAAAAGAAGACTATCTGATGGGAATCAATTTTTCGCGTCTGCTCTCCCTGAAATACGGGAACAGCGTCGCAAATTTTCTGGGCAGCAAATACCAGGTGATTTCCGTAGGACGGGTCATGACATGTGTGCTGGGCATGGTGGTGCGCAGGGAGCGTGAGATACGGGACTTCGTAAAAACACCGTTTTACCGCCTGATTGCCGGGCTGGAACTGGAAGGCTGTGCACTGGAAGGTGAATGGCGGGTGAACCCTGAGAGTCTCTTTTTTCAATCGCCGGCACTCTACAAAGAAAACGGATTCCGTGAGGAAAAGGATGCAAAAGCCCTGGCGGATAAACTGTCCGCTATGGATCCGCTACAGGCTGTTGTGCTGAATATTGAGAAGAAAAAGGAAAGAAAGAATCCGCCTCTTCTTTATAATCTGGCAGAGCTGCAGAATGAATGCTCCAGGCTGCTGAAAACCAGTCCGGACGAGACGCTTCGCATCGTGCAGGAATTGTATGAGCGGAAGCTGGTCACCTACCCGAGAACGGATGCCCGTGTACTCTCGAGTGCAGTGGCAAAGGTGATCGCACAGAATCTGAGGGGACTCAGGCAGTATGGAATCACTGCTGAATTCACAGATGAAGTGCTGCAAAACGGGAGTTATCAGGGGCTTGCAAAGACGCGGTATGTCAATGACAGGCAGATTACCGACCACTACGCGATCATACCCACCGGACAGGGAATCTCCGGTCTTGCGAAACTGCCGGCTGTCTCACAGAAAGTCTATGAGCTGGTGGTGAGAAGATTTCTGAGCATATTCTATCCGCCTGCCCAGTACCGGAAGCTTGCACTTACCACGGGCATCGGAAAGGAAACTTTTTTCACAAACGCCAGAGTGCTGCTGGAGCAGGGGTATTTAAAGGTAATACAGGCTTCTTTCTTAAAGAAAAAGGAAGAGGAGGATAACGGTGAAGCGTCCGGGACACCGGATCTTGCGGATATTCTGGAGAAGCTGAAGAAAAATCAGATTCTGCAGGTACGGGGATTTGAAATCAAAGAGGGCGAGACCGCGCCGCCAAAACGTTATAACTCCGGATCCATTATTCTTGCGATGGAAAATGCCGGGCAGCTGATCGAGGATGAAGAGCTGAGAGCGCAGATCAAGGGAAGCGGTATCGGAACGAGTGCGACGCGCGCTGAAATCCTGAAAAAGCTGGTTGCGAACAAATATATGGCACTCAATAAAAAAACACAGATACTCACCCCTACGATGCTGGGTGAGATGATCTTTGATGTCGTGAACAGTTCTATACGCTCTCTGCTGAACCCGGAGCTGACAGCCAGCTGGGAAAAAGGACTGACTTATGTGGCGGAGGGAAGCATCACGGAAGACGAGTATATGCAGAAACTGGAGAAATTCATCACAGACCGTACGACTGGGGTGCTCAGGCTGAATAATCAGTATCAGATGAGGAACTGCTACCAGGCGGTCTCAGAATATTATCAGAAGGGAGCAAAAAAGAATGGATAAGATTAAGATTCAGGACTTATATACACTGGAAGAGACAATGGCAAAAGAATTATTTGACGGGAAGACATATCCCTGGGAGGTTCTGGCGGATATTGGGGAGTTTACAGAAAAACTTGGCAAAACACTTTCCGAAGAAGAATATGACTGCATCGACGGGAACGTCTGGATCGCAAAGTCAGCGAAAGTGGCTCCGACAGCGTCCATCACAGGTCCTGCCATCATAGGAAAGAATACGGAAGTCCGCCCCGGGGCGTTTATCAGGGGAAAAGTGATCGTGGGAGAACATGCAGTCGTCGGAAACTCTACGGAGCTTAAAAATGTTGTTCTGTTTAACCGCGTTCAGGTGCCGCATTACAATTATGTGGGAGATTCCATTCTGGGCTACAAAGCGCATATGGGAGCGGGATCCATCACTTCCAATGTGAAGTCCGATAAAAAACTTGTCGTGGTAAAAGGGGAAGAGGTCCGCATCGAGACGGGACTTAAGAAGTTCGGCGCCATGCTCGGTGATGAAGTGGAAGTGGGATGCAATTCCGTGCTGAATCCCGGTACGGTTGTAGGTGCGCATACCAATATCTATCCGCTCTCCTCTGTGAGAGGCGTTGTGCCGGAGAACAGTATCTTTAAAGCTCCGGGATGTATTGTGACAAAGGAAGATTGATAAAGCATACCGTCTCCCTGGATTTGGAAAACAAGAAAGAAGATGACAGTCCTGCTTACAGGAGGTATAATAGGATCCAAAGGGGACGATTGGCTTATGAGAAATATGTTAAAGTCGGGGTTGGCAAGGTCACGCGCAAAGTTTGCGGAGGCATTGCCAATCATTGCTTTTTTTATGTTTTTATTCTATACGATTGTTTTGTTTTTCGGAATATCTTACGCAATTCTTGTATCTGTGGTGACCATTCTATTCAAGGTCAACTATCGAAAGCATCTCACCATGAGGCAGCTTCTGACTCTTATCGGGACTCAGTTTCTGATGGCAATGCTTGCTTTTTTAGCCTCGCAGGGACTGATACTCTGTGTTCTCTTTAATCTGGCAGTTCCGTTTTTACTTGTTTATCTTCAGGCTTCACAGTTTAATCAGTTGGGATATTTCGCAAATGCCATGTGCTTTACGTTTCTGCAGCTGCGGCCGGTGGTGGGCTGGCAGGGACTGGCGATACAGATGGGTGCTCTGGCTTACGGTCTGCTGGTGCTTACGGCTGCACTGCTATTATGTTCTCCCGGAAACAAAAAGGGGAATTCTTTTGACTCTGCGCAAAAAGGGCTGATTCTTTTGGCAAAAGCGGTACGAAAAAGGATCGGTTCAGAGCAGGACGGGACCGACAATGAGACGGATGAGATATTTCTTATCCTGCACGGGCTCTATAACGAGGCATACAAAAGCCGTGGATTGACTTATATGGTCAGACCGCAGGGGAAGATTCAGTATATGTTTGCGCTCCTGTTCCAGCGGGCAGCATATTTCCTTACAAGCCCTTACCAGGCCAAAATGCTGAAGGATGATCGATGTGAGGAACTGTTGTCTCAGCTGGCTCAATATATGGAAGATGCCGGAACGGGCGGGCTTCGGCAGGAGACTTTGATAGAGAGGGGAAATGACTTTCTCTCCAGAACTGGGGATATGGATGAGGCCCCATATGTGTTTGCCCAGAATTTTCTGAGGCTTTTTCTGATTATATTGGAAAGTATCTCCAGTGCTGACGAACAGAAAGCGCATCCATCCCGAAAGCGTCCGGCTTACCGCCGAGCCATAAAGAAAATATTCGGCCGGATGAAAACAGATACGTTTGAGACACGGTTTGCGCTTCGCCTGAGCGCAGTGCTAACCGTGGGTTTTGTTTACAGTATGGTCAGTCAGGCTAATCATGGTTACTGGTTTGCTCTGATTTCATTTCTGCTGCTGAGACCCATGTATGAGGACAGCGTTACCAGGATGAAAGCGAGATTTATCGGTACCGCAGCAGGGTGCATGCTCATACAGATACTGATACCTCTGTTTCCAGGGACGGCGTGGCATTTTCTGTTGGCTACAGTTATGGCGGCGGGACTTTATATGGAGGCGGCAGGTACCTGGCAGCAGGCACTGTTCTCCACTTGCTTTGCACTGACACTTACTACAATGGCACTGCCTCAGACACTTGCCGCTGAACTGAGGATTCTTTATGTTGCCGCTGCAAGTATACTGGTGCTGGTGGTGAATCGATTCTTCTTCCGGACGAGTTTCAAGGGTCAGTTCCGATATAATCTGCAGCAGCTGTTTCATATGCATCATGTTTATCTGCAAATGCTGGAAGACAGTCTGAATGCGCCCCTGGATTACGAGGTGATCAGTGATGCACAGATTTATTATCATATGCTCCATGGGCAGATACTGGAATATTTGACAAAAACCGGGAGCGAGAACGCTGATTTTATCAGAGAACTGCTCGAAATATCCTGGTTTATGGTCTCAGAGGCTGAACAGATGTTGTTTTTGATCAATAACAGAAGGACGAATGAGCTTGATGCCGAGCAGATGAAAGATTACCTGACGTTTACAGCATGCATCATCACTGATATCCAGAAAATGCTCCATATGAAAACGGATCATGCGGATGTAATCTTTGAACTGCACATTTATAAACGCTCCGTGAAGGGAGAACCGCGGCTGTCCAAACTGATGGAGGGGTATTCGAAACAGGTCTCCAGGATGTACAGCTGCGTTTGCAAGTCATTCAGGCGTGAGGACCATGCCTGACATTAGATTAAGCCAGTAAAGCATATACAATACACTTCACTGGCTTTGCTGTAATAATTTAACATTGCTCTGGCTACTTAAATATACAGAAATTCTCAATACCTGTTTGCAGACATTAAGTATGAGAGGAATGCTTTGATTACTATGCGATCTGTACGTTTGCGGCCTGTAATCCGCGGTTACCTTCAACGGTATCAAAAGTAACTGACTGTCCTTCGTCTAACGATTTGAATCCGTCGCTCTGGATTGCTGAAAAATGTACGAATACATCAGCCATGCCTTCTCCTGTGATAAATCCAAACCCTTTTTCCGCATTAAACCATTTTACTGTACCTTTATTCATGAAAGATACCTCCTGTTTTTTTATTGTATTTTTTCGGCATATAAAAAATCGCATATCACTGTAGATCATTAACAGAATAATGATCTACAGTGATATGCGAAATCAAAAGTCTTTAAAACACTTTTATTACTATATCACATGTGCATGATGAAGTCAAGAAAAAATAAAAGTAAATTATATGATTTAGGCTGCTGTCACAATCCCAAAAGATTTTCTGCGTTCCCATATGCAATTTTTTGTTTCTCTGCATCGCTGACAGGAGCATTCTCCAAAAATGAACGGGCGTCCTCATTACCTACGAGAGGAAAATCAACCGAATGGATGATCCTGTCTGCGCCCAGTACCTGTATCATAAACTGGAGCTGGGGATAGGTGAAAATACCGCTGGGTGTGACGTAGACATGTTGTGCGTAAGTTTCTGTGATGGTGCGCGACAATCCGGTAACCTCACGGGGAAGTGCCTGATCCAGCCGGGAGAGGAAAAACGGAACCAGCTCGCCCCAGTGGCCTGAGATAATCTGCAGTTTGGGATAACGCTCGAAAACACCTCCGAGAATCATGCGGATGACCTGAACCCCGGCCTCATTGTGCCAGCCCCAGCTGAAGATGGACAGCCGGGCACTTACCTCGGGATCGAGCCTCGCATAATATGCATCCTGTACAGCTGGAACCGGACAACCAGGGTGCACGTAAATGGGAATACCGAATTTTTCTGCGGTTTCCAATATGGGTGAAAATTTCGCATCGTCCAGAAAAACAGCTTCACGGGAAGGACGTCCGGGCAACAGGACACCTTTCATTTTGAGTTTATTTACCGCACGCTCAAGTTCCGCGGCTGCAGCATCGGGATCTGTCCATGGAAGTGCTGCAAATGCTGCAAAACGGTTGGAATGTCTTGCGACAGCCGCCGCCATCCTGTCGTTCACATCCCGGGTCAGGGGAATCGCTTCCTCTGGTGTGAGCATTCCAGACTGGGCCGGACAGGACAGTACCTGCATGTCGATCCCGTTTTTGTTCATATCGGAAATTCGCAGTTCGTCCATATCCGCATACAGATTAAAATCCGGATAGTACGGGAGGTTTTTTCCCAGAGTGAGGCTGTAGTACGGTGCATCTTCCATAATATATTTCCTGGCGCTGCCATCCAGAGCGGGATCTGTAATATGTTCTTCTATTGTAATGATTCTCATACGTTACCTCCAGAATTTTACTGCACTATGCAAGGTATGCATAGCCCGATTGTTTCAGCCAGTCGTAAGTGTACCCCTCGTTATTGTCTGCGATCTTACGGCGTAGGAAGTCTTCAAAAGTAAGAAACTCCGGTTCGGTATACGGTGTGTTTTCATCAGCACCGGGGGCACCGTATATTTCCACAGTATTGATTGCCGCCTGTACATTTTCCAACGGCACGTTCGGTGCAATATTGTTGAAGAAGAAGACACAGGGAGTGGGACCATTCTTGCCGGCCAGTACATAATGCCGTACCCTGTCGATGACCTCATCTACGGTACCAAACTGGAGTACTTTCGCATCGACACCGGTCTGCAGCGGAAGCAGACACTCGGTAGCACGGGCTCTGGCGTATTCGGGCGTCAGCACGGCGGCATCAGGGTCACTGCAGAAGAAGCGCCCATTTGCGAAGATGACAAATTCCTCAAATTTCCTGCGGTCATCTTCAGAGAGCAGCGAACTCCCGAAGAATGCAGTATCAAGAAGCGGCATGCCAGGCATATCCAGCTTTTCCATCAGCCGCTCAAGATATGGGCGGATGAATGTATCGACTATGGATACGGTAACCATCGGTATGGTGGCAAAGGCATCCACCAGTGCGACCTCGGTCATCCCTGGAATGACACTGCTCAGCTCTTTGTACATGGGAACATGGAAATCATCCACGATGCGTCTCAGCAGTTCGTGTACAAAGTCCGGATTGGTGACGGTGTCAACGATCAGGTTATCCAGTCCATACAGATTACCTGCAAGTGTCCAGGGTGCAGAGAATATCGGGAAGGTGTCAACTCCCGTGTATTGTTTGAATATTCTGGAGTATTCGATGAGATATGGGAAACGACCGCTTTTAAGTCCGGTGTACTTTATCTTGTCCAGATCTTCATTTCCCTGGATAAAGTAGGTATCGCGGTCAAAATCAGGACAGTGGTTTTTGTAGAAATTTATCTTCGCACCCATCGCTTCAGCTTCAAAATTGTACACATCCATGTTTGCAGTCAGAAGATCGAGCCGCAGATATTCCCAGATCAGCAGAGTGCATTCTGCCATGGCGCGGGGATCATCACGGAACAAAAGGTCATAGGGCACTTTACACATCTCGGGGATGTACTCAGTGACCAGGGCTGTGTTCAGTACGTTTGCGTTTGGCCAATTGGCTAAATTGGCGAAGTTACCCATTCGTTTAGCCAGAAAACTCATTCTTGTTGTCTCCATGCTTATACCTCCTTAAAGCTTGATATCTGATTCCAAGTATAGACCGAACATTCCTTTGCGTCTACGTGCCGGAAGCTTAATCTTGTCAGGATATTTGAGTTGAAGTGTTGTGCCTGGAGCACTATAATGGTCTCAAGGGGGTGGGAACATGAAACTGAGCATGTGGATGATAGCCGAGAGGCTGCAGAAATACAATCCCAAATATGATATCAAGAATGGGGAGGCACGGATTACAGGTGTTCGTTTTTTCTCCGGAGAGGAGATGGCATTTACAGAACAGTATGTCTACCTCGGAATGGATGCCGGGATTACCAGCCACGCTCATGCGGAGGAAGAAGTGGTGCTTATCAATGGCGGGGATATTATTCTTCTTCAGAGCACAAATATGAACAATATACTCAATGACCTGCTGGCGGTTTTTGACTATTACAACACATGGGAGTCCTCTCTGTGGGCAGAATCGGCATATAAGTCATTCCAGCGCCTCCTTGATATGAGCGATTCTGTGCTTGGCAATCCTATGATGATCTCGGATGCAGACGGTAATATCCTGGCGATGAGCAGCCTGTACCGTGATGAAGATATTAATGAGTACTGGGTTGAGGCGCGGAATACGAATCATGTTCCAACGGCTGTGCTCGGCTCACCCATGCGCAGTCCGGGAGGATCGCTTGTACGCTCCTGGACAAATGAAGCAGCCCAATATGTGATGCCTGATGGCACGAACACCATAGGTGCAGTTTTGATATCTGAGGGAGAGAACGTAGCCGCCTTTAGTCTATGGGCATACAGAAAACCGATTAACCCGGGGAATGTCTGGCTTGTTAAAGTTCTTTGCTCCGTCATAACATCGATGATCGGAAAGAAAGAACAGAGTGCCGGACTTCGCTCCAGTTCCGCGATTATCTCTGATCTGCTGGACGGCACGGAGATCGATGTAGAGCTGATACGTAAGCTTGAGCTTAAGTGTTCAAGTCCGTGGCAGCTCATCGTCATAGATAATCCGTACCGCAGCGATACATTTTATACGCGCGGCATTGTCAGCAGGCTGCGGGAACATACGACGCCCAGTGTACCGCTCATTTACAGAGACCGCGCAGTGGCTCTTGTTTCTGCCGAAGACGCGCAGCCGCTTCTGAAATCAATTCTGGGAGGCAATGAAAAACAGTACTATCTAGCAGGTCTTTCCATGCCATTTGATGATCTCGCTAATATTACGGTGAGGTATGAGCAGACATTATTTGCTCTCGAACGCGCTGAAGGCAATCCGGGCATATACTTAAGCGAGGACTGTGCTTTTGAGTATCTGCTGTCGCTGACAGGGGATAAAAACAAGAGACAGATGCTGACTCACCCGGCCCTTGCCAAGCTCAGGAGATATGATATTGAGAACGGCGGTGATTTCTATCACACATTGTATCAGTATCTTTTGAACGAACGCAGCATTCTGCTGGGATCACAGGCCCTGCATATCCATCGCAACTCTTTTATGTACAGGATCCAGAGGATAAAAGCACTTTTAGGTATTGATCTGGATGATCCGATGATCAGAAACTATTTACTTTTATCGTACATGCTGGATCATTAATGAAGACATGTCAGGTGAAGGTTGTAAGGCACCAAAAAGGGTGCTGTAGTGTCACTTGCCGCGCTCTTCGATAAAGAAATCAACAAGCCGCTGAACATCATCAACACAGGCGCCGCAGACGGTACCGGCGCCTGTTTCCTCCTGAACCTCTTCCAGGGTAGTTGCACCTGAATCAACCGCATCCTTGATCATGCCATTTGTAACGCTCATACAGTTACATACAATTTTATCTAAATTCATAACATACCATCCTTTCATGGATATGGTACACAGATTTAAGAAAAATATTCGGAATGGAGGCAATCTCCTGTAAAATAAAAAACACTATGATAGATGATCACAAACTGGATATCCATCATAGTGTTTGATTCATGTTATTTTATTTGGATGCTTCCTCGATCGCCACTGCTACAGCCACAGTCATTCCGACCATCGGATTATTTCCTGCGCCGATCAGACCCATCATCTCCACATGAGCAGGAACGGAAGAGGAGCCTGCGAACTGTGCGTCAGAGTGCATACGTCCCATAGTATCTGTCATACCGTAGGAAGCAGGGCCCGCTGCCATGTTGTCCGGATGAAGTGTACGTCCCGTCCCGCCGCCTGAAGCTACGGAGAAGTATTTTTTACCCTGTTCAACACATTCTTTTTTGTAAGTCCCTGCAACCGGATGCTGGAAACGTGTCGGGTTCGTTGAGTTTCCTGTGATCGATACGTCAACGCCTTCCTTGTGCATGATCGCAACGCCTTCCGTCACGTCGTTTGCACCGTAGCAGTTAACCTTTGCGCGAAGTCCTTCGGAATATGATTTTCTGAAAATCTCTTTTACTTCGCCTGTGTAATAGTCCATTTCAGTCTCTACATATGTAAATCCGTTGATACGCGCGATGATCTGTGCGGCATCTTTTCCAAGACCGTTTAAGATGACACGAAGAGGCTCTTTACGAACTTTGTTTGCCTTCTCAGCGATACCGATCGCGCCTTCTGCAGCTGCAAATGATTCGTGTCCTGCAAGAAAAGCAAAGCATTTTGTGTCTTCTTCCAGAAGCATCTTGCCAAGATTACCATGACCGAGACCTACTTTACGCTGGTCTGCAACAGAACCCGGGATACAGAATGCCTGAAGGCCTTCTCCGATAGCAGCGGCAGCATCTGCAGCTTTTGTGCAGCCTTTTTTGAGTGCGATGGCAGCACCTGTGATATAAGCCCAGCATGCGTTCTCGAAACAGATCGGCTGAATACTTTTCACCTGATCGTAAACATTCAGTCCGGCATCTTTGGTGATCTTTTCCGCTTCTTCCAGCGAAGAAATTCCGTAACTGTTCAGTACTTCGTTAATTTTATCAATTCTTCTTTCATATGATTCAAATAAAGCCATTATTTTTTCCTCCTCGTCTTACTCTGCTCTGGGATCGATAATTTTCACTGCGTCATCTACACGGCCATACTGACCTTTTGCTTTTTCCCATGCAGTTGTAGGATCATCACCTTTTTTGATGAAGTCTGTCATTTTACCAAGGCTTACAAACTGATAACCAATGATCTCATCGTCTTCATTCAGTGCAATCCCTGTCACGTATCCCTCAGCCATCTCCAGATAACGAGGACCTTTTTTCAGAGTTCCATACATGGTACCAACCTGAGAGCGGAGACCCTTTCCAAGGTCTTCCAGTCCTGCACCTACCGGCAGTCCGTCTTCAGAAAATGCACTCTGGGTACGGCCGTAAACGATCTGTAAGAACAGTTCACGCATGGCGGTGTTGATCGCATCGCATACGAGGTCAGTGTTGAGTGCTTCGAGGAGTGTTCTTCCCGGAAGGATCTCGGATGCCATGGCAGCTGAGTGCGTCATGCCGGAACATCCGATTGTTTCCACCAGAGCTTCCTGGATGATGCCTTCTTTTACATTTAATGTTAATTTACAGGCGCCCTGCTGAGGAGCACACCAGCCAACACCGTGTGTTAAGCCGGAAATATCTTTAATCTCTTTGGATTTTACCCATTTTGCTTCTTCCGGAATTGGAGCAGCACCGTGGTTCACACCCTGTGCAACCGGACACATCATTTCTACTTCATGTGAATAAATCATTGTAAGACTCCTTTCAACTATATAAAATCTTTTTATGCTATTCTCTCATAAACTGACAAATTAGTCCAGTAAAAATCTTTATAATGTTTTCTATCCGGGTAAAGTTATGGTAAAATATTCTGCGGGAGGATTTTCATATGACAATGGTTCAAGATTCTGATACAACAGGATATCGCAGGCTGACGGGAAGCTCTTTGAAAATGCTGGCGATGATACTGATGCTGATCGATCATACAGGGCAGGCAATTTTGTACATGGTTTATCTGCTTCCCAATGCACCTATTATAATAGGAACTCCGCTTCATAACGTCTATCTCGTATACAGGGCCATGAGGTTCGTGGGGAGAAGTGCATTTCCTGTTTTTTGCTTCTTGCTGGTTCAGGGCTTCCTTCACACTTCAAACAGAAGAAAATATGTGTTCCGGCTCGGCGTTTTCGCCTTGCTTTCTGAACTTCCGTTTGATCTTGCACTGTTTGGAACGGCAGTGGACTGGGGCCACCAGAATGTGTTTTTTACGCTGCTGATCGGACTTGTGGTGCTATGTCTGATGGAGAAGTTTGAGACGAATCCCTATGCACAGATTGCAGCGATAGCTGTTGGTATGGGTCTTGCCTGGCTGTTAAAGTCGGATTACAGTTATCACGGAGTTTTACTGATCGCGATTTTGTATTTTTTCCGATATTACCCGGTGCTTATGACAGCTGCAGGCTGTATCAGTCTGCTTTGGGAAGCGCCTGCCTGCCTGGCATTTATTCCGATCAATCT
Source organism: Ruminococcus gauvreauii (assembly GCF_025151995.1). Classification (NCBI taxonomy): domain Bacteria; kingdom Bacillati; phylum Bacillota; class Clostridia; order Eubacteriales; family Oscillospiraceae; genus Ruminococcus; species Ruminococcus gauvreauii. Next base: position 3,927,769 of record NZ_CP102290.1, read on the forward strand.
CTACAATAAGCAGCGCGGAAGCAACATGAAATACTTCTTTTATTTTTTCTATCCGGTGCATCTGCTGCTGCTGGCGGCTATCCGCAGCCTGCTCATCTTATCTGGGGCCGGCTGATGTTGTGAAAGCGCACTGCGGCGGCGAAAAATACGCCGCCACACCGCCTGGGCACAGGCAATATTTACATTCTGCGGCGGGCTTTATCAAATAAAAATGAAAAAACATGATATTTCCCGTAGACAAACACCTCATATTTTTTTAAAATAGAGGTTAGGGAAATAACAACTACAAAGGAAATAGGTGGAATAATGAAAAGAAGCGATATTCATAAGGTGTTGATCATTGGTTCTGGTCCGATTATTATCGGCCAGGCATGTGAGTTTGATTACTCAGGGACACAGGCATGTAAGGCATTAAGACAACTGGGATATGAAATTGTATTGGTTAATTCCAATCCGGCGACGATCATGACAGATCCGGAAACGGCAGATGTCACATATATCGAACCACTGAATGTGGAACGGCTGACACAGATCATAGAAAAAGAGAGACCGGATGCACTGCTTCCGAATCTGGGCGGGCAGTCTGGTCTGAATCTTTGTTCGGAACTTGCCAAGGCAGGGGTGCTGGATAAATTCAATGTTAAGGTTATCGGTGTTCAGGTCGATGCAATTGAACGGGGCGAAGACAGAATAGAATTTAAAAAGACAATGGACAGCCTTGGGATTGAAATGGCACGCAGCGAGGTTGCCTATTCTGTAGAGGAAGCACTTTCCATCGCGGACAGACTCGGTTATCCGGTAGTCCTGAGACCTGCTTATACGATGGGCGGAGCAGGCGGAGGCCTGGTCTATAACGTTGACGAACTGAAGACCGTGTGTTCGAGAGGGCTTCAGGCAAGCCTTGTCGGTCAGGTTCTGGTAGAAGAATCCATACTGGGCTGGGAGGAGCTGGAGCTGGAAGTCGTGCGTGATGCCAAGAACAACATGATCACGGTCTGCTTTATTGAAAATATCGATCCTCTCGGTGTGCATACCGGAGATTCCTTCTGTTCGGCGCCGATGCTGACGATTTCTGAAGAAGTTCAGAAACGTCTTCAGGAACAGGCGTACAAAATCGTTGAGGCGATCGAAGTGATCGGCGGTACGAATGTTCAATTTGCCCATGACCCTGTTTCGGACCGCATTATCGTAATTGAGATCAACCCGAGAACATCCCGGTCTTCAGCGCTGGCATCCAAAGCGACCGGGTTTCCGATCGCACTCGTATCCGCCATGCTGGCCTGCGGCCTGACACTGGATGAGATTCCTTGCGGGAAATACGGCACACTCGATCAGTATGTTCCCGGAGGAGACTACGTTGTCATCAAATTTGCGCGCTGGGCGTTTGAAAAATTCAAAGGTGCGGAAGATAAGCTTGGTACACAGATGCGCGCAGTCGGTGAGGTTATGAGTATCGGCAAAACCTATAAAGAAGCGTTCCAGAAAGCGATCCGCAGTCTTGAGACCGGTCGTTATGGTCTGGGCGGGGCAAAGGATTTTGCGTCCCGTTCTAAAGAAGAACTGCTGAAAATGCTTGCGAACGCGAGCAGCGAGCGCCATTTCATCATGTATGAAGCTCTGAGAAAAGGCGCCACTGTCGATGAAATTTATGACCTGACGAAAGTAAAACATTACTTTATCAGACAGATGCAGGAGCTGGTGGAAGAGGAAGAGGCACTCGTAAAGCTGAAGGGAGAGCTTCCCGATATCAAGACGTTGCGCCAGGCAAAGCTGGATGGGTTCTCGGACCGCTATCTGAGCGGTATTCTGGAAGTTTCCGAAGAAGAATTGAGAAATGCCAGGAAGGAAGCCGGAATCGTAGAGGCATGGGAAGGAGTCCACGTCAGCGGTACGAAAGACGCGGCATACTATTATTCCAGCTATCATATAACAGATGACAGTTCTGTGAATACCGACAAACCCAAGATCATGATTCTGGGAGGCGGACCGAACAGGATCGGCCAGGGTATTGAATTTGATTACTGCTGCGTTCATGCGGCGATCGCACTCAAGGAACTGGGATTTGAGACGATTATCGTCAACTGTAATCCGGAGACGGTTTCCACTGACTATGATACTTCTGATAAACTGTATTTCGAACCGCTGACACTGGAAGATGTGCTGAGCATCCATGAGAAGGAAAAGCCTGTGGGTGTCATCGCACAGTTTGGAGGACAGACGCCTCTGAACCTTGCGGAAGATCTGAAAAGGGCCGGTGTCAATATTCTGGGTACAACACCAGAGACGATCAATATGGCGGAAGACCGTGATCTGTTCCGTGCGATGATGGATAAGCTTGAGATCCCCATGCCGGAAGCGGGCATGGCTGTCAATACGGAAGAGGCAGTGACGATCGCAAACAGGATCGGTTATCCGGTTATGGTTCGCCCTTCTTTCGTGCTCGGCGGACGCGGGATGGAAGTCGTCCATGATGAAGAAGATCTGAGATACTATATGCAGGCTGCAGTCGGCGTGACGCCGGACCGCCCGATTCTGATCGACCGTTTCCTGCACCATGCGACGGAGTGTGAGGCAGACGCAATCAGTGACGGAACGAATGTATTTGTACCCGCCGTTATGGAGCACATCGAGCTTGCGGGGGTACATTCCGGGGATTCCGCATGTATTCTGCCCTCGAAGCATCTGACAGAAGAGCAGATTGCAACGATCAAAGATTATACCAGAAAGATTGCAAAAGAGATGAATGTTGTCGGACTGATGAATATGCAGTACGCGATCGAGGACGGGGTGGTCTATGTGCTGGAGGCGAATCCAAGAGCATCCAGAACCGTTCCGCTGGTATCCAAGGTATGCAATATTAAGATGGTAAAACTGGCGACTGATATCATGACTGCTCATTTGACTGGCAGGAAGTCTCCGGTCCCGGAACTGCGAGAGAAACAGTTCTCTCATTACGGAGTCAAGGAGGCGGTATTCCCGTTCAATATGTTCCAGGAAGTAGACCCGGTACTTGGACCGGAAATGCGTTCAACCGGCGAAGTTCTCGGCATTGCCGGTAACTTTGGGGAGGCATTTTACAAGGCGGAGGAAGCGACGAAGACGAAGCTTCCGCTCGGCGGAACCGTTCTGATCAGTGTCAGCGACAGGGATAAGCCGGAGCTTGTGGAGGTTGCGAAAGGATTCCATGAATGTGGATTTGAGATAGTTGCCACGGGAAGAACGTGTGAGATGATCAAGCAGGCGGGAATGCCTGTTCGCAAGATTGCAAAAATCAACGAAGGCCGCCCGAACATCCTGGATGACATGGCGAACGGAAAAATCACGATGGTGATTAACACACCGGTCGGAAAGAAAGGCGCGGTTGATGACAGCTATATTCGTAAATCTGCCATCAAAAACAGAATTCCGTATATGACAACGATGGCTGCTGCAAAGGCTACGGTGGAAGGCATCCGTGCTGCGAAGAGCGGCACTGCGTTCGGCGTAAAATCCCTGCAGGAATTCCACAGCAGTATTAAAGAAAACTAAAACATAAACAAAAAAAAGATCGCACCGGCCAATTGGACGGTGCGGTTTTGCTGTGACAGTTTTTTTCATCTTATATGCGGTGTTCGTTTTTGCATCAGCCGGATCAGGTATAATAACAGCAATATGACCCAGGAAAATCCCTCCGCATATGCGATGACCATATTGTGAAAGAATGCGGCAAGTTTCAGTCAACGGGCTTTTCTTTCACGTGAGTTCGTATACTTTGATGGAACTGGAACCGTATACGGCCAAAAATCTTATAGTACGGGGGCGTATCTTCGCGGTAGCTGAAAACTCTCCATTCAATATAATCCAGGCAGGGAATCGCTAGCGCTGATATCACACACCATGCGAGGAAAAAAAAGAAATTCACCTGACCGTCGGCACTGGACAGCCAGAGTCCGCGGTAATCCCAGATGTGGTAATCCATATTGACAAGCCTGCCGCAGACCCATTCAGACATAGTGCAGCAGGTTCCGCTCATCAGAACCTGAAGCGTGTAGTCGAGTTCATAGGAAAACAGATTGTTCAGTCCGGTCAAAAACACGGTGCCGCAGAATCCTGCCAGAAAGAACATGGTGTGATCCGAACGCTGACGAAAGAGCAATTCGATCCCTACGTATATGAGGCCGCAGAAAACAAACAGAGATGTGTACTTCATGAGGAGTATCTGGATTTGTCTCATCACTAAAAACCTCCGATCATTCACATGAGAATCAAATTTAGTATCTTACCGGCCAGTAAAATCTATACGCTGTCGTTGACGTTTTACAGAAAATCCCTTATGATATGAAATGATATAATGCCAGGGTCAAAAGGGCATACAGAGCATTTGAAAAGAAACGAGGGAAATTATGAACATTTTAAATATAGAGCATATCAGTAAAGTATTTGGAGATAAAAAAATTTTTGATGATATCTCCTGCGGGATTCATGAGGGAGATAAAATCGGGATTATCGGTATCAACGGAACCGGAAAGACAACGCTGCTGAGGATGATCGCGGGAGAAGAGGAGCCGGATGAGGGACAGGTGATCACGCAGAAGGGTTTGCGCATCGCGTATCTGCCTCAGAATCCGGAATATCCAGAAGGCGGTACGGTTCTTTCCTATGTTACGGATGGGATACCGGAGACGGACTGGACAGCCAGGAGTGACGCGAAGAGCGCTTTAAATAAGCTGGGGATCACCGACCACGATGAACCGCTTTGCCATCTCTCAGGAGGTCAGAAAAAGAAAGCCGCACTTGCAAAAACGCTGATCGCGGCATTTGACGTACTTCTTCTGGATGAGCCGACGAACCATCTTGATAACGAGATGCTGAACTGGCTGGAAGAGTATCTGAATAAATACCGGGGGGTCATCGTTATGGTCACACATGACCGGTATTTTCTGGACAGGGTGACCAACAAGATTCTGGAGATCGATCATGGCCAGCTATATGGCTACGATGCCAACTATTCAAAGTTTCTGGAGATGAAAGCTCAGCGGGAAGAGATGGAAGCGGCATCTGAACGAAAGAGAAAGAGTGTCCTGCGTATGGAGCTGGAGTGGGCGAGGCGGGGATGCCGTGCGAGAAGCACAAAACAAAAAGCCAGGCTGGAGAGGCTGGACGCGCTGAAAAACGGCGGTGCCGCATCATATGATCAGACAATAGAAGTGGATGCAGTGGAAACCAGAATGGGTAAAAAAACTGTGGAGCTGCATCATATCAGCAAGAACTACGGTGACAAAAAACTGATTGAAGATTTTAATTATATTGTACTTAAGAATCAGCGTCTTGGCATTATCGGTCCGAACGGCTGCGGGAAATCTACGCTTTTGAAGATTATCGCGGGACTGGAGCAGCCGGATTCGGGTGAGGTAATATTGGGTGAAACGATCAGAATCGGTTATTTTGCCCAGGAAGTACCGGATATGGACACGAATCAGAGGGTCATCGATTATATTAAGGATGTGGCCGAATATATCCCGACAAGGGATGGAAGAATCACCGCATCCCAGATGCTGGAACGTTTTTTGTTTACGCCGGATATGCAGTATGCGCCCGTGTCGAAGCTGTCGGGCGGAGAGAAAAAGAGACTGTATCTGCTGAAAGTGATTTTTACCGGTGCAAATGTATACCTGTTTGACGAGCTGAGCAATGACATTGATATCCCGACGCTGACGATACTTGAGGATTTCCTGACCACCTTTCCGGGAATCATCATCACGGTATCGCATGACCGGTACTTTCTGGACAATGTAGCGGACCGGATATTTGAGTTTGACGGCAATGGACATCTTCAGCAGTACGAAGGCGGATACACGGACTATCTCGAGACTAAAAAAATAAGGGAATGTGAGGGACAGGAGTCCGGAAAAACTGAGAGTAGCGGAAATTCCGAAAAGAAAAAAGCACAGGGGAAAGACTGGAAGAAAAATGCCCCTGTAAAACTTAAGTTTACTTACAAAGAACAGAAGGAATTTGAGTCGATTGATGATGATATTGCTGTTCTTGAGGCGAAGATTGAAAAACTGGATGACGATATGATGGCAAATGCAACGAATTCGCTGAGGCTGTCGGAGCTGACCGCTGAAAAAGAAAAGACAGAGGCCGAGCTGGAAGAAAAGATGGAGCGCTGGGTCTATCTGGATGACCTGGCAGAACGCATCGAGGCGCAGAAGTAGCGCCCCGCTGCCCGTGAAGACTATCGGATCAGATGTTCGTATTCCGGATGTTCACCGAACCATTTCACCGCGTACGAGCAGGTTAAAACCGCCTTCTTGTTTTGATCCTGCAGAAATTTTGCTGTCTCATTCATTAGTTTGCCGGCTACGCCCTGACCTCTCAGTGAATGATCAACAAAGGTATGATTGATATTCACGGTATCATCACTTATAGAAGGAAAGGTAACTTCCGCGAGTGTGTTATCCCTGTCATCCGGTAAGTAGATTCTGTTTTTATCATAATTAAAATTCATGTTATAGTCTCCTGTCTTAAATTGTAGTATCAATAGTGAACAAAAGCGATAAATCCAACGCATTACACCGGATCTATCGCTTTTTTGAATGGAGCATACGGGGCTCGAACCCGTGACCTCAACACTGCCAGTGTTGCGCGCTCCCAGCTGCGCTAATGCCCCATATGGAAGCAATGGGGCTCGAACCCATGACCTCTCGCGTGTCAGGCGAACGCTCATCCCAGCTGAGCTATGCTTCCATATGAGAACATTGTATCAGATAAAGTACCTTCTGCGCAACAAAAAAATTTTCAGTAAATGTCATGAATGGACATAACATAACTGTGCATATCCTGCCGGGAGGATATCTCACGTGCTCCGTCAATGACCGAGTTCTGTTTTTCCTGGGGCAGCCCGGAAAAATGACTCATGATTTCGGGATGTAATGCGAGCTCCATGGTAAAACCGATCGGCAGTTCCTCGTTATCAAGCATAGATGTTGCCTCCTTTCCCAATGGTTGTTTTTATGTAGTATGCGGCTATTTTTATGAATTATACAGCGATATCTTAAGCGGTAGCGGACGCAGGAAGTGAAAAGTGTGGTATAATGACTGCACAGAGTGCAGTCCACAGCAACATAGTTGCTGTGCCGCTGCTGCACAGCGGATGATACCTGGCGAGCCACGGCTTGAAAAACAAATATCCCTGCGGGCCTGCTTGTTTTCCTGCGCACGTGGTATAATGACTGCACAGAGTGCAGTCCACAGCAACATAGTTGCTGTGCCGCTGCTGCACAGCGGATGATACCTGGCGAGCCACGGCTTGAAAAACAAATATCCCTGCGGGCTGCTTGTTTTCCTGCGCGCGTGGTATAATGACTGCACAGAGTGCAGGTGGCACAGCGAATTAAATAAAGTACGGAGGGAACAGTATGAAAGTAGTTGCGTTTAACGGAAGTCCCCGCAAAGGGGGCAACACAGAACAGTGTCTGAGAATCGTCGAAAAGGAATTGAATGCCGGGGGAATTGAACTGGAAATTATTCAGGTGGGTGCGAAGGCAAAACCGTGTACTGCCTGCAGTAAGTGTCTGGAAACCGGAAGCGGACATTGCGTTCAGAAGGATGAAGTGAATGACTGGATTGATAAAATGGTGGAAGCCGACGGGATTATTCTGGCATCACCGGTGTATTACGGCGGTATCGCCGGCGGAATGAAGTGTTTTCTGGACCGGGCATTTCTTGCAGCAGGCAACAGGCTGCACCATAAAGTCGGGGCGGCGCTCGTTACACTGCGCAGGTCAGGAGGCCTGGAGACTTATCAGCAGCTTAACGCATATCTGAATACAATGGAGATGGTAATCGCGACTTCCGATTACTGGCAGGCAGCACACGGGCTGGATGCGGGGGAAGTACTCCGGGATACGGAAGGCGTGGAAGTAATGGCGAAACTCGGCCGTAATGTTGCGTGGCTGGTGAATCTCATTCATGACGCGAAAGGAAGAATTGATCCGCCTGCTACAGGACAGAGAACGATGACAAATTTTATACGCTGATACGGCACTTTTCCCCCTGTATTCGTACAACGACTGCAGGGGGAAGTGCTGCTGTTTTCAGCGCTCAGATTCATAAGCGATCAGAGAGATATGTTTTCCAAGCTCCGAACTGATTCTCTGTTCACAGGCCTGAATTTCTGAACAGCAGGAGTCTGAGATATCCGCGATACTGTAAGATTCTGCTGCGATTGCCTGCTCCATGACGTCATCCATTTTGGAGTGACAGGAAGAGGGCAGATCCATGGCATTGGTTGTGATTTTACTTTCCATATGAACACCACCTTTCTGAATCAGTATGTGCGCAGACTGAAAAAATATGTACGTGGAAACAAGAAAGATTGCGTATAAGAGGAGATACTCATGAGAAAGACAGACAAAGTTTTGCGGTGGTTGTTGCGCTTGCTGTTTATACTGACTGTTGCAGCATTTACATTTTCGACAGCGGATATGACGTCAGCCAAACCAGCGAAAATCTCTACAATGGAAGTCCACTTTATCGATGTGGGACAGGCGGACAGCATTCTGGTAACATCGGACAAAGAAAGCCTTTTGATCGATGCGGGCAACAATGACGACGGTATGACAGTCGTTAAGTACCTGGAACGCATGAAAATTCAGAGGCTGGACTATGTGATATGCACACATCCGCATGAAGACCATATCGGCGGGATGGATGACGTCATTGACGCGTTTGAGATCGGCACGGTGATCATGCCGGATAAGACACATACATCACAGACATTTCTGGATGTGCTGAGGGCGGTACAAAAGAAAAAGCTCGGGATTACACCGGCACAGGCAGGGGATGTGTATTCGGTCGGGAACGGTAAATTCACCATACTGGCGCCTGATAAGGACGCAGATTATGGCGGGGATCTGAACAGCTGGTCGGTTGGGATCAGGCTGGAACATGGCGAGAACCATTTTGTTTTTACCGGTGACGGCGAAGAACGGACAGAGAAAGATATCTTGAGCAGCGGGCTGGACATCAGGGGCGATGTGTTAAAGGCAGGCCATCACGGCAGTGAAACTTCAAACAGTGAACGCTTTATTGAGGCCGTGAAGCCTGAGTATGTGGTTATCAGCTGCGGCACAGGGAACCAATACGGGCATCCGGATGCAAGTGTACTGAAATACTTTGCAGAACAGGGAATTAAAGTTTTTCGGACTGACGAACAGGGTACTGTTATTGCAAAAAGCGACGGCAGCAGGATCACCTGGAATCTGAAGCCTAGTACGTCGATGACAGCGGGAAGCCGCCAGACAGAGCAGTCTGTCCATATCACAAAGACCGGAAAAAAGTATCACAATGCCGGGTGTGAATATTTGAAATCGAGTGATATTGAAGTGGAAGTTCAGGAAGCAAAAGCGAAAGGCATGACCCCGTGCAGCAGATGCCGGCCGCCTCAGTAAGGAAGGAGCATGAGAATGAAATTGATTGTAGACCGCAGAGAAAAAGATCTGGTGATCTGCGAAAATGAGAGAAAAGAGATGTTGCAGATCCCCTTATCGGCATTCTCATCGGAACCAGAGGACGGTGACGTTGTCGTGTATGAAAACGGCGCCGCAAGGATTCTCGCCGGAGAAACCCGTAACAGAAAGCAGAAAGCCGATTCTCTGTTTGAGAGTCTGGTGAAGAGAAAATGATGGTGCAGGAGGTTCAGATCAGCTGATGTGAACCTCCTGTACTGTCTGCGATTCACACAGTTTGATTCCGTCCAGCATTTCCTGGAGTTCATTCATAAACCGGGAGGTATGGTAGCCGTCGGCGCTTGCATGTGAGATAGTAACAGAAAACGGCATGGTTAGCCGGCCATTCTCGTCCGCGTATTTTCCAAAAGTGATAATTGGAAACAGATTTGGAGTGCCTCCCGGAACAGAAGTTGAAATACCGGTATACGACAGCCAGGGAAGGCATGAGATACAGAAGAAATTCCGGGGCTGTCCTTCTTTTACTTTCACACCCTTTGCATCCCGGTAATGTTCCATGTCCGACCGCATATTGCGGTAGAAAATGCCGAAATCATCATCATACGGCGTCCACACGTCTGAGAATGTGCCGTCATCTTTATGAAAAATCGTGTAATTGGGATGCATACATTCATATCTTCCGGGATTACCGTCTGCATCCACACCCATACGGAATTCATCTGTCGATTTTATGAGCCTGGATACACAGTATACAAAGGACGGATAAAATTTTAGATTCTGTATATCCAGCATTTTTCTGAATTTTGTCACATCCAGCCGGGAAGTCAGGCTGTAGCAGCAGGGAAGCGTGTTTCGGTAATAGTTGAAATGGTCGGTACGTTCCCAGCTGTCTGTATCAATTAAAGAAAAAGTCATTGTTCATCATCTCCCAATTATATGCTTCTCCACATTATAGCACGCAGTCCAGGATATTTACAGGGATTTTACTGAGATTCATTATACTTTACATAAACCCTGTCAACGAAAACATAGTAATAGAAAGCGGTCATATTGTGGAGGAGCAGTGAATGGAAAATCAAAAATCATGCAATACAGTCATACTATATTCCAATGATGTTCATTGTGCAGCAGAGGGGTTTGCAAAACTGGCAGCTTATCGCTGTCAAATGGAGGAAGCAGGACATGACGTCATCCTGGCGGATGCAGGAGATGCAATTCAGGGAGAAGCCATCGGGGCGCTGACGAAAGGAAAAGCGATCGTTCAGATCATGAATGCGGTCGGATATGATGCTGCGGTGCCAGGAAATCATGAATTTGACTATGGTTTGGATGTGTTTTTGCAGCTTGCAGAGTATGAGGCAGAATTTCCTTATCTGAGTGCAAATTTTACGGACCTGAAAAACAACAGCCGGATCTTTGCGCCGTACCGGATCATGACTGGGGGCAGCAGGAAGATCGCTCTGATCGGGATATGTACTCCGGAAACATATACGAAATCCACTCCCGGGTATTTTAAAGACTGTGACGGAGCGTACCGTTACACATTCTGTGAAGAAAAACTGTATGATGTTGTGCAGCAGGCGGTCAATGATGTGAGAGAGGCGGGTGCCCAGACTGTCGTTGTACTTGGACATCTCGGGATTGAAGGGATCACAGAGGGGTGGAGGTCTGTTGATGTCATAGCGAATACGGCAGGTATCGACGTGTTTATCGATGGTCATTCCCATCAGAGGATTCCTTTCATCAGGCAGCGAGACAAAGAGGACAGAGATGTTCTTCTGACTTCAGCAGGGGAGAATCTGGATCACTTTGGAAAGATCATCATTCGGCATGATGGTTCGGCAGTGAGTGAACTGATCTGCGCGGAGTCGGTGGACCCTGCAGAATCGAAACAGGCGCTGGCAGCGTATAATGCCGTAAAACGGATCACGGAGCGGTACCTGAAAGTGACTTCCGGTTTGGATGAGGTGACAGGTTTCTCGGAGGTCAGTCTGGTGGCGTATGATATCTGTACCGGTGACCGGGTGGTGAGAAATTGTGAAACAAATCTGGGGGATTTTGTCGCGGATGCATACCGCGCATGTTCCTGTGCGGATGTTGCGCTTGTGAACGGAGGCAGGATCCGTGCATCGATTAGGGCGGGTATTGTGACACGCAGGCATATGAGCGAAGTGAATCCGTGGAATAACGAGATGTGCGTGATCAGGATTTCCGGGCAGCAGGTCCTGGACGCGCTTGAGCACGGTGCCAGGATGAATCCCGGTGAGTGCGGGGGATTTTTGCAGAGCTCCGGCCTCACGTATGAGATCGATCTGCAGATACGGGAAAGTCCGGTTGTTACGGATGAAAAGGATATGTTTCTGTATGTGGACAGCAGGAAGTCCAGAAGAGTAAAAAATGTACGGATCAATGGACGGAAGATCGAACCAGATAAAATGTATACGGTGGTCGGAAGCTGTTACATGCTTCTGGATGCCGGTGATGGTTTTACGATGTTTGCCGGTGCAAAGGTACTTCAAAGAGAAGAACTGCCGTCAGATACGGAGATGCTGGTTTCTTATCTGAAGCGAAATCTTCGCGGGAGCATACCGAAAGACAGATATCAGAACATTTTTGGCAGCGGCAGGATTATCTTTCGCGGCAGGGAATCTGGATATGAGATGCAGGCAGCACGGGGAACTGCTGCCGCATATTATGGGTAAAGTCAGAGAGCAGCGGCAGAACCCGTGAAGAGATTGCGTTTCGGCGCAATCTTTCTTTTATTCTGTTGACAAAATGTATATAAGTGTATATAATGGGTATATACAATAAAGAGGCGAGAGAAAGGGGAGAAGGCGTGAATATAATTATCAGTAATTCGAGCGGGAAACCGATTTACGAGCAGATCACTTCCCAGATGAAAGGCATGATACTGGCCGGAGAGTTAAAACCGCATGACGCACTGCCGTCAATGCGCCTTCTGGCGAAAGAGCTCAGGATCAGTGTAATCACAACAAAACGTGCATACGAGGATCTTGAAAAAGACGGGTTTATTTACTCGGTTGTCGGTAAGGGCAGCTTTGTTGCGGACACCAATCATGAATTAATGAGGGAAGAACAGCTGAAGATCATCGAGGATCATTTAAATGCCGCTATCGGACAGGCACACCAGGCGGCAGTATCAAAAGAAGAGCTGGTGGATATGCTCACCATGCTGTATGAGGAGGTATAAATATGGGAACGGCAATCAGCCTGAAAAATGTAACAAAGCATTTTGACACCTTTACACTGAACAACGTGACATTGGATATTCCCAAGGGCTGTATCGTAGGGCTGGTAGGGGAAAATGGGGCAGGAAAGACAACACTTCTAAAGCTGATTCTGGAACTGCTCCACTGCGACGGGGGTGAGATCAGAATCGACGGTGTTTTACTGAAAGAGCTGCCGGATGACTGGAAAAACAAGGTGGGAACAGTGATCACGGGACTCGATTTTGCGTCTGTCATGAATGCGGAGGAGGTTGGGAACTGCTTGCGGTCGGTTTTTGCCGGATGGCAGCAGGAGACGTATGAGCAGTATCTGAAAAGATTTCACATCGATCCCGTTAAAAAAATCAAAGATTATTCTCAGGGAATGAAAATGAAGCTGAACATCATCATTGCAATGTCTCACAATGCCAGCCTCCTGATCATGGATGAGGCAACGAGCGGTCTGGACCCGGTAGTGAGGGATGACATACTGGAACTGCTGCTGGATTTTATTCAGGACGAAGAACATACGGTTTTGATCTCTTCACATATTACGAGTGATCTGGAAAAAGCAGCGGATTACATCGCTTACCTGGATAACGGCGAATTGAGATTCTGCCTGAACAAAGATGAGATGCTGTATGACTACGGTGTAGTGCGCTGTACACGTGAGGACTACGAACAGCTGCCGAAAGAATTCGTCAAAGGTGTCAGGAGAAATCATTTTGAGTATGAAGTGCTTGTAGAAAACCGTATGCAGATAAGAAAAAGATTTCCAAAGCTGGTGGTCGATACGACGAATATAGAAGAAATAATTCTGTTTATGGTAAAGGGGGAGAGAGTATGAAAGGACTGCTTTTAAAAGATTTTTATATGCAGAAACTGTATCTGAAACAATACCTGGGGACCATACTGCTCTTCAGTGTGATCGCGGTCATGCTGAAAAGCCCGACTTATATGACTTTTCTTGGCCTGATGGTTGGTCTGACACAGATCTTTTCCGTGATTTCCATCGATGAGTCAGGGGGATTCACTTATTGCTTGACACTTCCGGTAAATCGTAGGAAAATAGTACAGGAGAAATATCTGCTGTTCTTAATAGAACTTTTACTGATCTTCACGGTGACAGCGGTGATCGGGGCCATTATTGCAGTGATAAACAGCATACCCTTGCGGGAATGGCTTCCGCAGGTGTTCGGCGGGGGAGCTTTCTATCTTGCAGCGCTGTCTGCTATCATTCCGGCCGCACTGAAATGGAAGGTGGAAAAAGCACGGATACTGCTGGTTGTGATGATTTTGATTCCGGGGGCGGTAATTTTACTCGGCAGCAGAGTACTGACACCGGACACACGCCGCAGCCTTTCGGCATGGATCGGAGGTGGAATGTCCGGCATCACAGCAGCTGCAGTCGGTATACTGCTTCTGGTTGTGATCGTAACTGTCTCCTATCTGACCTCAGTCAAGATATTTCTGAAAAAAGAATTTTAATCAGGGAGAGAGCAGGAATGAACCAGGAACAAGAGAAAAGACTGGGCACATTGCCGGCAGGGAAGCTGTTATTTCAGATGGCCCTGCCGGCTATTGCTGCGCAGATTATTAACGTACTGTATAACATTGTGGACCGCATGTACATAGGGCATATCCCGGATATCGGTGACAAGGCGCTGACCGGAGTCGGCGTGTGTATGCCGCTGATCATGGCGATCTCGGCCTTCGCAGCGCTGGCGAGCATGGGAAGTGCGCCGCGCGCATCGATCATGATGGGTAAAGGAGATGAGGACGCGGCGGAAGAGATCATGAACAACAGTTTTATCATGCTGCTGATCATCGGCGTGATACTGACCGTCGTCTTTCTGATATTCGGGCGTCCGATACTGATGATGTTCGGTGCGAGTGAAAACACAATCGGATATGCGATCGATTATATGCGGATTTATGCGTGCGGTACACTGTTTGTCCAGCTGGCACTCGGCATGAACGCGTTTATCACCGCACAGGGTTTTGCCAAGACAAGCATGCTGACCGTGCTGATCGGAGCTGTTTTAAACATTATCCTGGACCCTGTCTTTATCTTTGTGTTTGGCATGGGAGTGAAAGGAGCGGCGCTTGCGACAATTCTTTCACAGCTGGTTTCAGCAATCTGGGTGCTGTGTTTTCTGCGTTCCCGGAAAACTGTGCTGCATATCCGGCCGCGCTATTTCAGGCTGCGGGCAAAAGTAATTCTTCCGTGTATTGCGCTCGGAGTGTCACCGTTTATCATGCAGTTCACAGAAGGGATACTGTCCGTGTGTTTCAATACGCAGCTGTTGAAATACGGCGGTGACCTGGCTGTTGGTGCGATGACGATCCTGAACAGCGCGATGCAGTTTTCCATGCTGCCGCTAATGGGGTTGACACAGGGCGGGCAGCCCATCATCAGCTACAACTACGGGGCCGGGAACCTGAAACGGGTGAAACATACATTCCGGCTGATGCTGATCAGCTGTCTTACATATTCTTCACTCGTATGGGCGGTCTGCATGTTCGCTCCACAGGTCGTGATTCATATGTTTACATCCAATGCAGAGCTGGTCTCGTTCACCGTTGAAGCGATTCGGGTGTATATGGCGGCTTCCCTGGTGTTTGGCGCACAGATCGCCTGTCAGCAGACGTTCATTGCGCTTGGAAATGCAAAAACTTCAGTTTTTCTGGCGCTGCTGAGAAAGGTCTTTCTTTTGATACCGCTTATATTTGTGCTTCCCAGGATCTTCACCGGATCTCAGACAATGGCAGTGTTTACGGCAGAGCCGCTTGCTGACGCGTGTGCGGTGAGCGTGACGGTCATTCTGTTTATTATATCTTTCCGAAGGCTGCTGCGTGTGCAGTCATAAATCGATTGCTCCGTCCTTTGGACTCCCGCAATCGCCGCCGTCCTTCGCAATCCGCGCTGCTGCGCTGCTTGCTCATACCGGCTTGCCCGTCCGATGTCCATGTGAAGCTGCAGGCGAGCCTGCCTATTCACATGGCCGCCATCCGGGACTTTTGCAGTAAGATGAAAGTCGATTGCACCGTCCTTTGGACTCCCGCAATCGCCGCCGTCCTTCGCAATCCGCGCTGTTGCGCTGCTTGCTCATACCGGCTTGCCCGTCCGATGTCCATGTGAAGCTGCAGGCGAGCCTGCCCATTCACATGGCCGCCATCCGGGACTTTCATCGTAAATAGTCATTGACAAAAAAAGTATAAATTGGTAGAATAATTGTCAAGGTTATTTACCGCATTAGTGGGAGAAAGTAGGATGAGTATGAAGCGAAGAGTATTATCCATATTAGTTGACAACACATCCGGTGTACTGAGTCGTGTTTCCGGTCTGTTCAGCCGCAGAGGCTATAATATTGACAGCCTTACTGTCGGTGTAACGGCGAATCCGAGGATTTCCCGTATGACTGTTGTGTGCAGCGGGGATGATCTGGTGCTGGATCAGATTATGAAGCAGGTGGAAAAACTTGTTGATGTCCGGTATGTAAAAGTATTGAAATCGGATGAGAGCGTCAACAGGGAACTGATGCTGATAAAGATTAAGGTTCTTCCGCAGCAGCGTCAGAGCGTTACGACGACTGCGCAGATTTTCCGTGCAAAGATCGTAGATGTAGCAAGAGAATCCATGATCATCGAACTGACAGGCTCACAGGATAAACTGGAAGCATTTCTTGACATCCTGGGTGAGTATGAGATTCTGGAGGTCGCGAGGACAGGGTTAGCCGGTTTGGCCAGGGGATCAGAAGACGTACGTTTTTTTTAGCTCGCTGGAGGATTAACCCCTAACAAATAAAGTAACTGTTCAGGACGGCGCATCTTCTTGACCGAAAAGGCCGGTCAAGAAGCATCGGATGTTCATCCGATGTGGAAATTGGTACGAAAAAGCGGCTTACAAGCAAGCTTGACGCTGCTTTTTCGTACCAATTGCCCCGCCGTCCTGAATTATTACCAAATAAATTATTAATAGCCGGGAGGAAGAAAAATGGCAGCAAGAATTTATTATCAGGAAGATTGTAATCTTTCATTATTGGAAGGAAAAAAAATCGCAGTAATCGGATACGGAAGCCAGGGTCATGCACATGCCCTGAATTTAAAAGATTCCGGATGCGATGTTATCATTGGACTTTATGAAGGAAGCAAATCCTGGGCAAAAGCAGAAGCTCAGGGATTTCAGGTTTATACCGCAGCGGAAGCTGCTAAACAGGCTGATATCATCATGATCCTGATCAATGACGAAAAACAGGCAGCAATGTACAAAGAATCCATCGAGCCGAATCTGGAAGAAGGCAATATGCTGATGTTTGCTCACGGCTTTGCTATTCATTTCGGACAGATCGTTCCTCCGAAAGGCGTCGACGTAACGATGGTTGCTCCAAAAGGACCTGGACATACAGTAAGAAGCGAATATGAAGTTGGAAAGGGTGTTCCGTCTCTGGTCGCTGTATATCAGGATGCAACCGGAAAGGCACTCGATAAAGCACTCGCATATTCACTGGGTATCGGCGGAGCAAGAGCCGGTGTTCTGGAGACAACATTCAGAACTGAGACAGAGACAGACCTGTTCGGCGAGCAGGCAGTGCTGTGCGGAGGTGTCTGTGCACTGATGCAGGCTGGTTTTGAGACACTGGTGGAAGCGGGATATGACGCTAGAAACGCATATTTTGAATGTATCCACGAAATGAAACTGATCGTAGACCTGATTTACCAGTCAGGATTTGCAGGCATGAGATATTCTATCTCTAACACTGCAGAGTACGGTGATTATATCACAGGACCGAAGATCATTACAGATGATACAAAGAAGGCAATGAAGAAGATCCTGAGCGATATTCAGGACGGTACCTTTGCAAAAGATTTCCTGCTCGATATGTCAGAGGCAGGCGGACAGGCTCACTTCAGAGCAATGAGAAAGCTTGCTGCGGAGCATCCTGCTGAGGTAGTAGGTGAAGAAGTACGTAAGCTGTACAGCTGGAGCGATGAAGATAAACTGATCAATAACTAATAAACTGAACAGAGAGACTGCTGTAGAATGGGTATACCATTTTGCAGCAGTTTTTTGTTACACAGGAAACGGCGTTCCATGTGTAACAAAAACCTCCGGAGGATCGAACTGCGGCTGAGGAGAATCAGGTCACAAGCGGGATTATTGTTAGACATGAAATTTCATTCGCCGGAGGGATTCTGGCACAGACGAATAAAATCTTTGGCGGATCTGGAGAGATATTTATTCTTGTGGTAAATAATATAATATTCTCTCGATAGGTCTGCATCCGAGATCGTGATACTGCGGATCGTTCCCTTCGAAAGTTCGTCCCTGATCAGCATATAGGGGAGAACGGAAAGTCCCAGTCCGTTTTTGACTCCGCATACGAGAGCCTGTGTGCTGGCGCTTTCCCAGATCAGGCGAATGTTCAGATTATGTCCTGCGAAGATTCCGGCGATCATATTGCGCCCGGCGCTGCCGGGTTCCCGCAGTAAAAAATCATAGGGCTCCAGTTCGGCGGTCGTCACACTCTGCCTGGCAGACAGCGGGTGGTCAGAGGCTGCGATCAGACAGAGATGGTCGGAAAGGAAAGGCTGCTGGACAATCTGAGGATTTGAGACAGATCCCTCAACGAGCGCGATATCCAGTTGATTGTCAAGGATATACTGGATAATGGTCTCACTGTTTTTTATGTGTGCAGACACTTTAATCGATGGGTAGAGTCTGTGAAATTCCCTTATTTTCAACGGCAGAAAGGAGGTACCGATGGTGATGCTGCTGCCCACACGGAACTCCCCTAGATTGTCCCAGTCTTTGATCTGTGCTTCCATCTCGTCGAACAGCGAGACGATGTGAAGAGCATACTGATAAAACCGCTTCCCGTGCTCGGTGGGATAGATATGCCTCGATATCCGGTCGAACAGCTGAATCCCATAATACTTCTCAAGCTCTTTTATGGCGATGCTTACAGCGGGCTGTACCATGTGAAGCTCCTGTGCCGCTTTTGTTATACTTTGGTTCTGATATACCCTGACAAAGATATTCATGTGTTTTAAAGTCATGACGCCTCCTTTATACATATTAAAAATCATATATATTTCATATATTAATACTATTTTACATATGAATCAACCGCCAATATACTAAAAAATATAAGGAGGAGGTCAATTATGAAAAAGAAGCGTGAAATATTATGGAAATTGTTTTTATCGACATTTTATTTAAGTGTATTTACCTTCGGGGGAGGATATGTGATCGTCAGCCTGATGAAGAAAAAATTTGTGGATGAATACGGATGGATTGACGAGAGTGAAATGCTTGATCTGGTAGCGATCGCACAGTCTGCGCCGGGGGCAATTGCAGTAAACGGAGCGATCGTGGTCGGGTATAAGCTCGCCGGAGCTTCGGGCGCTCTTGTGAGTATAGCTGCAACGATTCTGCCGCCGTTCGTGATCATTTCCCTGATTTCCCTCTGCTATGAGGCGTTTAACAGCAATCCCTACGTACAGATGATGCTGAGCGGCATGCAGTCAGGCGTCGGGGCTGTGATTGCAGTGGTGGTATATGAGATGGGATACGGTATCGTACACGCAAAGAATACCGTTTCCATCATCATTATGTGTGCAGCATTTGCGGCAACCTGTATATTTGGCGTGAATGTTGTGCTGGTTGTGATCGCCTGTGCCCTGCTTGGTGTAATCAGGACATTGCTGGAGAGGAGGAAGGGGTCGTGATTTATATCAAATTGTTTTTAAGTTTTCTGCAGATCGGCATGTTCAGTTTCGGCGGCGGATATGCGGCAATGCCGCTGATCAAGGAACAGGTGGTAAACGTTCATTCGTGGATGACGCTGGGAGAGTTCACAGATCTGATCACGATATCGCAGATGACGCCGGGACCGATTGCCATCAATTCCGCTACATTCGTCGGACTTAAAATAGCCGGAATCGCCGGGGCGGTTATCGCGACTGTCGGATGCATCCTGCCGTCCTGCATCCTTGTTCTGGCGCTCGCCCGTATCTACCTGCGATACAGGAAGATGAATATGCTGCAGGGCATTCTGGATTCGCTTCGGCCAGCGGTGGTCGCCATGATTGCCTCGGCGGGTATCAGCATTCTTCTGTCGGCATTCTTCGGCAGCGAAGCCGTGAAGCCCGGAAATATCAGATTGGATGCAGTCATTATTTTTATCTTAGCAGTGGTACTGCTGAAAGTTAAGAATAAGAATCCAATCCTTGTGATGGTAATGTGCGGCGTGATGGAAGTGCTGTATTCTGTTGTGAAAGGGGTGATCGTATGAACTTTTCCAGCGTAAAATTTTTGAGACGGTGGTACCTGTATGATGAGCGTGCAAATTGTATTGTGAAAGCAAAGCAGAAAAGCGACCGAAAGCTGGAAGTGACAGCCGGCGGATACACGGCGGTATATTTTTATGAGCGCGATCAGGATACGTGCCGGGTGATGAAAGGCAGTGATCTGTTTCTGGAGGGGCATTTTTTCTATCGGACAGACCAGGAAGGAAAGGCGGTACAGGAAGCAGCATTTCGGCCTCCGATGCCTCTGCGGCTGGATATTGGAAATAAGGGAAAATACTGCTGTTCGCTGCATCAGATGGTCTCAAGGGATATAGAATTTTACTGCAGAGGCGAGCTGGCAGGAAGCATTCGTCATATGATGGGATGGAAAACACAGTTATCACTTAGGAAAAAACCTGAGGATGATACCCTGATGATTCTCCTTTTGTTTCTGGCGAATCGCCTTTTGGAGGATGATACGGTTCTGATCGTCTGATCATTACGGTTTATCTCTGAGACAAAAGTCAATGAACTTCTGCACAGCACCGGACTGGCCTGCCTGACGAGGATAGGCAAAACCTATCTCGCGTTTCCGGATGGGATACTCCAGCGGAATCTCTAAAAGTTCCCCTGAGGACAGCTCATTCTGGACAAACTGCTTGATGACACAGGCAACGCCCAGGCTGATCTTTGCAAATTCGATCAGCAGGTCCATCGTGGAGATCTCAAGCACATTACCGGTCTCTATGTGATTGAGCACCAGATAATCATCGATATACTGGCGGGTGATATTCCCCTTATCGAGCAGCATCAGTGTGGCATTTTTAAAGATGTCGGCATTGCCGTCCGCTGAGCGAAGAGTAAGGTTTGACAGATAGGTGCCGGTTGCGACAAAAATGTCCTCGATTTCACCGAGCGAATCAAAGTGAAGGTGCAAAAGGCTTTCCGGGCGTCCGATGAGACCGAGATCGATTTTGTTTTCACGAAGCAGGGACAGCGTGTGACTGGTGGACTGGCACTCGATGGTGATCCTGATATGAGGATGTGTTTTGATAAAGTCTTCCAGATAGGGAAGCAGCGTGAATTTGCACAGTGTTGAGCTCACTCCGATGCGGATATGACCGATACCGAGTTCCTGTATCTGCCGCAATTTTTCCTCGCCTGTCTGCAGGGCGTCGAATGCCTGTGAGACATAAGTGTACAGTGTTTTCCCCTCCGAGGTGAGCGTGACACCGCGTGAGTTACGGATAAACAGAGAAAGATTCAGGTTTTCTTCCAGCTTTCGGAGCGATTTGCTGATCGCCGGCTGGCTGATAAAGAGTTCCGATGCAGCTTTGGAGATGTTTTGTGTGTTGGCAACAGTATAAAAAATCCGATAGAGAGATAAATTTTGATCCATTTTCCCGGGCCCCCTCATATTATATAACTTGAAGTTATAATAAGTATTCATTTTATATATTTGTATTATATCAATGTTTGTGCTAGAATAGCAATATCAAAGACAGGAAACGTTTAAATTGTAAGACTGAAAAGGAGGAATTGGATCATGGGTATGACTATGACGCAGAAGATTCTGGCTGCACATGCAGGACTGGACAAAGTGGAAGCGGGACAGTTAATTGAGGCAGATCTGGATCTGGTGCTTGGAAATGATATCACTTCACCGGTTGCCATTCATGAAATGGATAAGATGACGGTAGATACAGTATTTAATAAAGATAAGGTGGCACTGGTTATGGACCACTTTATCCCGAACAAGGATATTAAATCAGCAGAACACTGTAAATGTGTGCGTGAATTTGCATGTAAACATGACATCACCAATTATTTTGATGTGGGAGAGATGGGGATCGAACATGCACTGCTTCCGGAGAAAGGTCTGGTTGTAGCCGGCGACACTGTGATCGGTGCAGACTCTCATACATGTACATACGGGGCACTCGGAGCATTCTCAACCGGTGTGGGAAGTACGGATATGGCTGCCGGTATGGCGACCGGCAAAGCATGGTTCAAAGTCCCGTCTGCTATCAGGTTTAACATTGTAGGGAAACCATCCAAATGGGTGAGCGGAAAAGACGTGATTCTCCATATCATCGGCATGATCGGCGTGGATGGTGCACGTTATAAATCCATGGAATTTGTCGGAGAAGGAATCGCCAGTCTGTCCATGGACGACAGATTTACGATCGCAAATATGGCAATCGAAGCCGGAGGAAAGAACGGTATTTTCCCCGTGGATGAAAAAGCGGCAGCCTACATGAAAGAACATTCTCTGCGTGAGTTTAACGTGTACGAAGCGGACGAAGACGCAGTGTATGATGAAGAATACACGATTGATCTGTCGGAACTGAAACCGACGATCGCATTTCCACATCTTCCCGAAAATACAAAAACGATCGATGAGATCACGGAGGATGTGGTCATTGACCAGTCTGTCATCGGCTCCTGTACGAATGGAAGGATTGACGATCTGAGAATTGCGGCTGAGATCCTGAAAGGACGTAAAGTGAAAAAAGGGGTTCGGTGTATTGTGATTCCTGCGACACAGAAAATTTATCTTCAGGCGATGGAAGAAGGTCTGCTGAAGATTTTCATCGAAGCAGGTGCGGTTGTAAGTACGCCAACCTGCGGACCTTGTCTGGGCGGCTATATGGGGATTCTGGCCGAAGGTGAAAGATGTATATCCACGACAAACCGTAACTTTGTCGGAAGGATGGGGCACGTGGAATCAGAGGTATATCTGGCGAGTCCGGCTGTTGCAGCTGCAAGCGCTGTGACGGGGAAAATTTCCGCACCGGCAGAACTTGGATTATAGGAGGTTAGACTATGAAAGCAAACGGAACAGTATTTAAATACGGCGATAACGTAGATACGGATGTTATCATTCCTGCGCGTTATCTGAATTCTTCTGACCCTGCAGAACTGGCAACCCACTGCATGGAGGATATTGATAAGGAGTTTGTAAATAAAGTAAAAAAAGGCGACATCATCGTAGCAAATAAAAATTTTGGCTGTGGATCTTCAAGGGAACACGCACCTCTTGCGATAAAAGCAGCTGGTGTGAGTTGTGTGATAGCCGAGACATTTGCACGGATTTTCTACAGAAATGCCATCAACATAGGTTTGCCGATCATTGAATGTCCGGAAGCAGCTCAGGGAATTGAATCCGGAGATGAGATTGAGGTTGATTTTGACAGCGGTGTCATAACCAATCAAACGAAAGGAACTTCCTTTAAAGGGCAGCCCTTCCCGGAGTTCATGCAGAAAATCATCACAAGCGGCGGACTTGTAAACTACATTAATGCTAAAAAATAATGAAATATAATTGTAAATTAATCTTTACAGTTTATGATGAATAAGATATAATATTAAATTAGCGGGGATGCCTGATACGGCATTCCTGCGAATAAACGGGGTATGGCGTAGCTTGGTAGCGCGCACGGCTGGGGGCCGTGAGGTCGCAGGTTCGAATCCTGTTGCCCCGATTTATAACTGTAATCCATGTATGGCGGAAGCGGTATGACTGCGGAAGTCTGTATGTGGATTTTTTGTTTGCGTTTTATATTCCCAGCTTTTTTAATATCTCCTGATAGACGGTGTTTTTTAATGTGTTTATTATTTCATCATTATTCAAATCAGTCATAAACTCAGGGAATTCTTCTGTAAAGTCTTTCAGATCCTTGAATTCCATATCATACAAATACTGTATGAGAAATTCAGAGTCATCCATCATCAGAAACTGCAGTATTTTATCTCTATACTCTGTGCTCAAGTTATCATCTCCTTTGCGAACTTATTGATGCGTGGCTTTTGACTGAATGATGATCGCCTTGTAAAGAATACGGAGCAGTTATCCAAACATTACGTATAAGTTGTAAGCTGCAAAGTAAAACTTGAATTTGAAAAGATGGGTTAAAAAAGTTGTTGACAATGATGGGCTGTTAATGATAATCTAAATACAGCTAAATAATTAAATGCTGAGATGAGGAATAGTACATCCATTTTAGATTTCAGAAAGCTGCTGGCTGATGTGAAGCAGTAGATAAGATTGATGGAACTCACCTCTGAGCGGCTGCCCGAAATTCTTTGAAAAGTAGACGCAGACGGAGCCCCGACCGTTATCTGGGGGAGGATATCGATGAATTCATCCGTATCCGGTGAGTGTATGAATTTTATTCATAAAATGAGAGTGGTACCGCGTAGACTATAACAGTCTTTCGTCTCTTGCTGGAAGCAGCATCTGAGCGAAGGGCTGTTTTTCTATTGCATCGGAAACAGTATCAATTAAAAAACAGGGAGGAAACGAATTATGATGAATCACAAAAAGTATCAGCGGCAGTATTTCATGCCGCCCACAGAGTGTATGGATTGGACCAAAAAAGAGTATATTGACAAAGCGCCGGTCTGGTGCAGTGTAGATCTTCGTGACGGCAATCAGGCGCTGGTCATTCCCATGAGCCTTGATCAGAAAATTGAGTTTTTTAAACTGCTTGTGGATGTGGGATTTAAAGAGATCGAAGTTGGATTTCCCGCGGCTTCTGATACGGAATATATTTTCCTTCGGACGCTGATCGAACAGAATCTGATTCCGGACGATGTGACGATTCAGGTGTTGACACAGGCGAGAGAACACATTATCCGAAAAACTTTTGAGGCACTGGACGGCGCGAAAAAAGCAGTTGTTCACGTCTATAATTCCACTTCTCTGGCACAGAGAGAGCAGGTGTTTCGAAAATCGAAAGAAGAGGTCCTGAAGATTGCGGTCGACGGGGCAGAGCTTTTGAAAAAACTGGCAGATGAAACGGACGGGAACTTTCTATTCGAATACAGTCCGGAAAGTTTTACCGGGACGGAGCCGGAGTATGCGCTGGATGTGGTTAATGCAGTATTGGACGTGTGGAGACCGACACCGGATAAGAAAGCAATCATTAATCTTCCTGTTACGGTACAGCATTCATTGCCGCATGTTTATGCAAGTCAGATTGAATACATGTGCAAGAATATGAAATACCGTGAAAATGTAGTGGTATCCCTGCATCCACATAATGACCGTGGCTGCGGCGTTGCGGACTCTGAGCTGGGAATTCTGGCTGGGGCTGACCGCATTGAGGGAACGTTGTTCGGAAACGGGGAACGCACCGGGAATGTGGATATAGTTACACTGGCTATGAATATGTATGCGCAGGGGGTAGACCCGGAACTGAACTTTGAGAACATGCCGGATATCTGTGAAAAGTATGAAGAATACACAGGCATGCAGATTGATGCCAGAAGCCCGTACAGCGGTTCACTCGTGTTCGCCGCTTTTTCCGGTTCTCATCAGGATGCAATCGCGAAAGGTATGAAATGGATCGAAGAAAAGACACCGGACCGCTGGACGGTTCCATATTTGCCGATCGACCCTACGGATATTGGCAGGAATTACGATGCGGATGTAATACGTATCAACAGCCAGTCAGGAAAGGGCGGCGTGGGATATATTCTGGAGACGAAATATGGACTCTGTCTTCCGGCAAAAATGCGGGAGGCAATGGGGTACGCTGCAAAAGCAGTTTCCGATCACACGCACAAAGAGCTGCATCCGGATGAAATATTCGAACTGTTTAAGAAAGAATATGAGAACATCACGGAACCTTACAATGTTATTGAAGTTCATTTCCAGCAGAAAGATGGAATCACAACACAGGTAACATCTGTCCATAACGGTGAGACCATTGTCACGGAAGCGGTTGGAAACGGACGTCTGGATGCAGTCAGCAACGCGCTGAAAAAGGCGTATGACCTGGATTACCAGCTGGTTACTTATCAGGAGCATGCACTCGAGAAGAGTTCCAGCTCCAGAGCGATCGCATATGTCGGTGTGAAAGGGAGCCAGGATCAGATGGCATGGGGAGCCGCGGTCGATCCGGATATCATCCGGGCATCTATTGATGCACTGGTGACAGCCATCAATAATCTGGTAAAATAACATGAAACTCACATGCAAAACCGCGGTCGTGTGCGGGGAGGGTGAATTGTAAAAAATTGCGATATTCGTCGAAAAGTGGAGAAATGCTTATAAAATAATGGGCGTTTTTCATGAAAAAGTGGAGAATAATTAGTGAAATCAGCCAAAATTTTGGTTTTTCTATTGACTTTACCAAACTGAATATCTATACTTTGCTTAGTGTAGAAAAGCGCGTAAGGCAAAGGACAGATCGATGGAAGCAATCAAAAAACTGCTGTGCAAAGTGAAGACACTTATGTCACGGAGAAATGAAAAACACAGCCGGACCAAAACCGCTGTTATAGTCAGTGTTGTTGTCACAGCGGCTGTAGTGGGTGTTGCGGCCGGAAGCGTCTCTGCCAAGAATGCGGATGCCGGTCAGGGAACTGCAGCGGCAGATGTACCGAAGCAGGAACAGCTTTCAGATCCTGATGAGGACCCCGACCCTGCCGGCGCTGCAGAGGCAACTGTGCAGCCGGAGGAAGAGGAAACCGTACCGCAGGGATTTCAGGGGATCATAGACGGTGTAAATGCGACGAAAGCTGCCAATGGTGAGTACCATCCGATCGGTACAAATGTTGAGGATGTGCTGGTTGGACAGAGGACTGCGATACGGGAAGAAGTCTCGGAATTTGATGTGGGCAGCCTGGTAAAAGAAACAGTGAATTCCATTGATGACCAGTCGTGGGAGCTGGTAGAAAAGACGAAAATTTCGGATAATGATTACGAGACATTGCTGTCGATTGTCGAGGCTGAGGCCGGCGGCGAGGACATTATGGGGCGAATTCTGGTGGCAAATGTAATATTCAACCGGGTTGCGAGCGATCAGTTTCCCGACAGCGTGACGGAAGTCGTGTGGGATAAGTCGGGAGGCAGCGCACAATTTTCTCCGACGATCGACGGAAGGATTGCGACCGTTTCAGTATCAGATACGACGCGCGAAGCGGTGAACAGGGCGATTGACGGGGAAGATTATTCTGACGGGGCGTTATTTTTCCTGGAAAAAGAATACTCCGAAGCGAAAAATGTCAAATGGTTTGACTCCAAGCTGACATTTTTGTTTAAACATGGCTGTCACAGTTTTTATAAGTATTAAAGATTGAAAAGGTATTGCCGGAGGCTGACAATACCTTTTTTTCGCCTTTTTTATACATAGCCGCGTTGCGGGAATCTTTGCGATATGCTATAATCTTTAGCGATGAAGGCTGAAAAGGTTTTTATTTATGCGAAGAAAGAAGAGGATGGTAGTACAAATGGAAATTTTGTATAAAAGCACAAGAGGTAATAACGAAACAGTAACGGCTTCAAAGGCTATACTGCAGGGGCTTTCTGCAGATGGCGGCCTTTTTGTTCCGACACAGATTCCGTCACTGGATATGGATATGGAGACGCTGGCAAAAATGACGTATCAGGAAGTAGCGTATGAAGTTATGAGTCGGTTTCTGACGGATTTCACGAAAGAAGAATTACAGGACTGCATAGAGAAGGCATACGATGAGAAATTCGATACCCGTGATATTGCGCCGATCGTGAAGGCAGACGGAACATATTATCTGGAACTGTTCCATGGAGCTACCATTGCTTTTAAAGATATGGCGTTGTCAATACTTCCGCATCTGATGACAACGGCCGCCCGCAAAAATCAGGTGAAAAATGACATCGTGATCCTGACAGCAACTTCTGGAGATACAGGAAAGGCGGCGCTCGCCGGATTTGCGGATGTACCCGGTACAAAAATCATTGTTTTTTACCCGAAGGACGGCGTCAGCCCGATCCAGGAAAAACAGATGGTGACGCAGAAAGGCAGCAATACGTACGTTGTTGCGCTTGAAGGCAATTTCGATGATGCCCAGACCGGAGTGAAGCAGATGTTTAATGACGCTGAACTGGCGGAGGAGCTCTTGCAGGCAGGATGCCAGTTTTCTTCTGCAAATTCCATCAATATCGGACGACTGGTGCCGCAGGTGGTATACTATGTATATGCATATGCCAGCCTGGTGAAAAACAAAGAAATTGAACCGCAGGAAACTGTCAATGTTGTTGTGCCTACCGGTAACTTCGGAAATATCCTGGCTGCGTACTATGCAAAGCAGATGGGAGTACCGATTGATAAGCTGATTTGCGCATCCAATGAAAATAAAGTGCTGTACGATTTCTTTACGACAGGAACGTATGACCGCAACCGCGAGTTTATCCTGACTTCCTCACCGTCAATGGACATTCTGATTTCCAGTAATCTGGAACGCCTGATCTATCATCTGACGGGAGACGATTCTGAACAGAACAGGGCATTTATGGATGCACTCTCAAAAGACGGAAAGTATACCATTACCGATGCGATGAAGACAAAGCTTGCAGATTTTTATGGCAACTATGCGGGTGAAGAGGAAACGGCCCAGACGATCCGGCGTATTTATGAGACAGCGGGATATATCATCGATACCCATACCGCTGTGGCAGCGAGCGTTTATCAGAAATATAAACGGGATATGAGAGACGATAAAAAGACATTGCTTGCGTCCACGGCAAGCCCGTTTAAGTTCACAAGAAGCGTGATGAATGCGATCGATCATTCCTACGACGAGATGACAGACTTTGAACTGGTTGACGAGCTCGCCAAGATTGCCAGGGTAAAAGTGCCTCAGGCGATTGAAGATATCCGCAGTGCACCGGTGCTTCACGATACGGTAGTTGAAAAAGATGAGATGAAGGGAATTGTCAGAAAGATTCTTGGAATCTGATCCGGAGAATAGATATGAGATGGAAAGATTTGCTCTCGCCGGTCAGAGCCGGGGTTTATCAAAAGAGCGGAAATCACAGGACCTCTGACCTCAGGAGTGAATTTGAAAAGGACTATCACCGGATCATCGGCAGCGCATCCTTTCGGAGGCTTCAGGATAAGACACAGGTGTTTCCGCTGGACAAAAGTGATTTTATCCGAACAAGACTGACACACTCCATGGAGGTCTCGTCGTTTGCAAAGTCACTGGGACAGAATATTGCACAGTACATTCTTAAAAATGAGAAAGATCCGGATTTTGATCTGCAGACGAAAAGTGATATCTGCGATATCCTCCAATGTGCGGGGCTGATTCACGACATCGGGAATCCTCCGTTCGGACATTTTGGGGAGGAGGCGATCCGTGACTGGTTCATGAAAAATCTGTCCCGTGTACGCCTGTCCGGCGTGCCGGTTCCGGATTACTTGTCAGATCAGATGCTGCAGGACCTGTATCACTTTGAGGGGAATGCCCAGGCACTGCGCCTTGTGAGCAAACTTCATTTTCTGGTAAATGAATACGGCATGAATCTGACGTATGCCCTCTTAAACACGATTATCAAATACCCGGTCAGTTCCACGCGGATGAAACCCGGCAGCGGAAACATTCGTGATAAGAAAATGGGGTATTTTTATGCAGAGCAGCAGCTGTATCAGGATATTGCAGCAGGGACGACTGCCGCAGGAGTCCGCCACCCGCTTACCTTTATACTGGAAGCTGCGGATGACATCGCGTACAGAACTGCAGATATTGAAGATGCATTTAAAAAAGGGTGTATATCCTATCGGGAACTTTTTCAGGAGATCAGTGACTTTCAGGAAAAGCATGCGCCGCGCGCGGAAGGCATGGATGCCGTCGGGATTCTTCAGCATCAGTATGACAATGCCCTCCGGCGCAGGATCAAAGACCCGCAGCTCTACAGTGTCCAGAACTGGGTGGTTCGCCTGCAGAGTTCGCTGATCTTTGCTGCGACAGAAGGTTTCACAGCGAATTATGACGATATTATGGCAGGAAGCTATACGCATGATATCTTTTATGGGACGGATGGCGCATGGGTCATGGAGGCGCTCGGTGATATTGCGTATCGCTATGCGTTCACTTCACAGCCCATTTTAAAACTGGAAGTCGCCGCTGGTACCATACTGACCTTCCTACTGGACAAACTGGTCCCTGCCGCAGTGCATTATGACAGTTCTGAGCCCGTGGATATGATGGAAGGGAAAATGATATCTCTGATTTCAGAGAATTATCTGCAGACGTATCACACATACGCCAAAGGAAAGTCAGAACAGGAAAGACTGTACTTAAGACTGCTCCTTGTGACAGACTTTGTGAGCGGCATGACGGATAGTTATGCAAAAAATCTGTATCAGGAGCTGAATGGGATACAGTAAGTGGGGGGATATGCCATGATAAAAAAGCATTTAACCGGTTTTTATACGGCAATGTTACTGCTTTCGATGTTTACGCTGGCGTATGGGGGCGCAACGCAGGGTTTTTTTCTGTCCAACTTTATCGAAAAATACAATCTGACAGCATCTTCGCAGGGACTGCCCCTGATGCTGCAGAATGCTTTTTCGGTTGCCGCTATTATCCTGATGATGCTTATGGCGGGCAGAATCAAAAAGCATACTGCGGTGCTGACAGCATTGCTGTTTTCCTGTACTGCCATGCTCGGACTTTCCCTTGTTCCGCCTTTTGCAGTGATGTCTCTGCTGTACGGTCTGTTCGGGATTGCAATGGGGATACAGGATACTGCCGGCGGCGCCCTGATGGTTGATATCCATCCGGAGTCGCCGGTGCGCCTGAACGATATGCATTTCCTGTTTGGCATCGGCAATATCACCGCACCGTTGGTATTTCAATTTCTGGTCTCGGAGGGCGTGCTCTGGAATCATGTGTTTTTATTCGTTTTCGCCGTGCAGGCGGTTCTGGCGGCTGTCTTCCTGCTGGTTGTAAAGGCAGGTGCTCCCGGAACAAAAAGCGATGCAGAAACAGAAAACACAGGCATCAATATCAAACGGATCGCCGCTTTTCTGAAGGCCGACGGCAACATTTTTCTGTTCTTTGCGATGTTTTTTTACTGTGCGCATCAGATGGGGATCGCGGCATGGATCCGGCGTTTCTTTGAAGTGGAGATGGGCAGCGGGGTACTGGGCACCGCGGCGCTATCCGCCTTTTGGGTGGGGACGGCGATCAGCAGGATACTCCTGCCAAGACTGGGTGTCAGGCCGCAGAAGCAGCTGGCATACGGCAGTGCACTGGCGGCAATTGCAATGCTTACCGGCATCCTGCTTAAAAATCCGTTCATCATGGTCGCCTGTATGGCAGTGACCGGCTTCGCCGGGGGCAATACGATACCACATGTCACATATCTCAGCTGCGAAAGGCTGAAATCAAACACACTGGTCGCGACCACAATACTGTTCATCGGAATGTATATTGGCGGCAGTATGGTATCACCGGTCATCGGCAGCGTCAGCGCAAGGTTTTCTCTGGAGATCGGGATATTTATCCCCGCGGCGGCGGCTGTTTTCGTGGCGGCGGCAGGCTTTGGATTTCTGGCGCATTACAAGAACAGGACGCATTGACCGACGGAAAGTTATCGTAAAAATATACCAACAAGAAAAAATTGTGTATGGTTCTTGTAAAACTACATAGAATAAGGTATAATCTAAATATAGAAAACAGTTTGTGGTTTCCTGGAATGTTCGACAACCCTATTAATTTTGAACCTACATTATCTTAAACGGGAATCCTATATCACTGATCGGATGTCAGACCTCTCGTTGTGGTAGGCAGAAGACCAGCTGCGGATACCCACCTAGCCGAGTGCTAGGACTCAAAATATAGGACCGGCATCCCGGGACCACAAAAGATAAAGAAAGAGAGTCATTTTCATGACTCTCTTTTCATGCAAGAGGCAGGTTATCCTGTATGAAAAAGAATAAGATTGGATTTTTGAAAAAATTGAAAAATTTTGCGAATCTCATATTTGGGTTTACAGACCGGGCGACGAGGGATCACATCAGCGCGTATGCTGCACAGTGTTCCTATTTTATTCTGCTCTCGTTTATTCCCTTTATTCTTCTGCTGATGACATCTGTACGATATACACCGCTGACACAGAATATGATACTGGAAGCTGTTGTTCAGATTGTTCCGGAAGACTTTCAGAGCTTTGTCAAACAGATTATCCTGGAGGTTTACTCCAAATCACTGGCAGTTGTCCCTCTTACGGCGATCATCACACTCTGGACTGCCGGGAAAGGGATGCAGGGACTCACGAATGGACTGAACTCTGTCTATCAGGTATTTGAGACGAGAAATTACGTACTGGCACGCATTCGGTCGGCGGCGTATACATTGCTCTTTATCGCAGTGATCATCCTGACCCTGATCGTGCTGGTTTTTGGTAACAGCATACAGGAGGCGCTGTCCGTAAGCTATCCTCTGATCGGAGAGATCGCAAAAAGCATTTTACAGATGCGGACAGGAGTTTCGCTGGCAGTGCTGTCTGTGGCTTTTCTGCTGATGTATAAGTTTCTTCCCAACAGAAAGGCGACACTGAAAAGTCAGCTGCCGGGAGCTGTCATATCCGCAGTCGCATGGTCTGTATTTTCTCTGATTTTCTCCATATATCTGGAGTATTTCAATGTATCAAATATGTATGGAAGCCTGACCACTCTTATCATGATCATGTTATGGGTCTATTTCTGTATGTTCATTGTATTGCTGGGGGCTGAGATCAACGCATATTTTGAGGATAAATTCCGTAAGCTTCAGCAGACGGCAGTGGAACATCTGTATATGGAACTGCGTTCTTTCTCCTCGTCGGACGAAGATGATGAGCATGAGCATGAGGGTGATGAGGATGAGGATGACAAAGAAAATCTGAAAAAAAAATAAAATATTGATTTTTCTTTCACAAAATGTAATAATGGGAAGGAATCAAAAAATTTTGACTAGACGAAAGAGAGGATGATAAAAATGGCAAACATTGATTTAAGCCAATATGGTATTACCGGAGTTACAGAAATCGTTCACAATCCTTCTTATGAGATGATATTTGAAGAAGAGACAAAACCGGGTCTGGAAGGGTTTGAAAAAGGCCAGGTAAGTGAACTTGGTGCAGTTAATGTTATGACCGGTATCTACACGGGACGTTCACCGAAAGACAAATTTATTGTCATGGATGAGAATTCGAAGGACACGGTATGGTGGACTTCTGATGAGTATAAGAATGATAACCATCCTGCAAGCCAGGAGGCATGGGATACTGTCAAGAAGATTGCTCTGGAAGAGCTCTCCGGCAAAAGACTGTTTGTAGTCGACTTGTTCT
Organism: Ruminococcus gauvreauii; assembly: GCF_025151995.1. Classification (NCBI taxonomy): domain Bacteria; kingdom Bacillati; phylum Bacillota; class Clostridia; order Eubacteriales; family Oscillospiraceae; genus Ruminococcus; species Ruminococcus gauvreauii. Next base: position 3,960,849 of record NZ_CP102290.1, read on the forward strand.
GCGGAGCGAATAAGGATACCCGCATGGCCATTCGTTTCATCGTAGAGGTTGCATGGCAGGCTCATTTCGTTATGAATATGTTTATCAAACCTACCGCGGAAGAACTCGAAAACTTTGAGCCGGATTTTGTTGTATATAATGCTTCCAAGGCAAAAGTCGAGAACTACAAGGAGCTGGGCCTGAATTCTGAGACAGCAGCCATGTTCAACATCACCAGCCGCGAGCAGGTTATCGTAAATACCTGGTACGGCGGAGAGATGAAGAAGGGTATGTTCTCTATGATGAACTACTATCTGCCGCTGAAAGGCATCGCTTCCATGCACTGTTCCGCCAACACGGATCTGAACGGGGAGAATACCGCAATTTTCTTCGGACTGTCTGGAACAGGAAAAACCACGTTGTCCACAGATCCGAAACGTCTTTTGATCGGTGATGATGAGCACGGATGGGATGACAACGGTATCTTTAACTTTGAGGGCGGCTGCTACGCGAAAGTCATCAATCTGGATAAAGAATCTGAGCCTGATATCTATAACGCAATCAAACGCAATGCTCTTCTGGAGAATGTTACGCTGGATGAGAACGGTAAGATCGATTTTGATGACAAGAGTGTAACAGAAAATACCCGTGTATCTTATCCGATCGACCATATTGAAAAAATCGTACGCCCGGTTTCTGCGGCTCCTGCGGCTAAGGATGTTATTTTCCTGTCTGCTGACGCATTCGGTGTCCTTCCTCCTGTATCCATTCTGACTCCGGAACAGACACAGTATTATTTCCTGTCCGGATTCACAGCAAAACTTGCCGGTACAGAGCGCGGAATCACAGAACCGACTCCGACATTCTCCGCTTGTTTCGGTCAGGCGTTCCTGGAACTGCATCCTACCAAATATGCAGAGGAGCTTGTGAAGAGAATGCAGATGAGCGGTGCAAAAGCATACTTGGTGAACACCGGCTGGAACGGTTCCGGAAAACGTATCTCAATCAAGGATACCCGTGGAATCATCGACGCAATTCTGGACGGATCCATCGCAAGTGCACCGACAAAAGAACTGCCATATTTTAACTTCGAGATCCCAACAGAGCTTCCGGGTGTAGATCCTGCGATCCTTGATCCGCGTGACACCTATGCGAGCGCTGCTGAGTGGGAGACCAAGGCGAAAGACCTGGCACAGAGATTTGTCAAGAACTTTGCAAAATATGAGGGTAATGAGGCAGGAAAAGCATTAGTTTCTGCTGGTCCTCAGTTATAAAAGAAAGCAATAACAAAAAACGCCGTATGCGGATCTGCGAAGGATCTGCATGCGGTTTTTTTCGGTGAAAACCAGGGAAGAAGCATAAAAATATTAAAAAAAATAAATTTTCCTTGACACATCAGGTCTTTGTGTTAAAATTAGTAATTATATTAATATCGGCGATGAAAGTGTCAGTAGATATGTATTTTCTATCAGAGAGGGGAAGTCACCGGCTGAAAGCTTCCTTGAGTTCAGATGCATATTGAGATTCCCACTGGAGCCGCATCTCTGAAATCAAGTAGGAGATGCCGTATGGAGCGCGTTAAGCTGTTTGAGTGCCCGGTGAAATCCGGGAATCAGGGTGGTACCACGGATCTTGAACTTCGTCCCTTTTGCGGACGGGGTTTTTTTATTGCCAGATTATTAATCAATCAATAAGGAGAATGAATCATGAGCGAAAGTATGAAAGACAAATTACAGGCGATTCTGGATGAGGCGACACAGAACATTCAGGATTCTGACGCCCTTGACAAGCTGAATGATGTGCGTGTCAGTTTTCTTGGAAAAAAAGGAAAGTTAACTTCTGTTTTGAAGGGAATGAAAGATGTCGCAGCGGAAGACCGTCCGAAAGTAGGGCAGATGGTCAATGAGACAAGAGAAAAGATCGAGCAGTATCTGGAAGAAACTAAAGTGCGTCTGGAGAGGGCGATTCGTGAACACCAGATGAAAGAGGAAGTGATCGACGTCACACTCCCGGCAAAGCGTGCCAGAGTGGGGCACCGCCATCCGAATACGATCGCGCTGGAAGAAGTGGAGCGTATCTTCATCGGCATGGGATATGAAGTCGTGGAAGGCCCGGAAGTGGAGTATGATTTATACAATTTCGAAAAGCTGAACATACCGGCCAATCATCCGGCAAAGGATGAACAGGACACCTTCTATATCAACAAAGACATCGTGCTGCGCACCCAGACATCACCGGTCCAGGCGCGTGTCATGGAAGAGGGGAAACTTCCGATCCGTATGATCGCACCGGGACGCGTATTCCGTTCTGACGAGGTGGATGCAACCCACTCACCGTCATTCCATCAGATTGAAGGGCTTGTCATCGACAGGAATATCACGTTTGCTGACCTGAAAGGAACGCTGGAGGAATTTGCAAAAGAACTGTTCGGGGAAGAGACGAGAACGAAGTTCCGCCCGCATCATTTCCCGTTCACAGAGCCGAGTGCGGAAGTAGATGTGACTTGCTTTAAATGCGGCGGAAGCGGCTGCCGTTTCTGTAAAGGCACCGGCTGGATCGAGATTCTGGGCTGTGGGATGGTTCACCCGCATGTGCTTGAGATGTGCGGCATTGACCCGGAAGAATATACTGGTTTTGCATTCGGCGTCGGACTGGAACGTATCGCATTGTTAAAATACGAGATTGACGATATGAGACTGTTATATGAAAATGATGACCGTTTCTTAAAACAGTTCTAATGCAGTGACACGATGGACATTTTTAAATTCAGGAGGAAGAAGAATTGAATACATCATTATCATGGATCAAACAATATGTACCGGATCTGGAAGTGACGGCACAGGAATATACAGACGCCATGACACTTTCCGGGACGAAAGTAGAAGGGTATGAAAAGCTGGATGCAGACCTGTCAGATATTGTGATCGGACAGATCGAGAAGATCGAGAGACATCCGGATGCGGATAAGCTGATCATCTGTCAGGTAAATGTGGGCGCAGAAACTGTACAGATCGTGACCGGTGCGCCGAATGTGAAGGAAGGGGATAAGGTGCCGGTTGTCCTGGACGGCGGCCGTGTAGCCGGAGGACACGACGGAAAGAAGACGCCGGGAGGCATCAGGATAAAAAAAGGAAAACTGAGAGGGATTGAATCCTACGGCATGATGTGTTCCATCGAGGAACTCGGAAGCACAAGAGAAATGTATCCGGAAGCTCCGGAGTATGGGATCTACATTTTTCCTGTGGATGCGGTCGTCGGTGAGAGTGCCATAAAAGCGCTGGGGCTTGAAGATGTCGTATTTGAATATGAGGTGACTTCTAACCGTGTGGACTGCTACAGTGTGATCGGGATTGCACGGGAAGCTGCCGCTACATTCCGGAAGGAGTTCCATCCGCCGGCCGTAAATGAGACAGGAAATAATGAGGATGTCAATGACTATATCAAAGTGACGGTGGAAGATGAAGATCTCTGCCCGAGATATTGTGCCCGCGTGGTGAAAAACGTTAAGATCGGGCCTTCGCCGAAGTGGATGCAGAGATGCCTGGCGACGAATGGAATCCGTCCGATTAACAATCTTGTAGATATCACGAATTACGTGATGGAAGAATACGGTCAGCCGATGCATGCCTACGATCTTGATATGATCGAAGGGAATGAGATCATCGTCAGACGGGCGGCAAAAGAAGAAAATTTCGTAACACTGGATGGACAGGAACGTAAAATGGATGAATCGGTACTGATGATCTGTGATGCCGAGAAACCAGTTGGCATTGCCGGCATCATGGGCGGTGAGAATTCTATGATTACTGATTCCGTAAAGACGGTCCTGTTCGAGGCTGCCTGCTTTGACGGAACGAATATCCGGCTTTCCAGCAAACGTGTCGGTCTGCGCACGGATGCTTCCGGGAAATTTGAAAAGGGACTGGATCCAAACAATGCGAAAGCCGCAATCGACCGTGCGTGCCAGCTGATGGAAGAGCTGGGAGCAGGTGAAGTCGTCGGAGGCACTGTCGACGTCTACACGAAGAAGAAAGAGCCTGTGCGTGTCCCGTTTGAGCCGGAGAAGATCAACGCACTGCTCGGCACTAATCTTTCCAAAGAACAGATGCTGGAATATCTGGGGCGCGTAGAACTGTCATATGATGAGAATGCAAATGAGATCGTGGCACCGACATTCCGGCATGACATTTTCCGCACTGCTGATCTGGCCGAGGAGGTTGCACGTTTTTATGGATACGACAACATCCCGACGACTCTTCCGAGCGGAGAGGCTACGACCGGCAAGATTTCATTTAAAATGCGCATAGAGGAGACGGCCAGAGACGTGGCGGAATACTGCGGATTCTCACAGGGCATGTGCTACTCGTTTGAAAGTCCGAAAGTATTCGACAAGCTGTTGATCACACCGGACAGCCCGCTTCGGAGAGCAGTGACGATCATGAATCCGCTCGGTGAGGATTTCAGTATCATGCGTACGATTTCGCTGAACGGAATGTTGACTTCACTGTCCACCAATTACAACCGCAGAAACAAGAATGTGAAATTATATGAGCTTGGCAATATCTATATCCCTAAACAGCTGCCGCTACGGGAACTGCCGGAAGAGAGAATGATGCTTACGCTCGGAATGTACGGAGACGGAGACTTTTTCACGATGAAAGGTGTGATCGAAGAGTTTCTGGAAAAGGTGGGTATGCACAGAAAGCCACATTATGACCCTCAGGCAGGGAAGACGTTCCTGCATCCGGGCAGACAGGCAAATGTCATCTATGATGGCGTTAATATCGGATATCTCGGAGAAATACATCCGGATGTCGCTGATAATTATGATATCGGAACACGCGTGTATGCTGCGGTCATCGACATCCTGAAAGTACTTGAATTCGCGTCATATGACAGAAAATATACGGGTATTGCAAAATATCCTGCGGTGACACGTGACATCAGCATGGTATTGCCGAAAGAAGTTCTTGTGGGACAAATTGAAGCTGTTATCGAACAGCGCGGCGGAAACATCCTGGAAAGCTATCAGCTGTTTGATGTATATGAGGGAAGCCAGATTGAAGAAGGCTTTAAATCAGTTGCGTATTCGATTACATTCCGTGCAGCTGACAGAACCCTTGAAGAGGCAGATATCACTGCCGTGATGAAAAAGATACTGAATGGTCTGGAAGATTTGGGAGCTGTCCTCAGACAGTAGCAGGTGCTTTATGAAATTATATGTAATACGACATGGAGAAACAACATGGAACACGCAGGCCAGGCTGCAGGGCATGAGTGATATTCCGTTAAATGATAACGGGGTATCTCTTGCCCGAAAAACGGGCGAAGCGATGCGGGATATTCCGTTTACCAGGATTTATACAAGTCCCCTCAAAAGAGCTGTTCAGACGGCGGAGCTGGTTGCAGGAGGACGACAGATTCCTGTTGTGATAGAAGACCGCATAAGAGAGATCAGCTTCGGCGAATGGGAAGGCCTGTCCTGCAGCAGAGATAATTATGAGATCCCTTCGGACTCTTTTGAACAGTTTTTCCGCGATCCGTTTCAGTTTGATCCGCCAAAGGGAGGGGAAAGTGTATTGGAAGTCTGCAGGCGTACGGAACATTTTCTGGATGAACTTCTGCAGGAACCGGGAAATGAACAGGAAACGATCCTGCTCTCGACACACGGGTGTACGCTGCGTGCATTGATGAATTATTTTTATCAGGACTTCACTTCGTCATTCTGGCGGGGGCATGTGCCTCCGAACTGCGGGGTGTCGATCGTGGAAGTGAAGGATGGAACTGCCGACGTCCTGGAAGAAGACCGGATATATTACCGGGAGGAGAGTGACGTATGAAGACTTCAGACTTTTACTATGAGCTGCCGGAGGAGCTGATTGCTCAGGATCCGCTCCCCAACCGTTCGGACTCCAGGCTGCTGCACCTTGACAGGGAAAGCGGAGAGATCACACACGGCAGGTTTACGGACATCCTTTCATATCTGCGGCCGGGCGACTGTCTTGTGATCAATGATACGAAAGTGATTCCGGCCCGTCTGTTCGGCAGAAAAGAAGGAACGGACGCTCATATCGAAATCCTGCTTTTAAAACGCAGGGAGAACGATATATGGGAGACTCTGGTAAAGCCGGGGAAAAAGGCAAAACCCGGTACGAAACTTATCTTCGGCGACGGCGCTTTGAGAGGCGAAGTCCTGGAGATTGTGGAGGAAGGAAACCGTCTGATCCAGTTTACGTATGACGGAATCTTTGAAGAGATCCTGGATGTGCTCGGGGAAATGCCGCTGCCGCCGTATATCACACATAAGCTGCAGGACAAAAACAGATACCAGACAGTCTATGCAAAGCACGACGGTTCGGCGGCTGCGCCGACCGCGGGACTACATTTCACACAGGAACTCCTGGAAAAAGTAATGCAAAAGGGTGTCCGGATTGCACATGTAACGCTCCACGTGGGACTTGGCACTTTCCGGCCGGTCAAGGTGGAAGACGTGACAGACCACCATATGCACTCGGAGTTTTACATCGTGGAGGAAGATCAGGCAAAGCTGATTAATGAGACCAGGGCTTCAGGCCACCGGGTGATCTCTGTGGGGACGACGAGCTGCCGTACATTGGAATCGGCGGCAGATGATGATGGAATACTGAAAGCCGGAAGCGGATGGACAGATATTTTTATCTACCCCGGTTACAGATTTAAAATGATAGACGGACTGATCACGAACTTTCATCTGCCGGAATCCACGCTGCTGATGCTGGTGTCAGCGCTTGCCGGCAAGGAGAATATCATGAGAGCGTATGAGGAGGCAGTGAGAGAGCGGTATCGTTTTTTTTCATTCGGTGATAGCATGTATATTGGGTGAGTAAAAAAATCATGAGAAAAGAACTCCAAATTGGCGAATATTTATGTAATATTGTCATGACCGAGGTTCGCGTACTACCAATAATTCGGAATATATTAATTATTTACGGATGTGTGCAGCAGTTCTTTTGTTTTTGTGATTTTGCTGTTATGTCCAAAGAAAATACCAGAACAATAGAGTGTGTCCAGTGTCTATACTGTGGTACACTCTATACTTTTTTAATTGATGGCATGCATTCGTTTGTTGAGCAGTCACATACAGCATGAATTCTTTATACATATCTGATGGTTCAGGATCCCTTTTTCCCTTTGTAAAATTATAAATTCGTGATAATTGCATGAAGAATGACAAAAGAGTGTCATTGAAAATGATGAAATATTTTAAAGGTTCCATAAAAGAATGTTTTTTCTAAGGTTCAACGCTTGAATTTCGGAAGTAAATCGAGTAGACTATAACCATTATAGTAAGTGTCTTTCATATATAGTCAATTAAATTGACAACAATTATCATTAAGTGTTCGAGATGTTTGCTTAGAACCCAGCGATAAAGATGTCTGCCGTGGAAAGGATAAAGGTGTGTCATGAATAATCGCCGATATAAAAATCTGGATATCATTTATCATTCGCTATCCAGCAAAGTCATGCGTGGGAAAGAATGTGATACGGATCGCCCGGTAGTCTTAAAGACCGGCGGACAGGAGCAGATGACGCCGGAATCGCTGGAGCGGCTGAAGCATGAATATCAAATTATGCAGCAGGCGGACAGTTCCCATGTGGTAAGAGCCCTTGGAGAGACCATGATAGGCGGCCGTTACTATCTGGTGGAAGAATACTGTCCGGGGGTTACGCTTAGCAGAATGTTAAAACAGGGCGCCCTTGATATGCCTGTATTCTACCGGATTGCAGAACAGCTTGTACAGGGTCTGCGTGACCTGCATGAGTCGGGCATTATTCATAAAGATGTAAACCCTTCCAATATCATATATGACGCAGAGTCCGGCCGCGCCGTATTTTTGGATTTTGGCATATCCTCGGTTTTCTCTCACGAAAAGACGACAGGGGCCAGATTTGACAATATAGAGGGAACCGTCCGCTACATAGCTCCCGAACAGACCGGGCGGGTAAATGCTGAACTGGATTACCGCGCTGATTTTTATTCCCTGGGTATTACTTTTTATGAGATGCTTACAGGTCATTGCCCATTTGAGGCAGAGACTCCCGCGGAGATGGTATTTGCACATATTGCCAAGCAGCCGCCGGATCTTTGTGCCCTTTTGCCAGGCATTCCGCCGATGCTGGCATCAATCATTAATAAACTTCTGTCCAAGATGGCGAAAGACCGCTATGTCAGCTGCGACGGGCTGCTTTATGATTTGGAAAGGTGCCGCACAGAACAGAAATTCGTACTCGGGGAAAAAGATTTCAGCAGGCGTTTTGAGTTCATCCATCAGCTGTACGGGCGGGAAGAAGAGATTGTACAGCTGAAAACTGACTATAGGGAGGCGGCATCCGGTTCTAAAATCCTTGTTTCAATCAGTGGATATTCCGGTATTGGAAAGACCTCTCTGGTCAATCAGATCCAGGAGGAGGCATTGATGGGAAACGGCATGTTCCTTCAGGGGAAATTTGACCAGTATCACGCCAATGTGCCGTATTTTGCATTTTTTGAAGCCATAAAACAGTTCTGCAGTCAGATCTTGCTGGAGACGGAAGAAAACATCCGGGCATGGAAAGTGAAACTATCGGAAACATTAGGAAACGACGTGGTTTTACTTACCGGTAAGGTAGCGGAGCTGTCCCTGCTCACAGAGGCTTATCCGGCGCTGGAGGATATGGGGCCTTTAGAGGAACGAACGCGTTTTAAGGCAGTTTTAGAAAAGTTCCTGTCTCTATTGGCTTCGCCGGAGCATCCGCTGGCATTATTTTTGGATGACGTACACCGGGCGGACATGGGGTCTCTGGAAATGCTGGAGGAGATATTTAAAAATGAGGAACTTGGTCATATCATAATTGTCGTATGCTACCGGGAAAATGAGGTCAGTGACGGGCATCCGCTGATCCGCAGCCTGAACAGAATCGTGCAGAGAGGCTGCCGTGTCACACAGATTCATTTAAAGGGGCTGGAAACGAGGAGCACTGCACAGATGCTGGCCGGCATATTCAGGACGGAAGCGGAGAAAACATCCGGGCTGGCAGAGATTATCTATAAGAAAACAAAAGGAAACCCATTTTATATCAGGCAGTTTTTGCGGCTTTGCCACACGAATGGATATCTTAATCTGGATATGGATACCGGAGTCTGGAGCTGGGACGAAGCGGGGATAAAGAGCTGTCCTGCCCGGGAGAATGTTGTCGATTTCCTTCTGGGAAATATGGACCAGTTTTCAGAGGAAACATTGTCTCTGCTTTCCGCTGGAGCATGTGTTGGACAGAGCTTTTCCGCGGAGGATCTTGCAGCTGTCTGCGGTTTGTCGGAGAAGGAGATTAACAGGAGGCTGGTTGTGGCGGTCGGACAGGAGGCTGTTGTTCCGATTGGGAAGAATGTGAAAACCTGCCGGCAGACAAGATACCAGTTTACCCATGACCGGTTCCAGCAGGTATTTTATACGGTTCTGTCTCCGAAGAAAAGAGCAGGGATCCATTACCGCCTCGGAAAACGCTGTGAAGAAAAAGTAGTTTTAGAGGGGGATTCGGAGGAACGCCTGTTTGAGATTGCGGATCATTATGCCAGGGGAATTGAGGAGGCGGCAGATCTTAATGAAAGTCGCCGGATACAGGAATTGCTGCTGAAGGCGGCGGTCCGGTGCGGGCTCGTATCGGCTTTCGATACCGCCGCCAGCTATCTGGAGCTCCTCCTCTCTCAGCCTGAACTGGAGCAGCCGGAAAACCGTGAATTTCTGATCCGGACCTATATGGAATACCATACGGTGCTGTGCAATCTGGTAAAAGTGAGCGAATGTGACCGCATCTACAGACTGCTCTGCGATATGGTGAAACACCCGGCCGAGCTTGTTGACAGCTGCTGTATGCAGATATCAAGCCTCTGCAACAGAGGCGAGTATGAGGAGGCCTTTCGCATCGGCCTTTCGCTGCTGGAGCAGATGGGGGTTTCCTTTCCTCATCAGGATTTTGAATCGACCATGGAACGGGAAATTGCACTGTTTTATCAGGAACAGGAAGCCCTTGGAGACAGGGGGATCCGGAACCTGGCTGAAGCCAATGACCCATTGGAGCGGGGAATCGGCAAGCTGCTGTGCCGCATCTATGGACCGTTCTTTTTCTTCAAGCCACATCATTCCTACTGGACGGTAATTGCGGCTGCAAGGCGTATGCTGCGGCATGGTTATACGCCCCATACCCTGCAGATGTACTCCAATCTTATGATGCTTCTGGGAGAGGCACGCAGGGATTACAGGACTTCCTATGAGGCGGCAAGGGCAGCGATACAGATAGCGGAAAAGCACCAGTACCGGGAGGTCATCTACAGCATGTACTGTATGTTTGCGCTGCATTCCTGCCATTGGTTTGAGGATATTTCCAATGGGATTCCATATGCAAAGGAGTCTGTGAGAGGAAATATCCAGATGGGCGATTTTGAGTATGCAAGTTATGGGTATTATGGTCTGATCATGGCTTCCGTTGATCATTCATCCCATGTGGATGAGCTGTGGCATGAGGTGGAGCCTGCGCTGAAGTTCGCGGAAAAAACCGGCAACCTTCACGCTCTGGGGACTTTTTACAGCTTCCGGCAGCTTTGCAGGAGCCTGCGGGGGAAGCTTTCCTATACCGGCAGCTTTGACGGGGACGGATTTTCCGAACAGGAACACTTAAAGCAATTCACGCATAACCGGCAGGCAGTCAGCTATTACTATGTGATCAGGGCCTTGGCGGCTGTGATATACGAAGACTATCGGACGGCGTACCGGATGTGCCGGGACGCGGTGCCGCTTATGTCTCATGTTTCCGGTTTTTATAATGTGGCGCTGCATAATTTTTTATATTCCCTGTCCATCTGCCAGGTTCTGGAAACAGAAGAGTACCGGGACCGGCAGGAAGAAAGGCAGAAGCTTCTGAAAGTTCTGAAAGATAATCAGGACTGGCTGAAAAAGCGAAGCGGGGATGCATATTGTAATTTCGGACATCTGTATCTTTTAATTGAGGCAGAGCAAAAGGCGGTCTGCGGCTGTATCGGGGAGGCTCTTAAGCTTTATGAGTGCGCCATGGAAGCGGCAGGGAAACATAACCGCAGCCTGCATCAAGCGATCATCTGCGGTGTGACGGCACAGCGGTATAGAAGGATTGGAGTCAAATCCGTATTCAGGCATTACCTGCGGAACACCTACCGGCTGTATTCTGTCTGGGGCGCAGAGGGAAAATGTGCCGGAATGAGGCAGGATTATCCGGAGCTGGCGGGTATTTTGAAGTCGGAAGAAAGCCGGCAGACGACCCTGTCCGGGGAATCCATCCAAACCACCACATCACTGGATATGAAGTCTGTACTGAAGGCATCCCAGGCCATTTCGGAAGAACTGGAATTGGAAGGGATCCTGGAAAAGTTGATTTACAGCCTTCTGGAATGCGCCGGGGCACAGCATATTTATTATGTAAACAGAAAGAAATCCGAATACGAGATACAGGCAGAGGGACATTCCGGACTGAAGGATGACTGCATTATATTGAAACGTCCGGCAGAGGGCAGGGAGATTCCTCTCAGTATTGTTTCGTTTGTGGAGAGGACATCAGAGACGGTTATCCTGGATGATGCGGAAAGCTCCCGGATCTATGGGAAGGATGTCCATATAAAAGAGAAACATTGTAAATCAGTCTTGTGCATGCCCATACTCAGCAAAGGAGAGATGAAAGGCATCCTGTATCTGGAAAATAATCTGGCGGCAGGAGTCTTTGACCAGCGGCGGAAGGAAAATCTGCTTCCGATTGCGGCACAGCTTGCCATCTCATTAGAAAATGCATATCTGTATGAACATTTGCGCTATCTGGTAGATGAGAGGACGAAGGCGCTCAAGGAGGAGATCAAGGTACGTGAAAAGGCGGAGAAGAAGTTGGAGCGTATGGCAAATTTTGATTCCCTGACAGGACTTCCCAACCGTCGGCTGCTCTATGAGATTTTGTCACAGTCGCTGCTGAAGGCAGAAACAGGCAGGAAAAAGCTTGCGGTACTTTACATGGATCTGGATGGATTTAAGGATATTAACGATACCTATGGGCATGATAAGGGAGATTTGGTGCTGACTGAGGCCGCAAGGCGTCTGTGTCATGCTGTCCGCAGCAGTGATACGGTATCCCGCATAGGAGGCGACGAGTTTGTCCTGATTTTAAACGGGATTGCAGATGAGGATGAGATCCGGCATGTGTGTATGCGGATTCTCAATGAAATCCGACAGCCATTCCTGATTTCGGCGGATCAAACAGTTCAGATGACCGCAAGCATAGGCATCAGCGTATTTCCGCAGGACGGTCAGGACGAAAAGAGCCTTCTCACCCAAGCGGACCAGGCGATGTACTGCGTGAAAAAAAGTGAGAAAAATTACTATTCCTTTGCGGGGGATAGCGGAAAGGATGACAGTCTGTCATGGATGGAATGAAAGGAATGAAAAAAGAGGATTATCCGGGGGAGAATGGGGTGAAGCATCCGTATAAAATCATAGAAATTTTATATGATTCTCCGTCCAGCAAAGTCCTGCGCGGGAAAGAATGCGGCACGGGCCGAACGGTAGTCTTAAAGACAGGCGGGCAGGAGCAGATGTCAGCGGAAGCGGCTGAGCGGCTGAAGCATGAATATCAGGTCATGCAGCAGGCAGACAGCCCCCATGCGGCGAAAGCCGTAGGAGAGGTGGTGATAGACGGGCGCTATTATCTGGCGGAGGAGTATTACCCGGGGATTACGCTTAGCAGGATGCTAAAGCAGGGTGCTTTGGAAATGACGGACTTCTACCGGATTGCCAGGCAGCTGGTGACAGGACTGCGTGACCTGCATGAAGCGGGGATTATCCATAAAGATGTGAATCCTTCCAATATCATATATGACGCGGTGACTGACCGCGCCGTATTTTTAGACTTCAGTATATCCACAGTATATCTGCATGAAAGGATGTCCGGAACCAGGCTTAGCAACATAGAAGGGACCCTTCCTTATATTGCACCGGAACAGACCGGGCGGGTAAATGCGGAGCTGGATTACCGCGCTGATTTTTATTCCCTGGGTATTACTTTTTATGAGATGCTTACAGGGCATTGTCCATTTGAGGCAGAAACTCCCGCAGAGCTGGTGTTTTGCCATATGGCGAAGGAACCGCCGGATCTGCGCTCCCTTTTGCCCAATCTGCCGCCCATGTTGGCAGCGGTCATAAACAAGCTTCTGTCCAAGATGGCGAAAGACCGCTATGTAAGCTGTGATGGTCTGCTTTATGATTTGGAACGGTGCCGCACAGAACAGGAATTTGTGCTTGGGGAAAGGGACTTCAGCAGGCGTTTTGAGTTCACCCGTCAGTTGTACGGACGGGAAGCTGAGATTATGCAGCTGAAGAATGACTATAAGGCAGTAACGTCCGGTTCCAAAATCCTTGTTTCGATCAGCGGGTATTCCGGCATTGGAAAGACCTCCCTGGTCAATCAGATTCAGGGAGAGGCATTGATGGGAAGCGGCATGTTCCTTCAGGGGAAATTTGACCAGTATCACGCCAATGTACCATATTTTGCATTTTTTGAATCCATAAAACAGTTTTGCAGTCAGATTTTGCTGGAGACGGAAGAGAGCATCCGGGAATGGAAGGAGAAACTGACGGAAACATTAGGAGATGACGCGGTTTTGCTGACCGGCAAGGTGGCGGAGCTGTCCCTGCTCACAGAGGTTTATTCCGCACTTGAGGATATGGGGCCTTTGGAGGAACGGACGCGTTTTAAGGCGGTTTTGGAAAAGTTTCTGTCTCTGTTGGCTTCCCCGGAGCACCCGCTGGTATTGTTTTTAGACGATGTGCACCGGGCAGACATGGGTTCTATGGAAATGCTTGAGGAGATTTTTAAGAATGAGAAACTTGGTCATTTAATGATTGTCATGTGTTATCGGGAAAATGAAGTGAGTGATGAGCATCCGGTTATCCACAGCCTGAATAAAATCGTACAGTGGGGCGGACGTGTCACGAAGATTCACTTAAAAGGGCTGGACGCAGGCAGCGCCGTACAGATGGTGGCTGACTTGTTTCATAAGAGTACAGAAGAGATGACCGGGCTGACAGAGGTTATCTATAAGAAAACAGGAGGAAATCCCTTCTATATCAAGCAGTTCCTTCGCCTCTGTCATTCCCGGGGATATCTGGTTTTGAATATGGAAAATGGAAGCTGGGACGGGAATGAGGCGAAGATACAGGCATTACCTGCGCAGGAGAATGTTGTGGACTTTCTTGCAGAAAACCTTGACCAGTTCTCAGAGGATACCTTGTCGCTGCTTCCCTTTGGGGCATGCCTCGGACAGAGCTTTTCTGTGGAGGATCTGTCAGCTGTCAGCGGCCAGCCGGAGGAGGAAATTAACAGGAAGCTGGTAGTGGCAGTCGGGCAGGAGGCAGTCTATCCCATAGAAAAAAATGCGAAAACCGGCCGTCAGTCCAGGTTCCAGTTTGCCCATGACCGGTTTCAGCAGGTATTCTATACAGTCCTGTCCCCGCAGGAAAGGATGCAGGTTCACTATCAGATTGCAAAACGATATGAGAAGCGGGCGGTTTTAGAGGGGGATATGGATGAACGGCTGTTTGAAATTGCAGATCATTACGCCAAGGGGATGCAGAGAGTGACGGATACTGGCGAAAGGCATCGGATACAGGAGCTTCTGTTAAAGGCTGCGAACCGGTGCGGGCTTGTGTCGGCCTTTGACACGGCAGCTCATTATCTGGAGCTTCTTCTAGCACAGCCGGAACTTAAGAAGCCGGTAAACCGCAGGTTTCTGACCCGGGTTTATACCGAATACCATACCGTGCTGTGCAATCTGGTAAAAGTCAGGGAATGTGACCGTATCTATGGGTTGCTCTGTGATATGGTGGACAACCCTGCTGAACTGGTAGACAGCTGTTGTATGCAGATCTCCAGTTTTTCCAACAGAGGCCGGTATGAGGATGCGTTTGAGATTGGGATTGCACTTCTGTCAAAGCTAGGGGTTTCTTTTCCGCGGGAAGATTTTGAACCCACCATGGAAAAAGAGATGGATTTGTTTTATCAGGAATGGGAGGCTCTTGGGGATGGGAATATATCGAATATAGAAGCAGCCGAAGACCCATGGGAAGCAGGAATCGGCAAATTATTCTGCCGTTTATGCGGCCCAGCCATATTCTTTAACCCCGGCTACTCCTACTGGACGGTAATCGCGGCTGCAAGGCGTCTGTTCCGGTACGGCTATACCCCGTATGCCCTGCAGATGTATGCCAATCTGATTATGCCGCTGGGTGAGCTGCGCGGGGATTACAGGACCGCCTATCAGGCGGCCTGGTCAGCGATGCAGCTTGCTGAGAAACACCAGTACCGTGAGGTGATTTACTGTATTTACTGCCTGTTTACGCTGCATTCCTGCCATTGGTTTGAAGATGTAGCCAATGAAATTCCTTATGCAAAGGAGTCCATTAAGGGGAACGCTCAGATGGGCGATTTTGAGTATGCATGTTATGGGTATTATAGTGCAATGATGGCGGCGGTGGAAAGTTCCGCCAATGTGGACGAACTGTGGAATGAAGTGGAGCCTGCGCTGAAATTTGCGAAAAAGACCGGAAATTATCATGCGCTGGGAACCTTTTATAATTTTGGTCAGCTTTGCAGAAGCTTAAGGGGAGAACTTTCTCTCTCCGGCAGCTTTGACGGGGGCGGATTTTCCGAACAGGAGTATCGAAAGCAATTTGAGCACAATCTGCAGGCACAAAGCTATTTTTATGTGATACGGGCATTGACAGCCGTGATATACGGGGACTACCAGACTGCCTTCCAGCTGTGCCGGGATGCGATACCGCTGTTACGCCATGTTTCCAGCTTTTACAATGTGGCGCTTCATAACTTTTTATATTCCCTGTCTATCTGTCAGGTCTTGGAAATAAAAGAATATGGCGGCACACCGGAAGTAAGGCAGGAGCTTATGGGAATCCTGAAGGAAAATCAGGAATGGATGAAGAAACGCAGTGAGGATGTGTTCTGCAATTTCGGTCATCTGTATCTTGTGATCGAGGCGGAATACAAGGCAGTCTGCGGCAAAATCGGTGAGGCCCTTCCGCTTTATGAGGAGGCTCTGGAAGCGGCAGGAAAGCATAACCGCGGCCTCCATCACGCCATCATCAGCGATGTAATTACACTGAGATATGAGAAACTGGGGATAAAGTCAGCGGCAAAGCATTACCTGCGTAGTACCTACCATCTGTATTCCTCCTGGGGGGCGGAAGGGAAATGCGCCAGAATGAGACAGGACCACCCGGAGCTTAAGCGCCACCGGGAGTCTGAGGGTGACCGGAATTACACCTTATCTGACGAAATGATCCGTACCGCTGCCTCGCTGGATATGAACTCTGTGCTGAGGGCATCTCAGGCCATTTCGGAAGAATTAGAGATGGAAGGCATATTGGAGAAACTGATTTACAGCCTGTTAGAATGCGCCGGAGCACAAAATATCTATTACCTCGTCAAGACGGACTCCGGATATGCGGTACAGGCGGAAGGTCATTCCGGGTCTAAGAAAACCTGCATTGTTTCTAAAAGACTGGCAGACGATATGGAGATTCCCCTCAGTATCGTCATGTATGCGGGAAGAACATCAGAGACAGTGATCTTAGACGATGCGGAAAGATCCAGGATGTATGGAAAGGATGTTCACATACAGAAGTGTCACTGTAAGTCGGTCTTATGTATGCCTATACTCAGCAAGGGCAAAATACAGGGTATCCTGTATATGGAAAATAACCTGGCCGCCGGTGTCTTTGACCAGCAGAGGAAGGAGATCCTGATGCCCATTGCGGCACAGCTTGCAATCTCGCTGGAAAATGCCTATTTATACGAGAACCTGCGCTTTCTGGTAGATGAGAGGACGGAGGAGCTTCAGGAGGAAATCAGGGTACGTCAAAATGCCCAGGCTGAAGTCATGCACCTCTATAATAACGTCCCCGGCGCAGTATTCCGCTGCCGGTATGACAGGCATTTTTCTGTTATCAGCGCAAACGAAGGCCTGTATGAGTATCTGGGATATACGATGGAGGAGTTTGCGGCGATGGGAAACCAGATGGCCAGTGTGCTCCATCCGGAAGATTTTGAGGGCATGAGGAGTCAGATTGGAACAGACGGCGGAGCTATCCAGGGTGAATACCGGCTGCTCTGTAAGGACAGTGGAGTCAGATGGATCTCGCTGAAAGCCCAGCTCTTTACGGAAGATGACGGGAATATGTATGTATATGGCGTCTTTGTGGATATCACAGAGGAAAAGCAGCTTCAGGACCGCATCCGGGAGCTCTACGAGAAGGAACTGTCCCACTTTGCCAATGCGGCTTCGGATGAGGGTAGTGCCCAGTGCAGGGTGAATGTTACGCAGAACAGGGTGGAGAATTACCAGTCTCCGGATACGATTGCAATATCCAGAACGGGGGACAAGTATGACCGGACAATCCAGAGGATGGCAGACTCAGCGGCAGATGCGGCATACGGAGAGCGTCTTAGGGCCGCACTGGACAAGAAGCAGGTGCTGGACGGCTTTGCAGCCGGGAAGACGGATCTCCATTTTGAATTTCTGAGGAAACGCAAAGATGGCGAACTGTTTTGGAGCAGGACGAATTGCAGGTTCCATAAGCATCCGGCAAGCGGTGACGTGATTGCATTCTTATATACTATGGATGTGACAGAGCAGCGGCTGCAGGAGCAGCTCCTGGACAAGGTAACGGAACTGGACTACGAATACATTATGGAAGTCAATATCCGGTGGGATACCTATCGGATGGTCTCGTACAAACCGGAAGTGAAAGATAAGGTGCCGGCTGAGGGCCGGTTCCAGACGGCGGTCAGGTTGGTTGCAGAGCGTTACATGGAGGGGGAGGCCCGGCAGGAATATATTTCAAAACTGGATACTGCCTACATAGAACAGGAACTGGATCATCAGGCCAGTTATAGTTTTACCGCAGGGATGAGGGAAGCACAGGGGGATCTTCATAGTAAGCGGTATCAGGTTTTCTATATCAACCGTGAACTGAGCCGGGTGTGTATTGCCTGTACCGATGTTACAGACATCATCCGTCAGGAACAGCAGCAGAGGGAGGCGTTAACTGCCGCCCTTACCGCCGCAAAGCAGGCCAATGCGGCCAAGACGGATTTCCTGTCCCGCATGAGCCATGAGATCCGCACCCCTATGAATGCCATCATCGGCATGAGTGCTATTGCGGCTCAGTCTATAGGAGACAATGAGCATGTGGCTGATTGTATTTCAAAAATCGGCATATCCTCCCGGTTCCTGCTCTCGCTGATTAACGACATCCTGGATATGAGCCGGATTGAAAGCGGAAAAATGCTGCTGAAAAATGAGAAAATACCGACAGAGGATTTTCTCAACGGATTAAATGCCATCTGTTACAGCCAGGCATCGGCAAAGGACGTGGATTACGAATGCATTGTGGATCCCGCGCTGGACGATTTTTATCTTGGGGATGCCATGAAGCTCCAGCAAGTCCTGCTTAACATCCTGTCCAATGCCATTAAGTTCACCGGCGAGGGAGGGAAGGTTGTCTTTTCTACCGCGCTGCGTAAAAAAACCAGAAGCGGCGCTATGCTGCGGTTTGTTATCAACGATACAGGTATCGGGATCAGTGAAGATTTCCTTCAAAGCATATTTGAACCCTTTGCACAGGAGTCTGTTGGAACCACAGCCCTGTACGGCGGTACTGGTCTGGGTCTGTCTATATCAAAGAACATCGTGGATATGATGGGCGGAACGATTACTATCCGGTCTATTAAAGGGATCGGGTCGGAATTTACAGTGGATGTCCCTCTGGGAGTTACAGAGGAAGAAGTACTCCGTCGCAGCAAAAAGGCAGTTCACAATTTCACCGCCCTGAAAACCCTGGTGGTGGATGACGACGTGGCGGTATGTGAAAGTGCGGTAGTTACCCTGACGGAAATGGGGGTTATCGCTGAATGGGTGGACAGCGGACGTAAGGCGTTGAAGCGGGTCCGGAACCGCTGGGAGGCCGGACGGCATTACGATATGATCCTCATCGACTGGAAGATGCCGGAAATGGACGGTATCGAGACTGTCCGGCGTATCCGGGAGATTGTCGGGCCGGAGGTCACCATCATCATTATGACAGCATACGACTGGGCCTCCATTGAGCATGAGGCCAGGCTGGCAGGCGTCAATCTACTGATGAGCAAGCCTATGTTCAAATCCTCCCTGATTTCTGCCTTTTCCAAGATACTGGATGAAAAAGAAGAACATGATGAAAGGGATAAGCCTGTTTTATTTGACTTTTCCGGGCGCAGAATCTTGTTAGTAGAGGACAACGCCATCAACACCGAGGTGGCCACAGTTCTGCTTGAGAGCAAGGGCTTTACCGTGGACACGGCAGAAAACGGCCTTCGTGCCATTGAGCAGTTCAGTAAATCCGGGGCGGGTTTTTATGACGCTATCCTCATGGATATCCGGATGCCTTTGATGGATGGGCTGACGGCGGCTGGTAATATCCGGCATATGAGTAATACCGATGCTAAGACCATCCCCATCATCGCTATGACTGCCAACGCCTTTGACGACGATATAGAAAAGAGTAAGACGGCCGGTATGAATGCACATCTGACCAAACCTATCGAACCGGAGCGGCTTTTTCAGGTCCTGCACAACTTTATCATGGACAGGGAAGAGGAATAAATATGCCGGGTAGTTCGCTTGCAGTCCCCGGTATACTGTGTATTGTTAGACGAGAAATTCCATTTAGACACGTTAAATGATATCCACTGTACTATTTTCGGCCAGGTTTATGATTGGGCGGGTACAGGAGATTGTCAAATAGATGATTCCAGGGAAAGAAAGAAACCCGCAAAGGCACTGTAGTGATGTGCTTTTGCGGGTTTAATGCTTCCGGGAGAAAGGAAAAGAATGATCAGACCAGTTTCTGCAATTCATTGCGCAGGCGTCTGATTACTGCCTGGCGGGAGTCCGTATGAGGGGTTTCTTTTATGAGACGCCATAAATGTTCATGCAGTGAAGAAATCAAAGCCTGCTCTGTAACCTCGAACAGTGCAAAAGGATCGTTTTCACGAATCAATAAAGCAAAGCAGTTTCCTTTTACATATACAGTCATATTATCAAGTAACGGCTTGTCTAAAAGTATCACGTGATAGTTGGAATAAGTTTCCATATACCACAGGATATATTCTAAATGCATCCGGTACTCTTCCGGCGTATAGTACAGCCAATCGGTCGGGGAGATTCTCGTACCCGGAATTGGAACAGCGTTCTGCAATACATCATTCAGATCAGGCAAACAAAGAATGTCTGTGATTACACTGGTTTCCAAAACTCTTGCCCGTGCCTGGGCATTTTTAGCATAATCTTCAAACATTCTCTGCACGGTTGCCGTCCCGCGCCTGCAGATTCCTGTGAGCAAATCCGGGGGAATGGCGAGGATAGAAAGCATGCTGGGTTTGCAAATGGCACTATCTTCTACGGAAGATATCCGTTCGTATCGGTCAGCGGGTTTAATAGCTGTGTCCGCAGTATGGACCGCCATCGCGGGGCGGCATCTCTCTAAGATTCTGGTATAGTGTTCGTCTGTAAGCTGCACTGTCATGGGATCTGTGGTAAGAACGGTCATGGGTGTTTCCTTCTGGCCGCTGAGCGAGTCGGAATGCAGAGCGACATATCCAGGTACCACAAAGATAGTACGGCGGTGCAGATCATCTCGTGACCAGGGGTAGTAGAACAGCTTGAGTGCATTGCTGAAGTAAGCGGGAAGCCAGCGTTCAATAGAGCGGAAAATACTCTCCGAATTTTGTGCGGGTGGCTGAATGCGCTGAAATTTACAGCCTTTTTGCACGCACTGTCTGACTAGTCCTGCTAATTCACGCGTGAAGCTGTTATCTTCGATGATCCAATCCATACACTCGTCTGTAAATACACGGATCGTGCAGGGCATATCAAGAGAGAGAAGATAAGCGGCAAGTTCACGCACGGCCTGCCTTTTTCCTTCGTTGTTGTAGTATGCAACAAAACCGGTTTCTTCGAGTGTAAGTTGTTTGGCATCGGGTTTAGGTGAAATTGTTTTGACATCCTCCATGGAAAATGTGCCGAAACGGTCAAGAAAACGGCTTATTTGGCTTTTGGGGGCGGAGTTAGGAGCGATCAGCCATTCATAGATGATTGTTGTAAGCATCAGTTCATCTATGTTTGTGTGCAGGCGCGCGTCTCCCGTGAGTTCATAAAGTGCCGAGAGACGATACTCACTGTCAAAACGGCCGGCAAAATAACCGGCAATGTCCTGGATCAGAGAGAGTCTGGCGGGCATTTTACGGGTTCCCTTTTTCAGGCGGCTGATCTGTGCGGTATCTATATCCAGTGCACGGGCGAGCATCACATTTTTTGTGGCGGTAAGGGATAACAACGCCGATAATTTTTCAGAAAATTCCATGTACAATACCTCCTGTATACAGTATAGCAGGAAGAAGTGCAAATATCAATCAAGAAAAGTCAATAAAATTGACAAAAACTCAACTTGCCACTATTGGTATAAATGTTGCAAAAAGTAAAAATCGCCTGTATAATGTAATATAACATCATTGCAAGCTGTTGATTTGGTGAATAAAATCCAATTTCGTTGCAAAAATGGCAATAAAATTGCAAACAGCACAAAGACCATGCGGGAGCAAAGTGTCAATAATATTGTGAATAGAGGACTTGAAAGACCGTTCCGATTGTTGCGATGACTGCTGATGCTTATAACAAAGATGTTCAAAAATCACTTGGAAGAAGATTAAGAGGGGGACCAAAATGGAAGCAGAAAAAATCTTTGATGCTCTGCAGCATACCGGTATCTACATTGTGGATAGGGAAACTATGATTACTTACTATGAAAACCCGATTGCTCAGCAATATTCTGTAAAAGAGCGAATTGGGAAACCCTGTTATTCCAGTCACGGAAATACCTCCATGTGTAGTTCCTGTCCGATTCGCACCCAGGAACATGTTAGCTTTGTCAGCCGGGGAGATCTGAACATGGTTTTTATTGTCCGCAGTGTGGAAATCACCTGGAATGGACGTCCTTCCTATCTGATTTCTGTTGCGAAACAGATGGATCTGCCACACATGACAGAATACGATAAGTCCATGAATCGTATGAGCAGAGCTTTGCAGTGTTCTGTGAGTGTGTATACTGAAATTAATCTGGAAGCCATGAGCTACCGCCGGATCAAGCTGAAAAATGTGCAGCGCTTCGACACAGCGCCTGTTGGGGATTATGCCAGGGTATTTGAATTGATGTGTCAGAATGAAATACATCCGGACGATGTGGCGAGAGTCAGAGAGAATCTGGCGCCCGATATCCTCCATGCTATCAGCGCAGACAGCAAGGGCGCCAGCGAGTTCAGTGTTCGATATCGGCTGAAAAATGCTGAGCCCATGGTAATGATGGAGACGCGTGTTATCATCCTGCGCGATGAACTGCCTCATTATGCGGTGTGTATCGTTACTGATGTGACGGAAGAAACCATGCGCAATGAGCAGATTGATGCGCTGTCTAACGTTCTGCAGAATGTGGCTGTTGGAATGTTTGTATTTGAACTGGATCAAAATGACTGCCATGTGGTAATTGCAAATCCGGCTGTCTGTAAAATGATGGGCATTGACAGAGAGAAGACGTTAGGTATTCAAAACGAACAAATTTTATCTTTGACCCACCCTGATGATGTTCCGTTGATTCAGAACGTCATTCGAAAGATGAGTGTTCCCGGCGGTGCGATGGATTATGAATACCGCACGCTTAACAAAAGAAGCGGAAATTATATCTGGCTGTCGGCAAAGGCAAGAAGTATGGCCAGCCCGGACGGAAAAGTATTGGCATATATTTCATATTATGACATTACGGAAGCCAGAAAGCTGCGTGAATTACAGGCTGCTCTGGAAGCGGAAAAGAAAGCCACAGAAGCAAAATCAGGTTTTCTGGCTAACATGAGCCATGAGATTCGTACGCCAATGAACGCAATCCTGGGAATGACTGAGCTGGCGATAGGCATGGTTCATGATAACGATGTGGTAGCAGAATACCTCAAACAGATCAAAGAGTCCAGTGATTATCTGCTGGGTATCCTTAATGATATACTTGAAATGAGCCGGATCGACAGCGGTAAGGTTTCGCTGAATAAAGAGTGGATCGCTCCCCGGGAGATTCTGACCCCCGTGTTGAATATGATTTCGCCGCGGATGACGGAGAAAGGTATTACTTTTACATACGATCCCCGTATACTCCGGAGGTCAAGGATCAAATTCTTGATTGATCCGCAGAAAACAAAACAAATGCTGATGAATCTGCTGAATAATGCCTGCAAATTTACGCCGGAAGGAGGACAGGTCAAGTTGTCGTTTCGCAATATTTCTATCGATCGTTCCAATGGCACGGCGCTGGACCATATTATTATTGAAGACGATGGCTGTGGGATGAGCAAAGAATTTCTTCAGAGGATTTTCCAGCCATTTGAGCAGGAACGTATTTCACAGACAGCTTCTGTTCAAGGGACAGGTTTGGGACTTGCCATCTCCCGAACCGTAGCGAGACAGATGGGTGGGGACATTACAGTGGTCAGCGAACTAGGAAAAGGATCTGCATTCACGATTACCTTTCCATATCAGTACCGGCTCACTGATGCCGATGAGGAGACAGTGGATTCGAACGATCAGCACATCAGCGACTCCGTGCTAGCAGGCAAAAGGATTCTTTTGGCGGAAGATCATCCCCTTAACGCACTCATAGCGACGAAACTCCTGGAAAACCAGGGAATTGCGATTACACATGTCAGCGACGGGGAAGGAGCGGTGAAGATTTTTGCATCTAATCCGCCGGATACCTATGCAGCAATCTTGATGGATGTTTGTATGCCCAACATGGACGGTTTAACGGCGACAAAAGCCATTCGTTCCATGGCGCGTGAAGATGCAAAGACGATTCCTATCATCGCTATGACGGCCAATGCTTATGATGAGGACAGAAAAAAGTCAAAAGAAGCAGGTATGAACATCCATCTGACAAAACCAATTGTGCCGGCAATTTTATATGATACATTAAAGAAATGTATGAAGACATGAGGTTCATGTTATTAAAATTATTTTCTCCTACCCGGTTCTGTGGTATGACATGCAGGGACGTATGTCGTTGCATTTTCAGCAGTAATCTGCTACAATAAACAGATAATATAATGAGCAGGATACAGACAAAAGGCACTTGGGCTTACACGGTCCGGTGCCCTCTGTTTATGCGGAGGAGATGAATCAATGGAAGCACACAGAACGGTATTAATCGTAGAAGACAATCTGATTAACCGGGAGATACTCAGGGAAATCCTGGCTTCGGAATATCAGGTACTGGAAGCCGGAGACGGGCAGGAGGCACTCTCTATCCTGGAAAAACAGAGTGATAAAATCTCTTTAATACTGCTTGATATTGTTATGCCGGTTATGGACGGCTTTACATTTCTTTCGCATGTCAAGAAGGAACCCTCCTTCGCATCGATTCCTGTGATCGTCACTACACAGAGCAACAGTGAGAAGGACGAAGTGACCGCCCTGTCCCACGGCGCTGCTGATTTTGTCCCAAAACCTTACCGGCCGCAGATTATTCTGCACCGCGCGGCAAATATTATCAACCTGCGGGAAACTGCTGCCATGGTGAATCAGCTGCAGTATGACCGTCTGACAGGAATCTATAATAAAGAATATTTTTATAAATGTGCCAGAGATATACTTATGCAGAATCCCGGCGAGGAATACGATATTATCTGCTCTGATATTGAGAATTTCAAACTGGTCAACGATATCTTCGGCACTTCAGCCGGGGACTGCCTGCTTCAGGAAATCTCCGGGCTGTACCGGGAAATCATAAAAGGAGCCGGCATATATGGCCGAATTGGTGCAGACCAGTTTGCCTGTATGAGAAAACGCAGCTGCCGATATACAGATGATATGTTCATTCATTTCATACAACGTCTGAATGCGCGGTCCTGTGCGAAAAATGTCCTTATGAAATGGGGCATTTACTCCGTGGAAGACCGGGGGCTGCCGGTGGAGAAGATGTGTGACCGGGCGTTGCTGGCCGTACGCAGCATAAAGGGACAATACGGGAAATACTTTGCCTTTTATGACGATGCACTCCGCGATAAGCTGCTGCGTGAGCAGTCCATCACTGATGAAATGGCAGCCGCCCTGCTGCAGGGACAGTTCGAGGTTTATTTTCAGCCTCAGTACCGCATCGCAGACGGCAGTCTGGCCGGTGCTGAAGCCCTGGTGAGATGGATACACCCCAAGTGGGGGCTTCAGCCGCCCTCAACATTCATCCCGCTGTTTGAAAGGAATGGCTTTATCACCAGGCTGGATCAGTTCGTGTGGGACAAAGTCTGTGCGGTCCTGCAGAAATGGGACAATATGGGGTATCTCCCGATATCTGTTTCGGTCAATGTCTCCAGAGCGGATATCTACAATATCGATCTCGCTGATGATCTTCTGCGGATCGTCCGTAAGTATGGACTGACAGCGTCGCGGATACCGCTGGAGATCACCGAGAGTGCTTACACGGAAAATCCCAGTCAGATTATTGAAACTGTCCGGTCATTAAAAAGACTGGGATTTGAGATCGAAATGGATGATTTTGGGAGCGGCTATTCGTCACTCAACATGCTCAATGAAATGCCGCTGAATGTTCTGAAACTTGACATGCGTTTTGTACAAAGTGAGACAGCCAAGCCCAAAAACAGGAGCATTCTCCGCTATATCATGGAGATTGCCCGATTTCTGGGACTCCGTGTCGTGGCAGAAGGTGTTGAGACGAACGAACAGCTGGAGCGGCTGCGAGATCTCGGTTGTGACTATGTTCAGGGATACTATTTTGCCAGGCCAATGCCTATCGAAGAGTTTGAAAAACTGATAAAAAGATAGGGAGGAGGAACATCATGCCGCTTTCATTGTATTTCGGGTGGGGTCTGATGCTGCCGGTCATTCTGTCACTGCTGTATGGCATTGCAGCACATCGCGCTTTGGCGGCTCTTGGATATCGTCAGAAGAATACTGTCTGGGCGAGGCTCAGAGCTGCACTTCCGTCTCTGCTCCTGTTTACGCTATGGGGAATGGTCGATGTACCGTTGCCGGTTATATACATCCTTGCCTTCCTGGGCAAGCTGTTTCAGCTGCTTCGAAGGAACGACAGCCGTTTTAAGGAACAGTTTATCATCAATCTGACACATCTTATGACAATGGCGCTGCACATGGTGCTGATCGGCGTCTTTTCGATATGCGTGAAAATATCGATGAATGATCTTCTGAAGCTCCCTTTCTGGAGAATTGCCACTATGAGTACGGTGCTGGCGGTAAATATTCTGTTCGCCTGGCTGCTGCCAAGATGGAGTACGCTTCTCGGTGTGCTGCTTACACAGTCGGAAAGTGAGGAGGTGCGTCCCTTTCTGACTTTTTTATGGTTCTGCAATCTGTATCTGCTGCTGGACAGTGTGCTCTGCGTTGTCAGAATCGACTGGAAACGGCTGCCGGTGTTTTTGATCGGAAGCACTTTGCTGATGGAGTTTTATCTGATCCGTTTTCTTGGCCACCTGTACAGTCTTCTGAAGGTGCGGTATCTGGAAGAGGAGCATGAACAGCTGATAAGGGAATTGGCAAGGAGGAATCAGAGTGCAGAAAAATGGCGCAGTATAGGTACGCTGGATTCTCTGACCGGCATTTTTTCACGGCGCTATATCATGGAGCATACAGCTGCACTTCTTCAGGCAGATACTCAGTTTTCCCTTGTGTTTATTGATCTTGACTGCCTCAAGCAGATCAATGACAGACAGGGACATCATGCCGGTGACCATTATCTTATACAATTTGCAAAAGTATTACAGTCATGTCTGCGCGGCTCGGATATATTTGCAAGGGTGGGCGGTGATGAGTTCGCGGTGCTGTTTCCTGAGTGTCCTATGGAAACAGCGGTGAAACGGATGGAGGAAATCCGTTCCCG
The DNA here is from genome assembly GCF_025151995.1 of Ruminococcus gauvreauii. NCBI lineage: Bacteria > Bacillati > Bacillota > Clostridia > Eubacteriales > Oscillospiraceae > Ruminococcus > Ruminococcus gauvreauii. The sequence continues at coordinate 3,987,911 of NZ_CP102290.1, forward strand.
GATGACGGAACAGTACAGTCCCCCATTTTCCTTCAGCTTTGGAGTTTCCTGCACATCTGATAACTCGGAAGAATCGGCAGAAGACTTATTCAGCCGGGCGGACGAGGCGATGTACCGGGATAAAAAGAACCGATCAGGATAGGGGAGGAGGAACAAATGCACTTACTTTTACTGACTGCAGCTGCATATTTTTATTTCAACCAAAGGTACTTTTGCATGGCAGAAAAATTCTGCGAAATGCAGTCTCCCCGCAGGCTGTTTGTACCGCTTTGCTTTGTCGTTAACTATTCGTTCTTCTATCTGTGCAGCGTACTGGAATTTCCGCTCACTGTGAACTGGTTCCTGTTTGCATTTTTGCTGTTTTTTGAGACGCTTCTGTACAATAAGGGGGAAAAGCGGTGTGCGCTGTTTGCCGCGCTGCTGGGGATTCTCTACGGACTCGCATCCAATATCTTTTGCCGCAGCATCGCTGCTATCGTGATGGACAAGCCGCTTCAGCACTTTGACAATCATGTTTCGAGCACAGCCAACCTGAAGGGGATACCCGTCTTTCTGGGCTTTATGCTCACAGGACTGATCATGCAGCTCCTGAGCGGGCAGGTCTTTACAGAGAGGATGCGCCGAATACTGAGGCATCCGTGGCATCAGGCATTCTTGCTGGAGATGATGGCGGGGCTGTTTTTCTATATGTTTCTCAATCTGCTCCTTTATTCAACGCCGCTCAACGATGTATTCCTGAAGGTATGGAGCATCAAATCCTGCATGTTCAGCATTGTGGGACTTTATATAGCGGTCCGGTACACCATCCGTATCTGTGACATGGAGGATTACAGGGAGAAAAACCGGAGTATACAGCGGATGCTGGAGGAGCGAAGACGGGAAGAGGAAGAGCTGCGGCAGCAGGCAGCTGCAGATCCGCTGACGGGGCTTTATAACCGCCAGTATGCAGATGAGAAGATCGAATCCATGCTGAAACAAAAAATCCCTTTTACCGTCTGTTTTTTGGATTTGGACGGACTCAAATATGTCAACGATCAGTTTGGTCACGAGGAAGGCGACCATTATATTCTGACGGCTACGGATCATATCCAGCGCAGCTGCCGCTGTGGAAAAGATCTGCTCTGCAGATATGGCGGGGATGAGTTTCTGATTCTGTTTGAAGGACTTTTAGCGGAAAAAGCGGAGGAGAAGGCAGAAGCGATCAATCGTGATCTGGGCAGAATAGGATGCGATGGGGATTTCCCGTATTCTATGTCACTGAGCTGCGGCGTGGTGGAGAGTCCTTCATATTCAGACGGTGCAGCCATGATCCAGGAGGCTGACCGAAAAATGTACGAACAGAAACGCAAAAAACGGCGGGCACGTGATCAGAGCCTGGTCCCCTGAAAAATATTGCTTTTCCATAACCAGTTAGATATAATATGAACAAGGAAAATAAAAATTACAGTGATCAGGAGAACAATTATGGATGACCGGGGGTTGCGTCTGGAAAAGAAAGCAGGATATTTTAAGTGGATGCTGGATGAATACGTGGGAAATGTCTATGTCTGCGATATGGATACATACGAGCTGTTATATCTGAATCAAAATGCCTGCGAAACGCTGGGAGTTCCCATAGAAAAAGTTCTTGGCCGCAAATGCTATGAAGTGATCCAGGGCAGGACATCGCCATGTCCTTTTTGCACGAATGACCGTATAACGGAGGATGAATTTTACGAATGGGAATTCTTCAATCCCGTTTTAGACCATAAGTTTATGATCAAAAATCGTGTGATAGACTGGGAAGGACATCGGGCGAGACTTGAACTTTCACACGATGATGACAGCACGGAATATAAGATTGCGAAAAAAAACCGGGAGCGGTCGGCAATCCTGAGGACGATTCCGGGAGGTTTTGCCCGGCTGGATGCCCGTGATATGAGGACTGTTCTATGGTATGGGGGCGATTTCCTGCGGCTCATCGGCTATACAGAGGATCAGTTTATCAATGAGCTGAATTCCCAGTGTACTTATGTACACCCCGACGATTTGGAGCGGGCAATCAGCGTCATGCAGGAATCAAAAGCCACCGGTCATGATACGACCATGGAGACACGTATCATAACCCGCGATGAAAAGGTCAGAATACTGACGATGACTTTCAGCTATGTCAGCAGCGAAGAGAGCTGGGATGGTATAGAATCATTCTACAGTGTCGGCATTGATATCACAAAAGACCGTGAGGAGCAGGCAAGACAGCGAAAAGCGCTGGAAGATGCATGCCAGGCAGCACAGGTTGCAAGTGCCGCCAAATCCAATTTTCTTTCTTCCATGTCACACGATATCCGTACGCCTATGAATGCCATAATGGGAATGGCGGCTATTGCCCGGGCGAATCTGAACAGCCCCGGTAAAGTGTATGACTGCCTGAATAAGATAGGCACATCCGGCAAACATTTACTGAGCCTGATCAATGAAGTCCTGGATATGTCTAAGATAGAGAGCGGGAAAATAGACCTGGCATTGGGACAGGTAAATCTGCCCGGTATATTACAGGATGTAATGGATATGTGCGGCCCCCTGATCAACGAAAAACGTCAGCAGTTTCAGATCAGTATCGGACAGGTACAGCATGAAGAAGTGATTGCAGACGGTGACCGGCTGCAGCAGATTCTGATGAATCTCCTTTCAAATGCCATTAAATATACACATGAGGAGGGGACGATCACCCTTAGGATCAGTGAACAACCATCCCAGACTCACGGAAAAAGTCAATATGAGTTCACCTGTATCGACAGCGGGATCGGGATGTCACCGGAATACCTCTCTCACATCTTTGAACCGTTCTCACGGGCGGAAGATCCCCGGATCAGCAAGCTTCAGGGCACCGGACTTGGCATGACGATAACAGAGAATGTTGTCCGAATGATGAATGGCACAATCCAGGTGGAGAGTGAACTGGGAAAAGGCAGTAAATTTACGGTATCAGTACCAATGGAATGGTGCGGACAGGAGGAATCATTAAGCGATGAACTGCTGGGACTGCCGGTACTTGTCGTTGATGATGATCAGATTACGTGTGAGAATGCTGCTGCACTGCTGAATGAGTTGGGAATGCGCGGATACTGGGTAATGTCAGGGAGAGAAGCCATCGGCCGTATAGCAGCAGCCCATGATCAGAAGGATGACTTTTTTGCTGTTATTCTGGACTGGGTCATGCCGGATATGAATGGTTTAGAGACCGTCAGAGTCATCCGCGAAAAACTGGGTGACGATGTTCCGATTATCATCATATCAGCATATGACTACTCTGATATTGAAGAGGAATTTATAAGTGCAGGTGCAGATGCTTTTATCACCAAACCCCTCTTTAAGTCAAAAATGCTGCAGGTTCTGCAGCTGTTCATTTCTTCAGAGGAGTCCGATGCGGTGCATGCAGCAGATGAAAAGAAGGACCCTGAATTTTATGGTAAGAGAATACTGCTGGCGGAGGACAATGAAGTCAATCGTGAAATTGTTATAGAATTGCTGAGGGTGCATGATATCAGTGTAGATGCAGCGGAAAACGGACAACAGGCCATGGAAATGTTTGATACTTCAGAACCGGGAACCTATCATGCGATTCTTATGGACATTCAGATGCCAGTGTTAAATGGTTACGGTGCAGCTGCCGGGATAAGATCTCTGAAAAGGAGTGATGCGCAGAGTATCCCCATTATAGCACTGACTGCGGATGCATTCGCTGATGATATCGCCCGGTCGCAGAAAGCCGGGATGAATGCTCATATTGCAAAACCTGTAGATGTAAACTATCTGCTGGAGACTTTGCATAAGTGGATGGACTGATTTCACAGATGGATGTTCGGGAAAAATACAGGTATCATAAACAGATAGAAAGATAGTTTATCCGGAGAGGAGTATATATGACAACCAGGGTAGCAGTTATGGGGATTATTGTTGAGAAAACAGAGTCGGCAGGTAAGCTGAATACACTGCTTCACGAATACGGGGATTATATGATCGGCAGAATGGGGATCCCTTACAGGAAGCGTGGGATCAATATTATTTCAGTATGTCTTGATGCTCCGCAGAATACGATTTCAGCGCTTGCGGGGAAAATAGGCAATATTGACGGGATCAGTGTAAAGACCTCTTATTCCAATGTTGCCTATGAAGAGTAAGGTGGTAATGGACCTGGCAAAACAACTGGCTGAGCAGAGACGCTTGACGGAGGATGAGTATGCGCATCTTATCCGATTCCGTACAGCTGAATCTTCCGTGTATCTTGCTAAGCGCGCGGATCAGATACGAAAGAAGATATACAAAAATCATGTGTATATCCGCGGGCTGATCGAAATCAGCAATATCTGCCGCAATGACTGTTACTACTGCGGGATACGCAGGTCGAATACGGCGTGCGAAAGATACCGGCTGACAAAACAGCAGATTCTCGGCTGCTGCCGGGAAGGATATGAGCTCGGTTTCCGGACCTTTGTCATGCAGGGCGGAGAGGGCACGTATCCGGTGGGAAAGATTGCTGATATCGTGAAGAGTGTCAAGGAACGATATTCGGATTGTGCCGTAACACTCTCACTCGGCGAGTATACCCGGGCGGAATACGAGATCATGCGTGATGCCGGGGCGGACAGATATCTGCTCCGTCACGAGACGGCGGACAGGGAACACTACAGGAAGCTGCATCCGGCCGTCATGTCCTGGGAAAACAGGATGCGGTGCCTTTATGACCTGAAGGAACTTGGGTTTCAGGTCGGATGCGGGTTTATGGTCGGTTCCCCGTATCAGACAGCGGAGAGTCTTGCAAAAGACCTGAAGTTCATCGAGAAATTCATGCCGGATATGTGCGGGATCGGTCCGTTTATTCCGCAGGGGGACACGCCGTTTCGGGATATTCCTGCCGGGAGCGGGGAACTGACAGTCTTTCTGCTGTCTGTTATCCGCCTGATAAAACCGAATATTCTGCTGCCGGCGACGACCGCGCTCGGCACGATCATGGAAAACGGCAGGGAGCAGGGGATACTGGCAGGAGCCAATGTTATCATGCCGAATCTGTCTCCACTGTCCGAACGGAAAAAGTATTCTCTGTACGATAACAAAATCTGTTCCGGTGAGGAATCGGCACAGAGCGTCAGCACACTGAGAGATCATATGAGGTCGATCGGTTATCAGATCATCACTGCGAAAGGTGATATTATAAAATGACAGCGTATTCTGAAGGAAAGTGTATTCTGACCATAAGAAAGGAAAATGAGCAAATGAAAAACTATAATCCCGAATCACGAAAGGCTGAGGAGTTTATCAATGACGGTGAAATCCTTGAGACTATCAGATATGCGGAGGAGAACAGCCGCAATATTCCACTGATCGACAGCATCCTCGAAAAGGCACGTCCCAGGATGACAGAAGGCGGCGTGCACTGCGCTGGTCTGACACACCGGGAAGCGTCGGTGCTTCTGGCCTGTGACATTCCGGAAAAGGTAGAAGAGATGTATCGGCTGGCAGAGCAGATCAAGCAGGCGTTCTATGGAAACCGCATTGTGATGTTTGCGCCGCTCTATCTCTCGAACTACTGTGTCAACGGATGTGTTTACTGTCCTTACCATCTCAGGAACAGACATATCCCGAGAATCAAGCTGTCACAGGACGACATCCGGCGTGAGGTCATCGCGCTTCAGGATATGGGACATAAACGTCTGGCGATTGAGGCGGGTGAAGACCCGGTGAACAACCCCATCGAATATATTCTGGAATGTATTGAAACGATTTATTCTATTCGTCATAAGAACGGCGCTATCCGCCGCGTCAACGTCAATATAGCGGCTACGACGGTTGAGAATTACCGGAAACTGAAAGACGCCGGAATCGGTACTTATATTTTATTTCAGGAAACGTACCACAGGCAGAGCTATCTGGAGCTGCATCCGACCGGGCCGAAACACGATTACGATTACCACACGGAAGCGATGGACCGTGCGATGGAGGGTGGGATCGACGATGTGGGGCTTGGCGTGCTGTTCGGTCTCGAAAAGTATAAGTACGAGTTTGCCGGTCTTCTCATGCATGCGGAGCACCTGGAGGCGGTGCACGGCGTGGGTCCGCATACGATCAGCGTGCCGAGAGTCAAACACGCGGATGATATCGATCCGGACGTCTTTGACAACAGCTTAAGTGATGACGTGTTTGAAAAAATCATCGCCTGCATCCGGATCGCCGTGCCGTATACAGGCATGATTATCTCTACACGGGAGAGCCGGGAAGTGCGGGAGAGAGTCCTTCATCTCGGCGTCTCGCAGATCAGCGGCGCGTCACGGACTACGGTCGGCGGCTACGCCGAGGAAGAACGCCCGCATGATTCAGAACAGTTTGACGTATCGGACCAGCGTACGCTCGATGAGGTGGTGCGGTGGTTGATGCAGCTCGGATGCATTCCATCCTTCTGCACCGCCTGTTACCGCGAAGGGAGAACGGGCGACCGCTTCATGAGCCTGTGCAAGAGCGGTCAGATACAGAATTGCTGTCATCCGAACGCGCTGATGACGCTTGCGGAATACCTTATCGACTATGCAGGGGAAGATACGAAAGATATGGGATTTGCACTGATTGAGCGTGAACTGGAGAAGATCCCCAGGGATAAGACCAGAGTAATTGCCAGACAGCATATAAAAGATATCATGGAATCAAACCGCCGTGATTTCCGCTTTTAACAGTAGGGGGTGCTGACAGATGGGATTGCAGGATCAGGTCTCTGCCGAGAGGATTCATATCGGATTTTTCGGAATCAGAAATGCCGGCAAATCGAGCGTTGTCAATGCGGTGACCGGACAGAAGCTGGCGCTCGTATCAGATATAAAGGGGACGACGACAGACCCCGTGAAAAAGGCGATGGAGCTGCTGCCGCTCGGTCCGGTTGTGATCATTGACACACCGGGGATAGACGATGAGGGAAAACTGGGAAAAATGAGAGTCAAACGTGCGCTGCAGATGCTGAATCAGACGGATATTGCAGTGCTTGTTGTTGACGGCAAAATCGGGATGCAAAAGGCAGACCGCAAGTTGGTTTCTCTGTTCGAGACGAAGGAGATTCCGTATCTTATCGTGTATAACAAATCAGACCTTTGCGATGCTCTGCCCGCTGCAGGAGAAAATGAAATATACGTGAGCGCTGTGAATGGGGAGAATATCCATGAGCTGAAGGAGATGATCGCGCGCTTTGCAGTGAAGGAAGAGCACGCCCGTTATCTCGTGGCAGACCTTCTTTCAGAAGGCGATACGGTCGTTCTCGTCGTTCCGATCGATTCTGCGGCGCCAAAAGGACGTCTGATCCTGCCGCAGCAGCAGACGATACGCGAGATCCTCGATGCCGGTGCTTCGGCTGTTATCACGCGGGAAAAGGAATTTTCGCGGACACTCGCTTCTCTTGGAAGGAGCCCAAGGCTTGTGATCACAGACTCCCAGGTGTTTGTGCAGGTAGAGCGAGAGACGCCTGACGAGATACTGCTGACTTCATTTTCCATACTCTTTGCGCGTTATAAGGGAAACCTGAAAGAAGCCGTGCGCGGAGCGGCCATACTGGACAGGCTGCAGGACGGGGATACGGTGCTTATCTCGGAAGGATGTACACATCACCGCCAGTGTGATGATATCGGAACCGTAAAGATGCCGAAATGGGTCAGAGCTTATACGGGAAAGAAGATTCATTTTGCGTTTACCTCCGGGGGAGAGTTCCCGGAGGAACTGTCAGAATATGCGCTGGTGATTCACTGCGGGGGCTGTATGCTGGGAGAAAAGGAGATGAGATACCGTGTACACCGCAGCATTGACTCTGGTTTGCCGATCACGAATTATGGGATTGCCATCGCGCAGATGCATGGCATTTTGCAGCGTGCGATTGCGCCGTTCATCAGAGAATAAAAAAGAAAATCCAAAACAACGGGGGGTGATGCAACACCCCCCGTTTATGTATCGGAACACATGAAAAAAGGCTAATTCCGTAGCTCTTTTATCTGACGGTGGTACTGTCTCAAATACAGGATGAATGATATGATCATGGCAAGGATGCATGCAAGGATCAGCAGACTGACAAAGTAAGACGGAATATCATGGAACAAGAGCAAAACCAACATGGCGGCGTCCAGAAGCGCCGTGCATATTTTCCCATGCATCTTTGCACCTTCCGTCGGAACTCCCCGTCTGATCAGATACAGCCCCAGGACGCCCATGACAGCCTCCTTGATCAGAAAAACGGCCAGCAATACGGCAACGGCAGGATAGCGGAATGTAAAACTCAGTGCCAGCGCCCCCTGTGTGATCTTGTCTGCGATGGGGTCCAGTATCTTTCCGAAATCTGTAACCATATCAAAACGTCTTGCAATCTTTCCATCCAGAAAATCTGATAGAAAAGAGAGAAAAATGATAAAAACAGCCAGATGGTAATCGCGTTCACTCGACGCATTGACGTAAACATACAGATAAACGGGAAGGAGCAGGATCCGAAAATAGCCAAGCAGATTGGGAATTGATAAATATTCTTTTGTAACATTCTTTTTCATCGTAAACTATTCCTCCTCACCCAGGGTATGCTTTAAAAAGTGATAGATTTCCAGGGCAGCATCCGGATGACTGTGCACAGACTGACAGTGCAGCATATGAGAGATCCGGTCCGGTTGCTTTAATAATTGCAGACCTGCCAGTATCTGCTTCTTTCTGGTGGCGGCGCTGATGCTCATACCGCGTGTGACGAAATAATTTCTGTTTACTGTCTCACATCCGGGAATCGGCTTTGTGTGGACGACAGGTATTCTGGAGACTGCAGCTTCTGTTGAGGTCAGTCCGCCTGGCTTTGTAAATACGAGGTCACATGCCTTTGTCAGAAGATGCATCTGGGATGTGAAGCCAATGATCATGATATCTGGACTGTGATTAAATTCTGCTTCCATTTTTTTCTTAAGCTTCCGGTCTCTGCCGGTCACCACTATAATTTTTTCATCGCTGCACAGAGATTTCAGCAGCTTCGTGAATTTGCAGAGATTACCGGCGCCCATACTTCCTCCCTCCAGGAGTATATACGTTGCATTCTGTTCCAGAGCCAGTTTTCGACGGGCACTCTGCCTGGAATCGGGGCCGGTGAACTTTCTGGAAACAGGGATTCCAAAAGGGAGCAGCTTTTCCCGGGGAATTCCGCGTCTGCTGACAGAGTGTTTCAAACTGGCATCCGGAATGACATAATAGTCACAGGAAGTCTCCTCCCAGAATGGAATGCATGTGTAATCTGTCATAAGTGCAAGCGTAAACGGAAGGTTTATCCCATGGTTTTTCATATGGGTGATCGTTTCAGCAGGGTACAGATGCGGCATTACGATCGCATCTACAGGATGTTCATTCAGGTACGTCTTCAGGTATTTTGACATTTTACCGTTCAGATAATAGACCGGTGATTTTGGCACAAGCCTGCTGACCAGCATGCCGATCTGATAAAGAATCCCAAAGAACAGGGGGATTTTTTTAACAATATGAATATAAGAATTTCCAACTATATGTGAGACCTTTTTTCCCGCCAGGCTGAGATAATCGAGCACTACCGCCTCGTCTCCATGGGATCTGATCTCTTCCGCTACTGCAAACGCCGCGGAATTATGTCCGCCGCCGGTGCTGCAGGATAGAATTAATACTTTCATACGTCAGTCCTCGTATCATGATAAATTAACGGAATACAGTGTTTATATATGACCGTACCGGCGAGCATAATACATCCCAAAAGGACAGAACGCCGCTTTTCGAACAGAATACAGGAAAAGATCAATCCGAGAAAAGCACAAACGCTTCTTTTGGCATGCGGTGTCAGACGAATTACCAGTGAAAAAAAGAGGTAAAAGCCTGCAAGCGCCAGCAGTGGGAATGCGTTTGGCAGAAGTCCGAGGAGCACGCCGAATGACACGGCGATAGCCTTTCCGCCCTCTCCGTGATAAAAAACAGAAAAAGCGTGGCCAAAAACCGGCGCTGCCATGACGAAGGCAAACAACAGGCATCCGCTTCCCAGATAGCTTCTGCAGGCTGTCACCGGCAGACAGCCTTTCAGCAGATCGGCAAGCAGGGTAAAGATGCCGCACATGATCCCGCCGTATCTGAAAGCATTGAATGTGCCGGGATTTCCATCGTCGGAGACTGCCGTAAGATCAATTCCTTTCATTAATCCAGAAAACACTTTGCCAAACAGAATGCTTCCGGAGAGATAGCCCAATACGGTAAAAAGTATATATCCGGGAATTACGTTTCTCATGTTAGCTTCCTCCGCTGTATAAAAAGCCTGCACGGCGTCATCACCATAAATGAAAGTCGACTGCTCCGTCCTTCGGACTTCCGCAATTGCCCCCGGGTAAGTTGTCATTGACACGCCATGTCTCTTATGCTATAAACATGTTACAAATGTAACATCCTTTTGGAGAATAGTCAATACGGAAACAGCCGGACGGAGGTAAATGGCAATCTTATGAAAAACGTATGTGAAATTTTGAAAAAAGACAGAGGTATACGAAAGCTGTCAAATGAAGAAGCAAACAAGCTGACCAGAGAATGCCTTCAGACGGCGCTCGTTTATCTGATGAGTGAGAAATCATTTGAAAAGATTACGATTACAGAACTTGTGAAACGGTCCGGTGTATCGAGGCAGTCTTTTTACAGGAACTATCATTCAAAAGAAGAGGTTCTGGCCGATATGTCTCAGAATGTCATGCAGTCGATCACAGAATCCATTCAGGAGGGTAAATATGCAGGCGACCCCTATCAGTGGTATTATGATCTGTTTTTTCAGATTAAGGAAAACGAGGACACAATCCGGCTGCTGCTCGAGGCCAATATGAAACAAAGTGGATTTGAAAATATCGTCCTTCTGTTTCACAGAGGTTATCAGGCGGCGTCAACAGAACAGTACTATCAGATGCTCGCGTACGAAGGTGCGGTTGATACCGTGATCTATAACTGGTTTGCCGGAGGAATGAAAGAGAGCGTCGGGTATATGGCAGGTCTTTGCGATCAGATACTCGAAAATATATGGAAACTGCCCGAAGTGTTGTGAAAATACAATTTTTTCTAACCTTCCTTTAACCTTCCTTCTTGTATACTGAACTCACAGTTACACATAAACACCAGACTTAAATTAATATTCAAGGAGGAATATCATTATGATGAAAAACAAAATTGCAGGCGGGCTGATCGCGTTGGCATCGATAACAGCGTTTACCGCATTTACCGCGTTCGCAGCGGAGCCTTCCGTATCGGCTGAAAAACCGGATTCTGCAGTTGTCCGGGATTCAGAGCAGGAAGACGTTGTAACAACAGAGAGCACGCACACATTCAGCTCGGAAGACGGGGCTGAAGTCGAGTTTGTTCCGGCTGAAAACTATGAACTTAAAACAGATGAAAACGGCGACCAGTATCTGATCATGGAGAGCGGCGAAAAGGTCTATTTCAGTTCAACCGAAGCGTCAGAATGACGGTCACGGAATATTAAGAGAAAGGGTGTGAAATTCGATGAGGCTTTTAATCGTTGAGGACGAGGAAGATATGTGCGAGACTCTGTGCTACGGTCTGCGAAAGTGCGGTTATGCTGTGGACTTTGCAGGAAATGGCGCAGATGCGGTGGAACTGTGTGAAATTAATGATTATGACCTGGTGGTGCTCGACCTCAATCTTCCCGGACTTGACGGTATGGAAGTCCTGAAGCACATCCGCTTGATGCAGAAGTCATTGCGGGTCCTGATCCTGTCTGCAAGATCTGATATAACGGATAAGATTGCCGGACTGGATTCCGGAGCGAATGACTATCTCACAAAGCCATTCCACTTTGGTGAACTGGAAGCCCGCATTCGTGCACTGCTTCGACGGTCATTCGTCCAGACGGAGGCTGCCCTTAAAAGGGGCGGTCTCTGTCTGGACAGCATCGCAAAGACGGTTAGTTTTGAAGGAAAACAACTGGAACTGTCGATGCGGGAATTTGCTATTTTAGAGTACCTGATGATAAATATGGGCAGACCGGTCAGCGCCGAAGAACTGATAGAGCACGTGTGGGACAGCGAGGCCGATCCCTTCTCCAACCAGATCAAAGTCTATATCAGTACGATTCGGCGTAAACTGTCGGGTTTTACAGATGACACGGTTATCAGGAGCATCCGGGGGGCCGGCTATATTATAGACAGGGAGAATATATCATGCTGAAAAGATTATCACTACGTGTACGTCTGACACTTCTGTCTGCACTGGTAACAGCCGGGATGGCAGCAGCACTGACGGTTGTGTTTCTGGTCAGTGCAGATCTTATATTTGTGCAGCAGCTGCCCCGGGAACTCACAGATGTTTCGCAGACGGTATTTGATAAAGAAGAGACCTTCGTGGTAAAAGAGAAAAGTTCCTCAGATGCCGGATACGGCGTCGAGATCAGTCTGACCAGAGCCGGAAATCAGTTTAATACGTGGGGAATATTAGGACTGGTTCTTATCATCATTTTAGGAACCGGTGCTGCCTGGCTGATGGCGGGACGCGCACTTAAACCAGTGCAGGAGTTATCTTCTGCGATCAGAGAAGTTCGTGGTGATGATTTGTCTTTGCGGGTGAATACGGATGGCAGACAGGACGAGATCGGGCAGCTGGCTCATTCTTTTAATGAAATGATGGATAAGGTCACGGAATCTTTCGAACGGCAAAGACGTTTTTCCGCCAATGCGGCACATGAACTTCGCACCCCGCTTACCACGATCCAGGTAGGTCTGGAAGTCCTTGACCTGGAGGAGGAGCCTTCCAGGGCTCAGATGGAAAAGGTGCTGGCAGTGACCCGGTCCAATACAAGCCGGATGATCTGTCTTGTAGAAGGCTTATTTCATCTGTCAGCCGACGAAAATTATGAGCTGGATGAGGAGGTGCCGATCGATGATCTTTTTGCCGGAATCATAACAGAACTTTCGCATATGATCGAAGACAAGCGCCTGACGGTTACCTCAAAGATCTCATATGGCCTGAAACTGAAGGGGAGCAGTACCATGCTCTGCCGCGCCATGTTCAACCTGGTTGAAAATGCTGTCAAATACAGCCGTGTCGGCGGATCGATTTCCATATCCTCATGGAAAGAAGAAGAAACAATTGTGATCCACATCGTTGATACCGGCATTGGTATCGCTGAAGATGATTTGAAACATATATTTGAACCGTTTTACCGGGCTGACCGTTCTCGTTCCCGTGCGACAGGGGGATCCGGTCTGGGACTTCCCCTGGTCAGGGATATTATCTTAAAACATGGGGGCAGCATTGAGGTGGAGAGCACACTGGATAAGGGGACTTCTGTTACCATGCAGTTTAAAAAATAAAACACATTTACTTAACGTGAAATAAATGCTATACTATAGTTAGCTAAAACTAACAAATAAGATGATTTGTTTATAGGATGTTGTATCCATAAACGGACTGGAGGGGATATGTTTCTTGCAGTTAACCATATTAAAAAATCATTTGGAATTGGCGACAGCCGTGTGGAGGTGCTGAAAGGAATTGACATGGAACTGGACCGGGGAGAATTTTGTGTCCTGCTGGGACCGTCCGGATCAGGCAAATCAACACTTTTAAATATTATCGGAGGGATCGACAGTGCCGATGAAGGGGATATCTGCATTGACGGGGAACGTATGGCAGATATGAAGGAAAAGCAGCTGACACTCTATCGTAGAAAGCACCTGGGGTATATTTTCCAGATGTACAATCTGATCCCAAATCTGACAGTTCGGGAAAATATTGAAGTGGGTGCTTATCTCGGTGAACGGTCTCTGGATGTCGATGAGCTTCTTCATACGCTGGGATTGTATGAACATCAGAGAAAGCTGCCCAATCAGCTTTCAGGAGGCCAGCAGCAGAGGACGGCAATCGGCAGGGCGATTGTGAAAAATCCTGATATCCTGTTGTGTGACGAGCCAACCGGAGCTCTGGATTACCATACTTCCAAAGAGATTCTCAGGCTAATCGAGACGGTTAATCAAAGATACGGCAATACCGTTATCATGGTTACCCACAATGATGCAATTAAAAATATGGCAGACCGCGTCGTACAGCTGAGAGACGGCATGATCCGCAGGAATTACCGCAACGAAAACAGGATATCTGCAGAAGAGCTGGATTGGTAAGGAGGCTGTACAGGATGAAAAATCCATTGACGAAACGTCTGGCCCGTGAACTGAAGGGGGAATTCGGAAAATATCTGGTCATATTTCTGCTGATGCTGGGCTCCATAGGATTTGTGTCCGGCTTTCTGGTGGCGGACGGCAGTATGCTTATTGCATACGAGGAGAGCTTTGAAAAATACAATATCGAGGACGGGAATTTCCGGTTGGAAAAGGAAGCAAACCGTGCACAGAAAAAGACGATCCAGGAATTCAAAGTTGCCCTGTATGATAACTTTTACACGGAGGAAGCGTTGACAAACGGCAGTATCCTCCGTATTTTCAAAAATCGTGAACAGGTAAACAGGGTATGTCTGATGGAAGGAAAAATGCCGGCTGCAGACGATGAGATTGTGATTGACCGGATGTACGCGGATAACAATCATATTGAGGCAGGGGATACCGTTACCAGCCAAAAACGATCGTGGAAGGTGACCGGACTGGTCGCTCTTTCCGATTACAGCTGCCTGTTTTCTAATAATAACGATACGATGTTTGACTCTGTGAAATTTGGGGTTGGCATCGTTGCAGAAGAGGGGTTTGCCGAATTTAAAAAGGAGGAACTTTTTTACAGCTATTCATGGAAATATCTGAATGAGCCGGCAGATGAACTACACGAGAAGGAAATGTCAGATGATCTCATGAAAGTGGTAAGCGGCGAAACAAGATTGGAAGATTTTGTACCACGCTACCTCAATCAGGCGATTCAGTTTACCGGAGATGATATGGGGAGCGACAGAGCCATGATGCTGGCACTTCTATATATCGTCATTACGATCATGGCGTTTGTGTTCGGCATAACCGTGAGCAATACGATCAGCCGGGAGGCGAATGTGATCGGCACACTCCGTGCCTCCGGTTACACGAGGGGCGAGCTGATCCGCCATTACATGGCGATGCCCATTCTGGTAACGGTGATCGGCGCCGTCATCGGTAATCTGCTGGGATATACGGTATTTAAGGGAATCTGTGTGAACATGTATTATGGCAGCTACAGCCTGCCGACATACGTGACGAAATGGAACGGTGAAGCATTCCTGCTGACGACCGTGGTTCCGCTCATTTTGATGACCGTTGTAAATGTTATCGTATTAGGCAGAAAACTAACGTTGTCACCGCTCAAGTTTCTTCGCCGGGACCTGAGCCGGAAGAAACAAAAACGGGCGGTTCCCCTGAGTTTTAGGATTCCGTTCTTCTCACGCTTCCGCCTGAGAGTAGTGTTACAGAACATGAGTAACTATGCGGTGCTGTTTGTCGGTATTGTGTTTGCCAATCTGCTTTTGATGTTTGGACTGGTCTTTCCGTCTGTTCTGGATCATTACCAGGAGGAGATTGAGGATAATCTGCTCAGTAATTACCAGTATCTGCTGCAGGTGCCGCTGAATGTGGGTGACGATGATCACAAGCTGGAAAGCCTGATGACACTGATGTATTTTCAGTATCTGACAGAGACGGAGAATGAGGATGCGGAGAAGTTCAGCGCCTATTCACTGAATACCCTGGGAGAAAAGTACAAAAGCGAGGAGATTCTGCTCTATGGACTGATTCCAGAAAGTCGGTATATTCCGCTGGAATTTGAAGATTCAGAAGTCTTTATTTCTTCCGCATACTCCGATAAATATGATGTGAAGCCGGGAGATGCCATACGCCTGAAGGAGGCATACGAGGATACCGTATATGAATTTCATGTTTCTGGAATCTATGATTATGAGGGCGGACTGGCGGTATTTATGGATCAGAAACTTCTGAATCGTACATTTGAACTGGGGGAAGAATATTTTGGCGGTTATTTTTCAGATACCGAGATCACGGATATCAATGATAAGTATATCGCCTCTGTGATCGATCTGGAGAGTTTGACGAAGATATCCAGACAGCTGGATGTATCCATGGGAAGCATGATGACTCTGGTTGATGCGTTTGCCGTAGTCATGTTCATGATACTGATCTATCTGCTGTCGAAGATCATCATAGAAAAGAACGCCCAGTCTAT
This sequence comes from Ruminococcus gauvreauii, assembly GCF_025151995.1. Taxonomy (NCBI): domain Bacteria; kingdom Bacillati; phylum Bacillota; class Clostridia; order Eubacteriales; family Oscillospiraceae; genus Ruminococcus; species Ruminococcus gauvreauii. The sequence goes on from NZ_CP102290.1 coordinate 4,004,096, forward strand.
CTCCATGGCAAAAATTCTGGGGTACACAAACGGTGAAATTAGCCGCCTGTATATCGTATCCACGTCCATGGTAGTGGTCACATTTCTGCTGATCAGCCTTCCCATCGAATACTGGATCATGGTATTCATGTTTCGGGCAATCATGATGAGCAGCATCAGCGGATGGATTCCATTTTATGTTGATGCAGTGATCTATATCAAGATGCTGGCGATGGGAATCGTGACTTACGCAGTGGTTGCCGCGCTGGAATACCGGCGGGTCAGAAGAGTACCCATGGATGAGGCATTGAAGAATGTGGAATAGGACAGTACAAGCAGGAGGGATGGCAGTGAAAGAGAGTCGGAGGAAACGTATCATTAAATCTGCAGTAAGCATGGGAACATTTCTGGTACTGAGTCTGACATCGTGCGGAACGAATGAACAGATCCGGGCAAATGATACAGAAGTAATCAAAGTGCAGGATGCAGACGAAGGAAAACAGCAGAAAGAAGTGACCGGTGTTCAACCGGATAAGAGACAGGAGGATAAGTCTGAGACCGTCTATACGAAAGCAGGTGCCGATGGAACACCATTGGAGATCACGGTACAGACTGTGTTAAAGAACAGCGGCGGGAATAAAACAATCAAAGATTTTTCCAATCTCACAGACATCAAGAATACGGAAGGCGACGAAGAATTTACGCGGGAGCCTGACGGTACGATCTGTTGGGATAATCATGGACAGGATATTCAATATGAGGGAAAGAGCGGCAAAGAGCTGCCGGTAAATGTAAAGATCAGTTATTATCTGGACGGAGAGAAGATAAAGCCCGAAGAACTGGCCGGTGCGAATGGGAAACTCCGCATTCGGTTTGACTACGAAAACAAAACGTCCCAATCGGTCGAAGTAAACGGCAGAGAGCTGAAGATTCCTGTGCCGTTCACAGTCATCTCCGCGTTACTACTGCCCGAGGACGTGGCGTCTGGTGTCCAGGTGACTAACGGTAAGGTGATCTCCATCGGAGAACAGAAGATGGTGGTTGGCTATGCCTGCCCCGGCCTCTCCGGGAGCCTGAAGCTGGCAGATTATGAACTGACGGAGGAGATTTCTCTGCCTGAATACGTAGAAATCACCGCAGATGTCACTGATTTCAAACTGGATTTTACAGCGTCCATTGTATCCACGGGATTGTTTGAGGAGACAGAGTCAGATGATCTGGACGACCTGGCGCGTGTGTCGGAGGATATGAACGAACTTGGTAAGGCATCCGGCAAACTCGTAGATGGAGCCGCAGAACTCTTAGAGGGAATAAATACCTATCAGTCTTATCTGGACCAATACATGGATGGGGTCGGTGCTCTGACCGAAGGGACAAAGATGCTGGAGGAGAGTCTTGCACTGGTCGATGACAAAAAAGGTGATCTTGCCTCCGGGGCCTCAGCGATTCAGCAGGGACTGGAAAGTCTGAACAAAGCCCTTGAGCAGGTGAACCTGTCCGACAACGCAGGGCTGGATATGAAAGGGATGGAGGGCGCACTGACATCTCTGGCTTCAGATGCCGGGGAACTGAGTGAGGCGCTGACTGCCATGGAGGCGGGATTTGTACAGATGCAGAACTTCGCACAACAGGCTGCGGCGTACCGTGAGGCGGTTCGTGGTGCCGTGGACAGTGCGGTGAATGAATTGAATCTGGCCGATATGAACACGCTGGAAAAGCAGGCATCAGACATAGCAAAAATTCAGGCAGGTGAGGCGGCAGCACAGGCAGTGGATGAAGCTTTGGCATCTGTGAATCTGCCGGACACTGACAAAACGCAGATTAGAGAAAATGTTAAGGAACGCGTGCAGAATGCGGTTAACCTCAACGGAATTTCAGCCGGCATACAGGGACATCTGGATGTTGTACGGGCAAAGTTAACGGAAATTCCGGCATTTGAAATCCCGGATCTTGCCATAGATGCGAGTGCGGTCACGGAACCAGTGCTTGATATGCAGAAACAGCTGGAAGTTCTGAGGACCTATGGGAGGTCATTGTCGGCAATAGCAGAAAAGCTGTCCGGGATGAGCGACAGTGTGGATACTATGAAAGAAGGAACCCGACAGCTTCTGGAAGGAAGTACCCAGCTTGCCGAAGGAATTTCAGTATTTAATGAAGGTATCGGGCAGATCTATGCCGGAGCAGGTGAGCTCGGCAGCGGAACCGGCCTGCTGTCATCCTCCGGAGCGGTCCTGAATGACGGGTTTGAGGCCCTCGCGGATGGCATGAAGGCCCTGAAAGAAGGCCTGGTGACGCTTGATGATGAGGGTATTTCGCAGTTAAAGGAACTCGCCGGGGATGATCTGAAAGAGCTTTCCATACGGCTGAAAGCAGCAAAACAGGCAGACAACACGTATGATAACTTCGGCGGAATCATGGCTGGACAGACGGGAAGCGTGAGATTTATGATTGAGACGGAAGGGATCGGAACCTGACCGCCAGGTTTTGGTTCACCGGATCTCTATTTTGATCTTCCCACCATATCCGCATACTGAGGCGTCCCAAGACCGTAGCCTCCTGCCACCTCAAGAATGTGTCCGGTGATATAGGAGGATTCTTCACTGGCAAAAAAGAGCGCGGCATTTGCCATATCTTCCGGTTTCCCCATACGATTTAACGGGACATGTGATAAAAAGGATTCGACAAAAGAATCCGGCATGGAATTCAGAGCCGCATCTGTGGCTGTAAGGCCTGGAAGAACGGCATTGCAGCGGATATTTTCCCGTGCATACTGAAGTGCGATCTGCTGGGTGATATTGTTGACAGCAGCTTTGGATACGCCGTAACCAATTCTTGTCACATCCGGGATAGAACCGCCGATGGAAGAGATATTGACGATACTTCCCTGGTGATTCCTGATCATGTGCGGGACTGCAAGCTTTGAGATGCGGTATACACTTCCCAGATTCAGATGCAGCAGGTCAAAGAAAGCTTTTTCCGAGCTGCGGATCAGATCCAGATCCTCGGAGGGCCGGCCCACACCAAAGTTATTGACCAGAATATCCAGCCTTCCTGTTTTCGTAATCACATCATCCACCATGGAGGCATAGCTGTCTTCCTGCATTGCCTCAAAAAACACGGGCATCATATCGAATCCCCGCTCCTTATATTCATCGCAGATTTTCTGGGTGTCTTCCATTCTGCGGACTCCCATACATACCCTGGCGCCTTCTTCAGCCAGTCTGAGCGCACAGGCGAGGCCGATCCCCTTTGAGGCGGAGGTCACGAGGGCAACTTTATTCTGAAGTCTTTTCATATTCTACCACCTTTTATTTATGAATTTATCCTTAGTCTGATCGAATGCACTAAAATTATACATTTAAAATTTGCATAAACCTGCCATGACCGCAGATACTAGTACATAAAAATCGGGAGGTGGAATAATGACGGAAAAAAGATTACATTATGCATGGTATGTGTTGCTGGGGATCATATTGATCCGGGGCTTTGCAGGAGGCGGCATCAATATGACTTCCGGACTTTTTCTGCTGCCGGTATCACAGGAGATCGGCGTCGGCGTCGGGAGTCTCTCACTTTACCTGAGCATCTCATCCGTGGTACTGGTAGTTTCTCTGCCTCTTGCAGGAAAACTGATCAATCGATATGATATTCGCGTGATGGCGTTAGCCGGAGCAGCGCTTCAGGCTCTCTCCTTTGCCGCATTCGGACTGATGAATCATGTATACGGCTGGTATCTTCTTGCGGTACCTCAGGCCATGGGGGCGGCAATCGTGGTAAACCTTCTGGGACCTATTCTGATCAACCGGTGGTTTTCCAGAAATGTAGGGCTGATGCTGGGCATCCAGATGGCATGTGTCAGCCTGTTCGGCGCCATCTGGCAGCCGATCACATCTTTTATCATCGCTGGCCGCGGATGGAGAACCGCATATTTCGTGGTGGGAGGTATTACGTTTGCCGTCATAATCCTGTCGGCCATCATACTGCTTCGCAATTCACCTAAGGATCTTGGGATGCAGCCATACGGAAATGAAGAGAAGCGCAGTCATGAAAAAGGAGGCCGGGGACCACGGCTGGAAATAGATGAAAAAACTGCGCTGCACTCGATTTCCTTCTATCTGCTGTTAGTGTTTATGATCGCAATTACCGGTGTCGGCGTCTTTGTCCAGCACATCCCCACGTACGGCCTTATGCTCGGATATTCCACTCAGGTCACGGGAATGGCGCTGGCGTTTGCCTCGATCGGAAGTTCCATCGGTTCCGTTGCGATCGGTATGATCAGCGACCGTATCGGAAGTCTGAAGACATGCTTTGGCGTGATCGTGATCGGGCTGATCGCTGCAGTGGGATTTCTGTTCAGTGCTCAAAATTTTCTGATCTTCGGCATTTCAACGTTTATGCACGGACTGGTGAGTGCAGGCGTCATGGTTCTGGCACCCATATTGACACTTACGTTTTACGGGCAGCAGGACTACGAAAAGATATATGCCAGAATATCCATGGGTGCGCCCCTGGCATCCATACTGCTGGTTCCGGCTTATGGGTTTATCTATGACATCATGAACGATTACCGGCCGGTTCTGTTCTGGATCATTTTCTTACTTCTGATCTCCGCATGCTGTATAGCAGCAGGATGGAAAAACCGTTGTACGATCGACGGCTGTCCGACCTGGAGGCGCAGAAAACAGCCGCCTGAGGTTTAACTAGGCGGCTCCTGTCTGTTTCTGTCCGTTGCTTTGGCTGGCGGATTCGTATTCTTTTAATTTCTGTCTTGCTTCCCGGCTCAGGTTTTTAGGAACCTGTATCTGGACAGTGACGTACTGATCCCCGCGGACATCCGGACGCTTCATGGAAACAATGCCTTTCCCGCGAAGACGGATCTTTGTCCCCGACTGAGTGCCTTCCCGGATCTTACACACGACGTCGCCATAGAGTGTCGGTACCCGGACTTCCCCGCCGAATACGGCTGTTGTGAATGGAATATCTGCCGTTGTATAGACATCCAGCCCCTTTCTATCATAGCCGGCTTTTTCACCGACTGTCACTTTCAGCAATAAATCCCCGTCTTCTCCGCCATTCATACCGGGCATCCCCTTACCGCGCAGACGAATACTCTTGCCTGTCTCGATGCCGGCAGGAACATGAACCTTCAATGTTCTGACAGAACCGTCCGCCTCCCGAAGACTGATCACTTTATCGCACCCGAATGCTGCCTCGTCAAAACTGATGAAAACCTCAGAGTGCAGGTCGGCTCCCTGTTGGCGGAAATCAAAATCGTGCCCATGATAGTTTCGATATTCAAAGCCTCCGGAATTACCGCTGCGGAATCTGCTGCCAAACAGCTCACTGAAGATATCATCCATATCTCCGCCCGTAAAATGATACTCCTGATAACTGCCGTACGGATCACCAGATGCATCAGGATTCGGTGAGCTTCCATCAAATGCCGCGTGCCCGAACTGATCGTATAATTTTTTCTTTTCCGGATCACTCAGGATCGTATACGCCTCCGTAACGTCCTTGAACATCTGTTCTGCATGGGGATCGTTCGCATTCGTATCCGGATGGTATTTCTTTGCGAGCTGCCGATATGCTTTTTTAATCGCAGCCGCATCTGCCTGTCTGTTGATTCCAAGTATCTCGTAATAATCTCTCTGCGTCAATGTCATCACCTTCTAACCCTACATTTTATTGTTATACATGTAATATAACACACAATTAAAGAATGGTCAATAAAAGGCTGAAAAATAATAAGCATTCACGGAAAATTCACAGGAAAACATTTGCAGAAGACACATGCAGGTGCTATATTCACTTTATAGGAGAATGAATGATGAACAGGTTTAAAAAATTATGGCAGACAGTCCTGCTGTGCACCTGTGCAGCTGTGATAGTATTTTCACAGGGCATCACCGCTCATCGGCAGCCGGAAAAAAAGACCCGGGAATACGAAAAACAGAAAGGCGATACGGCAGAGGCAGTGCCGGATATTCAGGAGCGGAGGAGCCTGGAAGAGCCGGAGACGGAATCGTGGGAAGCGTCTGAGGAAAAAGAAAGCAACAGTACGGCGGAGGAGACTGCAGAAGAGCGTATTGCCCGGCTGAGGAATGCGCTGCCCGATGCGGCGTCACTTGAAATACAGCCGATCCTGCAGGAGCCGGAACTTCCCACCGGATGTGAAAGCGTGGCGCTTACCATGGCACTGGAATACCTGGGATTTGAATTAGAGAAGACGACAATCGCAGATCAATACCTGATCAGAAGCGCGACAAATTTTGCTGAGGGGTATGTAGGCGATCCCTGGTCGGACCATGGTGCCGGAGTTTTCCCTCCGGGTCTGACAGCAACTGCAGATGGATTCCTGAAAGATCATGATTCCCGGATGAGCGCCTGTGACCTCACAGGCGCAGAGTTTGAAGAACTGTATTCCTACATTGCTGCCGGGTATCCTGTACTGATATGGTCAACGATGTATTACGATGCACCAAAATTTGCGGGTATCTTTTCAGCGGCCGGAGACAGGACTTATGAATGGTACAACAATGAACACTGTATTGTGCTGGGCGGTTACGATCTGACCCAGAATACAGTTACCCTGTTTGACCCGCTGCGCGATACCCAGGTTATGGATATTTCAGATATGAAGTATCTGTATGATGCTGTCGGAAAATATGCCGTTGTTATATATTAGGTGAGTGCTGACACCGTAAATTATATATTTGAAAAATCATGCAAGGTTTTGCGGACCCGGATCGTGTTATAGATAGTCAGTAAATGATAAACATGATCAGGAGGTAATCATCATGAAAAAACTGGTAGCTTTGGGCGCGGCTGCAGCGCTCATATTTACAACGGGGACGTTCGCTTTCGGCGCAGGTGCGGATACAGCGGGAGTCGATGCGGCGTATTGTGAAACGAATGGATACTACTGCAGGCACGTCACGGATGAAAATCTTGACGGAGTGTGTGACAACTGTCAGGATCACACAGCACATGACAGTGTACACAGCCACCACAGCAGCGAAAAGACGGATTCGTCATGCAGTTCTGCTGCAGGCCGCCATGCTTCCCGCCATGATCATGGCAGGCATCATAACTAAACGGGCAGACATCATCACCATAAATGAAAGTCGCTTCATGAGGGCAGTGGTTGCGGTAACCACTGCCCTCTGCACGCTTAAAGAGAGTCTTTCGCAGAAGGCGGAAAGGCTGTATAATAAGAGACAGAACAATTGTCAGAGGGAGGTGCACGTGTGCGAAGCGAATACGATGTTAATCACGCAGTGGAAACATATGCAGATATGATCCGGCGCATCTGCTTCTGCCATCTGAAAAACCGAACCGATACAGAGGATATTTTTCAGACGGTATTTTTAAAATACATGCTTTGTGATACGGTATTTCATGATGAAGAACATAAGAAAGCGTGGCTGATCCGGGTCGCAGTCAATGCGTGTAAGGATTACCTGAAGAGTTTCTTTAAGAAAAGGACCGTATCCCTGGAGGCGCTGGAGGGACAGGCGGTGTATATCGAAGAATCTCACAGGGAAGTTCTGGAGGCAGTACTGTCTCTTGCAGATAAATATAAGAATGTGATCTATCTGCACTATTATGAAGGGTATTCTGCGCATGAAATCAGTCGGATTTTAGGTAAGAAGGAAAATACGGTCTATTCATTGCTGTCAAGAGGACGCGGGATTTTGAAAGAGAAACTGGGGGGTGACGAATTTGGAGAATAGAATTCGTAAAGCATTTGATACCGTAAAAGCAGATGACGAATTGAAAGAATCCGCAGCCAGTTTTCTGCAGTCTGAGAGACAGAAGATCGCTGCACATAAAGTCCGCCCCGCAGTCCGTAAGACGGCCGCCGCTGTGTGTGCCGCCCTTATGCTTGCCGTTTCCATAGGAGGCTATTCTTATATACAGACGCCGGTTTCTTATGTGAGTATTGATGTCAATCCATCTGTTGAGCTGACACTGAACAGAGTCGACCGTGTGATATCAGCCACAGCATTTAACGGGGACGGAGAAGCCGTTTTGGAGGGGATTCAGGTGAAAGGGAAACAGTATACGGATGCCATTGATCAGATCATGGAAAATGCTGACAGGAAAGACTATCTGACGGATAATGCAGAACTTGTATTCACAGTAGCTGCCGGAAGCCGGGATAAAGAGAGCGAACTGCGGGCAGGTATCGAAAACTGCCATGGCTGTAAGGAACATGGAGGACACAGCGCCGGCACGGAAATGGAAATTGTCTCGGAGGCACATGGCCATGGGATATCGATCGGCAAATATTCCGCGTACCTGCAGCTGGCGAAGTATGATGATTCGGTGACAGTGGAGGACTGCCATGAGATGTCCATGTCAGAGATTCATCGCCGGATCAGTGAACATAAGCATAGAGGCAGTCATCATAACGAAGAACATGACTAATCGGCATGCACCGAATTATAAACAGTATCTTAAAAAACAAAGAATAATTTGACTTTTACCGGAATCTGCTTCAGAATAGTTACTAAGAGGGAATGAGGGGAAAATGATAATAAGGGAGGAATTATGAAAGTGACAGGCAGGAAAAAAAAGCAGGTCATTGTTCTGATTATATGTCTTTTTCTTGCGGTTTTACTTGGTATATCGCTGATCATATATATAAGAACGATAGAGAAAAATACTATGGGATACCGGATATCCGTCTATGGACTGGATATTTCAAAACTGCCTCTCGAGGAGGCGGCAGAAAAAATAGCAGACGAATTCGCGAAAACGAACGTTGTCTTTGAGGAGAATGGGAATGAGGTTTACAAGACGACGTTAAAAGATCTGGGATATTCGCTGGATATGAAACACCTGCAGAGTGAACTGAAAGGAGTCAAGGAGCAAAGGGCGAAACAGAAGGGGTTTCTGATCAAGCCGAAAAAGGACTTTGAGATCAAATATACGATCAGCAGGGACGAGAAACAGGAGGCGGAAGCCCTGTCCGCCAGTCATTTTGATTCAATTGAACGAAAAGATTCTGTGGATGCCTACATAACGTATGATGAAGAAAAAGGCGAATTTGTGATCGTAGATGACGTCCTGGGGAATCAGATCGATGAGGCGAAGCTGCTGGAATATGTCAACAGCGAACTGGAAACAACATTCAGTCAGCATCTGCTGAACCGTACTGCCAAGATTACAGTCAGTGATCCTGTCTACAAAGAAGGGGTGACTGCTGAAAATCCGGAGCTCAACAGCAACCTGGAGGCATTGAATCAACAGCTGCAGCAGTATAGAAGCACGTCTGTCACCTATACATTCGGAGAGGCAACGGAAGTGCTGACCTCCGAGCAGATCGCCTCGTGGCTGACTGTGAATGATGACAACAGTATCAGCATCAACGAGGAAGCGGCGAGTGCCTTTGTAGCAGAATTGGCGGCAAATTATAATACCATCTATTTGCCGCGTTATTTCCAGACTTCCTATGGGAATGAGATCAAAATCAGCGGAAATGAGTATGGATTTCGGATTGACCAGGAGGCGGAACTGCAGCAGCTGCTGGAGGATCTGAAGAGCGGCACAGCCGTCCAGCGTGATCCAGTCTACAGCAAACAGGGAATGACCAGAAACGGCAAAGATGATCTGGCGGGCAGCTATATCGAAGTCAGTCTGGATAATCAGCATCTGTGGCTGTATAAGAATGGTTCTCTCGTCACAGAGACTGATATCGTGAGCGGCCTGCCGACAGACGAGAGGGAGACATACCGGGGGGCATGGCCGATTGCCTATAAGGCGAGCCCATTCACACTGAGCAGTGACATTTACGGATATGAACAGAAAGTTACATATTGGATGCCTTTTGTATACGGGCAGGGGCTGCATGATGCGGACTGGCAGTCTGCGTTTGGAGGAGACCGCTACAAGACGAACGGAAGCCACGGGTGCATTAATCTTCCCCCGGACCAGGCTAAGATCATTTATGATTCTATCGACGGCGGATATCCGATTATCATCTATTAAAATTCATATTTGTTTTTCATAAAAACAATTGTTGGAAACAGCCGGGGATAAACCGGCTGTTTTTCGATTCATAAAATTCCCTGTAGAAAATGTCTAATAGTTTGCACCTTCCGTCAGGCTATGATAAAATGAAACAATATAAAGCTCTTTAAAACGTGAAACGCGAACGGGAGGTTGCAAAAGACAATCATGAAAAAATTTATAAAATTTCTGTCAGTCGTGACCGTAATTTTAACGCTTACCGTGAGTGTGATACAAGTCTGGGCAGAGGAAGAGCGGAAGGTTGTCCGGGTAGCATTTCCGGAGGCCGCTGGACTTAATGAAACATATGAGGATGGCACCCGCGGAGGGGTAGTGTATGAGTGGCTGACGGAGATTGCCAAGTATACAGGCTGGAAGTATGAGTTCATAGATGAGGTGCCGGAAGACCTGCTGGGTGAAACAGACGTGGAGAAATGGGATCTGATGGGAGGCATGTACTACAGGGATACACTTGCAGAAATCTATAATTATCCCCGATACAGTGCGGGATTCAATTATTCCCTGCTGATTTACCGCAAAGATGATGAGAGCATTCAGAGCTTCGACCATACAACATTAAACGGCAAGAAAATCGGTGCCTATTCGAAAGCTGATGATAAGATCGAACGGCTGAAAAAATTCCTGCATTTTAACGGGATCCAGGCAGAAATCGTGACTTTTGATGATCTGGAGGAATATAAAAGATGCCTCAGTAATCCTGAAATTGATCTAATGCTGGGAAGCGATGTCTATATGACGGACGATTATAACGTGGCGGCAAAATTTGAATCGGAGCCGACGTATATCGTTACGTCAAAGACGGAGACCGGGTTGTGCAGGGAACTGAGCGAAGCGATGGAGTCAATCTATGCGGCAAATCCTGATTTTGCAAAAGAGCTGTACAGGAAATACTATCCGGATGAGTACATTAATTCTATATCTTTCACCGCAGATGAAAAAAAATTCATTGAACAGAACGGACCTGTGAAAGTATCGGTTGTGAAAGGGAGATATCCTATCTGCTATGAACAGGACGGGGAAGATAAGGGTGCTGCACTGACCTCCATGGAGCTGATCGCCGGCAGAACCGGACTGACCTTTGAATTTGTCCACGCAGATAACTATGAGCAGGCCATTGAGATGGTAAAGGACGGAAGAGCAGATATATTTAATGGATTCATGGAAAGCGAGTATTCAGCGCAGGAGCTGGAAGTGATTCGTACTGCCAGTTATGCGTCACTGAATTCTGTGATTTTAAGGAATAAGAACAGTTATGACCGTGACGAAGGAAAGGTGATGGCCCTTCCCAGAGACCATACGCTGAAGACATGGGGAAAGAAGGATACAATTCGGTATTATTCCTCCTATAAGGAGTGCCTGGAAGCTGTCAATGGAGGGGAAGCCGATTACACGAAGATTCCCACCGCATTTATGGAAGGCATGTATGCAGAAGATTACTATACGAATATCGTTCTGGCTGCAGACACGGATATGAATGAGGAGCTCTCCATAGCGATGGATGATACACCGGTGAATGTGCCTCTGTATTCGGTGCTGAGCAAGGCAATCAACAATTTATCTGATGAGGAGAAGTCAAATATCATCGGCCAGAATACACTTGGAAGGCGAAAGAGCACCGCTACTTTAAAAACGTTATTGTACACGAACCCTGTTCTTGTGGTCGGCATCTGTGTGGGAATCATCCTGCTTTTTTCTGTGATTGTTATTCTTGTGATTTCCTATCGCTCCCGGGTGAAAATCATGAAAATGCAGCTGGAAAAGGCGGAGGAGACGAGTAAGGCCAAATCCGATTTTCTGTCCAGGATGAGTCATGAGATACGGACTCCGATGAATGCGATTATCGGCATGACCGGTCTGACGAAAATGCAGAGAGAAGTGCCGGATGGGATCAGGAAGAATCTGGAGCAGATCGATGCCTCTGCAAAATTCCTGTTGTCACTGCTCAATGATGTTCTGGATATGTCGAAGATTGACAGTCAGAAGATGCAGATGGAGGTCGCTCCATTTGATATGAACAGTGTGTTGTCACAGATGAATCATATGTTTCAGGCACTGGTTAAGAGCAGGCAGATGAAGTTTTTTATAACGTGTGATCTGAAGGAGACGATGTTCGAAGGTGATAAGATGCGTCTGCAGCAGGTACTTACCAATCTGTTGTCTAACGCCTGCAAGTTTACGGAAGACGGCGGTACGATCGAGCTGACCGTGAGACAGGAAGACAGTCATTCCCGATCAGCCGTCCTGTATTTTTCGGTTAGAGATACAGGAATTGGCATCCGTGAGGAGGACAGAGAACGTATTTTCAATGCTTTTGAACAGGCGAAGGTCAACCAGAGGACTGCAAACGGTACGGGACTCGGGCTTGCGATCAGCGCCAGCCTGGTCCGGCTGATGGGCGGTGAACTCAGGGTGGACAGCCAGCCGGGGGTTGGATCCCTCTTTTTCTTCACGCTGCATATGCCCGTTTATGCCGGACAGATTCCCGAACAAGAAGAACAGAAAGGTGTATCGGGCTATTCACTCGAAGGACTTCAAGTACTTCTGGCAGAGGATAATGATATCAATGCAGATATTGCGAAAGAAATTTTGGAATTACAGGGGGTAAAGGTTATCAGGGCTCAGAATGGAAAAATAGCCGCAGATATCTTCGAGCGGAGCCTGCCGGGAAGTTTCGATGCGATTCTTATGGATATTAACATGCCGGTCATGAACGGCCTGGATGCCGCATCGGCAATCCGTGTGATGTCCCGGCCTGATGCAGAATCGGTCCCCATCCTTGCGATGACGGCGAACACATTCCAGGAAGACAGGGATAAGGCAAAAGCCGCAGGTATGACCGGATTTTTATCCAAGCCGTTCGAGGTGGAACAGCTTTATGAGGTTCTGGCAGATGCAACCGGACGGTCAAATGCCTGATTTTTAAAATACAGCAAGTAAAATCAAGCGGCAGGGCAAATGTCTCTGCCGCTTTCATGTTGCAGAAGAAGTAAAAAAAGTCCACTTTTTATCAAAAAAGTGAGTGTTATATTTTCACCTCACATGATAAGATTCTTTATGTCAAATGGTGATCGCGATACCAAAGAAAATCAAAAAAATGAAAACGAATCGAATATTTGGGAGGTATAGGATGAAAAAGAAGTATATTAGCATTTTATGTGCACTCGCTTTAACGGCAACAATGCTGGCAGGATGCGGCGGTAAAGAGGATTCTTCTTCAACTGCATCAACGGATACAGCATCGACTGATAAAGCTTCTGAGGATACATCTGGAGATGATGCCGCAGACAAAGACACCGGTGACGCGTCAGATAAAGAGATCAAAGTCGGATTCGTCGTTAAATCCCTGGCGGACCAGTACTGGATTCTTGTAAAAGCCGGCGCTGAGGCAACGGCAAAAGAAAATAATGTGGACCTTACCTTCATCGCTCCGAACTCAGAGAGTGACGTGGCAAAACAGGTGGAGAACATTGAGACACTGGTAGCAGCAGGCGTGGATGTGCTCTGTGTTGCTCCTTCCAATGATGAGACGGTACTTCCGGCATTGCAGAATGCAGTTGATGCCGGAATCAAGGTTATCGCTGTAGATACCGATTCTTCTCTTCCGGATAAAGTATCCTTTATCGGAACAGGTAATGAAAGTGCAGCGAAAGAAGGCGCATTGTGGGCTGGCGAACAGGTTGGCGAAGGTGCAAAAGCAATCATCCTGCGAGGACGTCTCGGAGATGCCACACACGATGCCAGAGAAGCCGGAATCAAAGCCGGTCTGGAAGAAGCAGGCGTAGAAGTACTGGAATCTCAGGCAGCTGATTCAACAGAAGAAAAAGGTATGAGTGTCAGTGAAAACCTGCTCCAGAAATATCCGGACGCAGATCTGATCATCACAACAGCCGATTCTATGGCGACCGGCGCATACAACGCAGTTGTTGCTGCTGGAACAGATACAAAGGTCTATGGATTTGACGGAACCATTCCTGTCAGTGAAAAAGTTGCTGCTGGCGAGATGCTGGGAACTACCGCACAGGCTCCATATGACATGGGTGTACTCGGAATTGAAACTGCAATCAAGATCATGAACGGCGAAGAAGTAGACGCTGTCATCGATTCCGGACAGAAGATCATCACTGCAGAGAATGCAGAAGAATTTAAAGCAGATCTGGAAGCAAAGGTGAAATCAGCAGAATAAGCGTTCGCAGAATGTCGTTTCGTATTACGTCCATCGAGCTTTTGCTCCCTGGACGTAATATCTTAGAAGAGGAGGGTGGTTATAAGCATGGGCGAAGTAATCATGGAATTACAGAATGTTACCAAATACTTTCCTGGCGTTATTGCATTGAATGATATGTCCTTTCAGATCAGAACCGGTGAAGTACATGGTTTGATCGGTGAAAACGGTGCCGGCAAATCCACGCTGATCAAAGTATTTACGGGTGTCAATCAGCCGGAAAAAGGAAAGATTATCATAGACGGCAAAGAGGTAGTGCTGTCGAATCCCAATATTGCGAAAAAATACGGGGTAGGATGTATTTATCAGGAACTGAATATTGTACCGGATTTAAGTATTACAGACAATTTGTTTATCAATTATTATAAGAAAAAAGGAGTCCTTCTGGACTATAATTATATGCATAAAAAAGCGGCGGAGATCATGGAACAGCTGGGTCAGAAGATCGATCCCCGCACACTCTGCGGAAAGCTCGGACTTGGCGTTCAGCAGATGGTTGAAATTGGAAAGTCGATTCTGTCAGACGCTCGTCTTATTATCATGGATGAGCCGACATCATCACTGTCTGCAAATGAAGTAATCCAGCTGATGAAAACAATCAATATCCTGAGAGACAAGGGAATCGCGATTGTCTTTGTATCACATAAACTGGAAGAAATCTTTGAGATCTGTGACTGCATCACCGTTATGAGGGATGGACAGCACATCAGTACAAAACCGGTGAAGCAGGTGACAAATGACAGTCTGATAGCGGACATGGTCGGCAGAAGCCTGGATGATCTGTTTCCAAAAGAAATCTTTCCGCAGGGTGAAGAATTTCTACGGGTAGAGAACTTTAACAGTGTCGGTGTGTTGAGAAACGTAAGTTTCAAAGCGTACGCCGGACAGGTACTGGGATTTGCCGGGCTGGTAGGCGCGGGAAGAACAGAGACCATGCGTGCTCTGTTCGGCGCAGATCCGAAGGACACCGGTGATATCTACATTAAAGGGAAAAAGACCAGTATTCATTCTCCAAAAGATGCGATTCACCATAAGATCGCCTTTCTGACGGAAGACAGAAAAGGTGAGGGCCTGATTCTGGATGCATCTGTGAAAAACAATCTTTTTCTTGCAACGATCGATAAAGATACAAGGCACGGATTCCTGGATCAGAAGAAATATCAGAAGATTGGGCAGGAGAATGTCGAGACGTATAAGATAAAAACGCCGACACTCGAGACACCCGCAGGAACACTGTCAGGCGGTAACCAGCAGAAGGTGGTAATTGCCAAGTGGGTCAATACGGATGCGGATATTTATATCTTTGACGAACCGACAAGAGGTATCGATGTCGGTGCCAAGATTGAGGTATATCATGTTATGAACAAGCTCTGCAGAGAAGGGAAATGTGTCATCATGATATCTTCAGAACTTCCGGAAATCCTTGGCATGAGCGACCGCGTGATCGTAATGCGGGAGGGAAAAGTCATGGGCGAACTGGACAGAAACTCTGAGCATTTCAATCAGGAATCGATTATGAAAGCTGCATGGGGAGGGAATCTATCATGAAAGAAAATAAAAGCAATGTAAAAGAATTTATCGGAAAATTAGGACCGCTGCTGGCACTTGTTGTTGTATGCATCGGGCTCGCGATCGCAACTGAGGGAAGGTTCCTTGCCTTTGCCAATATCATGAACATTTTGCGTCAGACACCGATCATCGCACTGATGGCAGTCGGTATGCTGTGTGTTATCCTGCTCGGAGGAATCGACCTCTCCGCCGGATCACTGCTCGCAATCTCGATCTGCTGCTCCGGTGTGGTGATGCAGAAATTCAATATTCAGAATCCGCTGATTCTGATCCTTGTGTGTCTCGTTGTGGGAACACTTGCAGGAGCATTCAACGGTGTTCTTCTGACGAAACTGCATCTGCCGCATCCGTTTATCGCAACGCTCGGCATGAAAAACGTCTGCCGTGGTCTGGCACTGCTGATCACAGGGGCTACTGCAATCGCAGGTTTCCCGAAAGGCGTTACCTTTGTAGGTGTTACGAATGTGGGCAAGATTCCGCTTTCCTTTATTATGACAATTGTTCTTTACATAGTGATGCATATCTTCCTGACAAGAACCGGCCTTGGCCGTAAGATCTTCTCATTCGGAGGAAATTCCGAGGCGGCAAGACTTGCAGGAATCAACACAGACCGTGTCCAGATCTTCTGCTACGCAACTTCCGGTTTCTTCTGTGCAGTTGCCGGTATTGTGTACATGGGACGACTGAATTCAGCAGTTCCGCTGGCTTCGCTGGAAGGTGACCTGGATGCAATCGCTTCCTGTATCATCGGCGGCGCTTCTTTCCTCGGCGGAAAAGGTAATGTCTGGGGTACATTAGTCGGAGCCATGATGATTGCCGTTATCCGTAACGGATGTGACCTCATTGGTGTATCTTCGGATTTACAGCAGATCGTTATCGGCGCTGTCATTGTCATTGCGGTATTTATCGACGTACTGCGCGGACAGATGGATGCAAAAGCAAAACGTCTTGCAATTGCAAAAAGTCTGGAAGCTGCTTCCTAATACTCTTTAAACTCTCTTCAAAACAGGAGGAAAGCTGCGAAAACAGTTTTCCTTCTGTTTTTTATGAAAATATAGTATAATTGGAACAGTACATGAAATTCATGGGAAGGAAGAAAAAATGAAAGTTTTAATAGCAGACGATGAGATTGGAATCTGCCGGCTGATACAATGTCTTGTAGACTGGGAAGCACTGGGACTTGAAATTTTGAATATTGTACACAACGGATGGGAAGCTCTGAAGGTGATCGAGACGGACAAGCCCGACATCGTAATCACAGATGTCTGCATGCCGGAATATAACGGAATCGATATCATTAAAAGAGTGAAGAGCACGAATTCCGATATGAAATTCATTGTCATCAGCGGATACCGGGAATTTGAATATGCCAGGGATGCCCTGAAGTATGGTGCGGAAGATTATCTTCTGAAGCCGATCAAGAAAGATGAGCTGACCGCTGCGCTGCTGCGTATCATTGACGCCGAGGATCAGAAACGTCAGACAGTACAGGAGCAGACGAGGTTGAAACAGTATGTGGAGACAACCGCTATCAAGCTGCGCGAGGAATTTGTGAATCACCTTCTTTTTCAGTCTGCGGATCCTTCACATCTTACTTTGACGTACTGCAGTGAAAAACTGCATCGTGATTTTGTCAAAAAATATTTTATATGTATCGCGATGAAGGCCGATCTTCCCGAGGAACGTTTTTCATTTGAAGAAGTAAAGGATTTCTTTCAGAAAAAAGCGGGAGTTACACTGGAAAATAATCTGAAAGAGGATCAGTATGTGTGCTGCTTTGGGCTGTATGAGGATATCCTGCTGGCGGTTATCAATTTTGATGATTCCGGGAGAGAAGAAATCAACGAGCATTTCAGGACGGTGATCTTTGAGCTGCGCGAAATGATCAAAATACCGACATCTCTCTGTCATATTTCGATCGGTAAGGGAAATGTGACGGATACACTCAAAGAACTGCCGGTCTCCATGCATCAGGCTTACTATGCGCTGATGGAACGGATATTAAAGGAGACGGACAGCGGGATCTATGAATGCCCGGAGAAACTGACGGATGAAAACCGAAGTCATTTCGTCAACTATACATTTCAGAAAGTCCTGTTTCAGGCTCTTGAAAATACCGATTACGACGGAGCCTGCTCCCTGCTTGAGGGTGTCATGATGAAGCTGAAAGCTGAAGAGGACCTGACAGGATATAAAATTCTGGAAACTTTTCGTGAGGTCTACACCATCGTCTTCACGGGAATGAATGCGAAATTTTCAAAGGATGAGATCGAGGAGTGGAAAGCAAAAGTAAATGAATGCCTGCACAACAGCTGCCGCATGGAGCAGATGTCAAATGACCTGCGGCAGTTTCTCGAACAGGTATTTGCCAGGCTGAAAGAAAAGCAGGAGAGTATCAGCCGCAAACCGATCCGTGAGGCGAGAGAATACATTGCCAGACATTTCAAGGAAGACATCGATCTGGAACAGGTGAGCTGCATCGTCGGGTTTAATTCATCTTACTTTTCGAGACTCTTTAAAAAGGAAACCGGTAAAAATTTCGTGGAATATCTGACGGAGCTGCGGATGCTGGAAGCACAGCAGCTGTTGTCGGAGACAGATAAATCCATCGCGGAGATCGCGGAAGAAGTCGGGTACACCGATGACAAATATTTTTCAAGAGCATTTAAGAAATACAGCGGACTGAAGCCGAAAGACTATCGCAAACTATATATTATGTAGCAGGAGTTTATATGGATCGTAACGATACGGGGTCTTCCCTGAAAAAGCGGATTAAGATATGTGCAGCCCTGCTTGCGGCGCTTGCCCTTCTGATAACAATTTATAATATGTTTCTTTTAAATGAGTTAAAAGAAAACAATAAAGCGGCATTTGACAGCGGCAGGATGACGGGGATGATACTGCTGCTCCTTGTCCTGGGGTTTCTGATTTTTACTTATAATTATCTCGTGATACCTTATCTGAAATCCCGGAGAGTTCTGGATAATTTCAACAAAGGCATTGTGTTTGAGGATGTATTTGCGCTTCCTTATCCGTTTACTCCGGAACTGGAAATCGCCCTTGCCAAGCTTGAGGCGCTGCTTGATAAGAAAGAATCTCTGAAGCTTTCTGTTGAGCAGTCAAAATACCTGGCGCTTCAGAACCAGATCAACCCGCATTTTCTTTATAATACGCTGGATGCCATAAGGGGAGACGTTCTGATGGCAGGACTTCACAACATCTCGGATACGATAGAGGCATTGTCAACCTATTTTGCTTATTCCATCTCCAATTTGGAGCAGTTCGCCACACTGTCGGAAGAACTGCGCAATGTGCAGGCTTATATTACCGTACAGAAATATCGTTTCGGAGAGGCCCTGCAGTTTTCCGTTATTTATGAGGAAGACCGGGAACAGCTCCAGGATTTGTACATTCCGCGTATGGTACTGCAGCCCATTGTTGAAAACGCAATCTACCACGGACTGGAGATACGCAACAAACGAGGAAGCATTCAGCTGCGTATCCAGATGACGAGAAAAACCTTGATCATCGACATTGTCGACGATGGCGTCGGCATGTCACAGAAAGCGGTGGAAGTGCTGAATCTGAAGCTGACACATGCGGAAGCGGGTCTGGGAAATGCGGAGCAGAAGAAAAAGGGCATTGCACTCGTCAACGTCAACAGCAGGATCAAACTTTTGTTCGGTCATGAATTCGGAATGTATGTTTACAGTAATGAGGGTGTTGGCACAGACGTCAAGCTGACACTCCCTATCGTAAATGAACCAAAATAGCAGGAGAGCTTATGCAGGAAGAATTACTGAAAATCGAAAACGGTATGAAAAATGTAGATGGGTATGACATTCTCGCGGGTGTTCAGATCCAGGTATTTAAAAATAAGACCTGCGGAATCATGTCCGGTGAGCAGCAGGAGCTGGAGCTGCTCTGGGAGATTCTGCAGGGGAAACAAAGACTGGATTACGGAACCTTTTATATCAATGAGCGGAAGGTATGCGAGGAGGATGCACCGGAGGTTCTCAGAGAAAATGTAACCGTGATCGACGGCAGTTCTCATCTGATCAGCAGCCTGTCGCTGGCAGAAAATCTGTTTGTCATCTCAAGGGACTATAAAGAACGGTTCCTGGACCTGGAAAAGCTTGAAAAAAAGCTGGAGATTCTGTTCGATATGTTTCACATAAACATCGATATTCACACGTCCGTCTCGCGGTTGAGCCACATGGAACAGTTTAAGATTGAGCTTCTGAAGGCTTATACGATGGGGATGAAGCTGGTGCTTGTTGATATTCGAAGCAACAGTCTGCTGCCGGAAGAAGTGGACGAGCTGTTTGAGCTGATCACCAAAATGAAAGAGCGCAATATCACATTTATCGTATGGAATCCGGTCCTCGAACAGACACTTCACTTTTCGGATCAGCTGCTGATCATAAAGAATGGCAGGACGGCGCGCATTTTTGGACAGTCTGAATTTGACGAAAATTCCATCACCAGAATACTGCTGGGAAATCCGGAAAAATCACTTCGTTTCGGGCAGCTGTCACAGCGCAGCCAGCTGGCATTTCGAATGGAACATGTCTCCGAGAATTATCTGTTTCGTGCCAGTTTTGACATTTACAGCGGTGAGATCGTCTGCATTCACTGTGATGAGGAAGAGGGACTATCGCATTTTTACAAGGTCATGAGCGGCGAAACGCAGGTGAGAAATGGGAAGATGACAATCGGTTCCAGAAATTTCGCGCCGAAGTGCCTGGAAGATGCAATAGAACATGGAGTTGGGTTCATTGAGAATATTTCCTATACACAGACACTGTTTTATCAGATGACGGTACTGGAAAATGTCTGTATTGTCAAAGGCAACTATCTCAAGGCAATCTGGTGGAAGCGAAGATACAGGGACAGCATACGCAATACGATAAATTCTGTTTTCGGAAAAGATATCTGCGATAAACGATTAGGTGAACTGACGGAAATGGAGCTGCAGAAAGTACTTTTTTGCCGTTTCATGATCTTTCATCCGAAACTGCTGGTACTGGTCAACCCGTTTATCGGCGGATGTATCAATATGAATGAGGAGTCTCTGAAGAATATTCAGATGACCGCCGACCGCGGGATTTCGGTTCTGATCCTTACCGGGAGCAGAATGAAGATGCCGCAGCTGCACGGACGGCATCTGATTCTCACAAAAGCAGGCGTGTTAATGGAAAGGATACAACGTTATGAATAGCAAGAGGGAGAGTCAATATTTTTTTTACAGCAGTCTTTGGATTCTGGCCATACTGATCGTATGCGGAGCTATTTTCTGTCCCGGTTTCCTGAGCGGATTTAATGCGACGAGTATCCTGCGGCAGATCTCCTATATTACACTGATGGCATACGGCGCGACAGTCATCATCATGCTCGGTCATATCAATGTTGCCTACGGGTCCGAAATGGCTCTGATCGGATGCGTCTCCTGTGAAGTTATGGTCGTGACTGGAAATATTGTGCTGGCAATCCTTGCGGCTCTGCTTCTGGGAGCTCTGATCGGGATGTTTATCGCCTTTATTGTCAACAGATTCGGAATTCCCTCCTTCATTGTAACACTGATCGTCAGCATGATCTCGAGAGGAGCGGCTATGGTCTTCACAAACAGCGCTCCGATCACAAACCTCGGGAAATATACCGTGATAGGGCAGGGGATGGTAGGAAAGATCCCGGTTCCGGTTTTTATCATGGTGATGGGATTTTTTATCATCTGGGCAATCGTAAACAAGACCGGATTCGGAAGACAGGTCGTTGCCGTGGGTGAAAATGTGAAAGCATCCAGGGCATCCGGTATCCGTGTCAAACATGTCATCATGAAAACCTACATTCTGGATGGTGTTTTCACGGCGGTCGCAGCTGTCGTCTTTATGGCGCGCATGAATTCCGGTATTCCGGCCTCCGGGGAGTCGAGTGAATTCGATGTAATTACCGCGGTTGTGCTGGGTGGAACCTCTCTGACGGGCGGCACAGGAAATGTGATCGGTACGGTCATCGGTGCAATGATCGTCGGGATGATCAACAACATGCTGAATCTGTGGGGAATCAATTATAACTGGCAGAGCATCATTAAGGGAATTTTTATCATGCTGGTCATCATCATTGATTACTCGGTCAAGAAACAAAACTGGAAGCAATAACATATGCTGCAGCAAACAAAACAGCGGTGTGTCCCAACAAGGGGCATACCGCTGTTTTGCTGTCAGCATATCGTTATTCAGGCATAATGTATTGAAATAACAGCAGTTTGACTAATTTTTACTGATTAATTATGGTGATAGTTACAAAAATGCGAATGGTACCGATATTGTGATTGCCTAATCATATTTTCTGTGATATATTACAAATATAGTACAGATATAGCAGAGAGAAAGGAGAACAATATTGAAGCCAGCGTTAAATGGTGCGACAAGCATGAAACACTCACTGGAACTTGAGATTGCAGCTGCAGCGGAGGCGGGATTTGAAGGCTTAGAACTCTGGTGGGATAAGGTTGTGAATTACCTGAAAACAAACAGCGCAGATGACTTGTCGAAGCTTCTTAAAGAAAATAAGGTAAAAGCGATTGGCATCTGTCCATTTGCATTCTCGCCGTACCGGGATACCGAGCAGTGCCGGAAGGAGATCCAACAGGGACTCGAAATCGCTGCCGAGATCGGATGCAAGATGCTGACGATCTGCGGTTACGGGCGCCCGATCCAGATTAGCAAAGAACAGGCTTCCCGCAAATATGCGGAGGAACTGAAATTATTGTCAGAAATGGCTGAGAAATATGGCGTGAACCTTGCCATTGAACCGGTAAGCGGAAATACGGTCTTTCAAAATCCGCTCGACACGCTCCGGGTGATCGAACTGGCAGGCAATCCAAAAAACCTTGGCACCCTGGTTGATACCTTCCATTATTCCCGCGTGGGCGTCGATATGGATACCGTCTGTAACATACCGCTAGAAAAGCTGTATATCGTCCATATCAACGACAGCATAGAGGGAGAAGGTGAGGGACTTACAGATGCAGACCGTCTATATCCGACGGAGGGTATTCTCGATCTGAGCGCATATATGAATGTGCTGCGGGAAATCGGATATGACGGATATCTGTCGGTTGAAGTATTCAACCGGGACTACTGGGAGGAAGATGTCAAAACCATCTGTTCCAGGGCGAAGGCGGGATATGACGAAATGGTAAAACTATAATCATTAACTTAGGAGGAAACAAAATGTTTTTAGGAGGAACCACATGGGCATTTAGATGGATACCGCCGTATGAAAGCGCTATCGATCAGATATCAGAACTTGGCTTTAAGGGAGTGGAGCTTACCATATGGAGTGATGAAGCCATGCAGTATTACAGTGATAGTAAGGTAACGGAATTGAAACAACGGATTGCTGATAAGGGGATGATGCTCACAGGAATCTTTCTGGGGATGAGCGGGACAGCATCCGCACAGCCGGAAAATCGTGAGCTGTTTATCGAACAATTCAAGCAGGCTGTTGATATTGGCAACCGGCTTGGTTCACCCAAGATGATTATCTGCGGACCCACACCATTTGAGATGCAGTTTCCCAAAGAAATGGGGCGTCCAAACATGGAAACTTTCGAACTGGATGTTCCGACTGGCATGGATTTCAATCAAAACTATTCGGACTTTATAGCAAGCATCCGCAAAGTCGCCGATGTATGTGAGACGATGGATCACCGCCTTGCATTTGAACCTCATCCGCATCGCTATATGAAGAATGCCGATTCAATGCTGCGCATCTTAGAGCATGTAGGCTCGGATCGGGTTGGTATGAATATTGATCCCAGCCATCTTTACCCGATGGGAGAAATGCCGGATCAGGTCGTACACCGTATGCGCGGTCACATCTTTGGGGTTCATGTATCAGACAACGACGGATTAACAAACGCACATTGGCGCCCGGGGAAGGGGAAAATAGACTGGAACGCATTTTTCCGGGCATTAAAAGCGGTTGGATATGATGAAAATATTACGATCGAGCTGGAAGACGTACCTGGTGCTGCAGGCCTGCCATCCAGTCCGGCTGAACCGGTTGATCCGCTTGCTAAAAACCCGGATTCCGACCCGGTTTTGATCGCCCGTGAATATAATCTCAGTGCAGAGTATTTACGGCAGGTTTGTAAAGAAGAAGGAATTACACTTTTATAAGAAGAGGAAAACAGGAGGAAATATTATGGTTTATTCTGCAGCAGCATGGGCATTTGATTGGGAGCCGCCTTGCGTGGACGCGATAAATGCAATTGCCGGACTTGGTTTTCAGGGCGTCGAATTACGGATCCAGGGGCGTGAAGAGCTGAAATATTATAACGATGAAACAAACAAATCGCTTCGCGCGTTGATGGACAGCAAGGATCTGAGACTGACGAATTTGAATTTTACACCGGAGGGCGCTTCAAGCCCGATTGCGGAAGAACGTGCATTGGCAGTTAAGGATTTTGAGACGGTGATCACGGCTGCCACACAGTTGGGAACTCAGTTAATTACGTTAGGGCCGTCCTATCCAGGTGAGATGACTTGTGTTGACGAGCATTATCGTCCCAGCATGCAGGTGTGGAACATGGATATTCCGGATGGGCTTGATCTGGTAAAAAACTATGAAGAGTATTTGGATACGGTGAAGAGTTTTGCCAGTCTCTGCAGGGAACATGGCCTGAAACTGGCAATTGAAACTGTGCCCTATGCCTGGGCACGCAACACTGATGCGGTGCTGAGGCTGCTTGAACAGCCGGGATTGGAGGATGTAGGGGTTACCTATGATGTTGCGAATATTTCAATGATCGGAGAAGTGGCAGAGATATTTGTATATCGGGTGAACAGCCGCATATACAATGTGCAGATGGCGGACAATCACGGCGCCAACAACGTACACTGGCGTCCCGGAAAAGGCAAGAATGATTTCAATGCAATCGTGTGTGCGCTTCATGATGTTGGTTACGAAGGTCCGGTTTGTCTGGAATTATCAGATGCCGAAGGAGCGGGGCGCAGTCCGCGGGGATTATATAATCCGCATGGAGATTACGAAAAATTATGCCGCAGCCACAGACTGGCAGTTGCTGAACTGGAACGCATTTATTGCGAGGAGGGACTATGAACTATCGCATCCGTCTGCTGAACACCGGTCACCAGTACCTGGACAAAGGGGACTACGCGACTTTTCGCAGCGGTCACGGGACCGTTTTGGACATGCCGGTGTTTGCTTTTTTGATCGAAGGAAATGGAAAGAAATATCTGGTTGATACCGGGATGGCTGATACCGAGAGATCTGTAAAATACCATCATGACGGGCTCCAGGAAGAGGGCAGTGCAATCCATGAACAACTGAAAAAAATCGGGGTTTCAACCGATGAAATCGATGCCATCCTGTTTACACATCTGCATTGGGATCACTGCTCTAATCTGGAAAAGTTTCCGGATGCCGAACTGTATGTCAGCCGTAAAGAGTATGAATTTGCGGTCAACCCGCTGCCCTTTTACTGGGCATCCTACGAGTTTCCGCCGGCAACCGGCCTGACCCCTCCTTTTGCAGGAAGAAAGTTCCATTTGATTGACGGGGAAACTGAGGTGTTTCAAGGGATTTCGATGATTCCGACGCCAGGACATTCTCCTGGGCATATGGCTGTCTCTGTCCAGACGGAGGCCGGTGTATATTACATCGTAGGAGATCTGATGTTTCTGCGGGATAATATGAATCCGGAGCCGCAAAAAGGCTGGCCGATCACGCCGCCTGGACGCTTCTGCAATATGCTGGATTTATGGAAGAGCATAGAGACAATTGTTGAGCGGGCAGAACAGACAGACTTTGTACTAATGACACATGACCCATTTCATCTGGGCAAGGAGATCCTGCCTCCCGGCAGATGAAGCCAGAGGAGGTTTCCATACTTATTTCATGAATTGGAGGTATATATGAAGGGACTCGTAATGAATGCTGATCGCAGGATTGCATACATCGATCAGCCTGAACCAATATTGAAACCCGGTCACGTGATACTCGACATTGCCGGGTGCGGGATCTGCGGATCTGATATGCACGTATACCGCGGCTCTGAAAGCTCATGGCATTTCCCTGTATTGTTTGGCCATGAATTCGCGGGTACGATTGCCGCTGTGGCAGAAGATGTAACCGGTTTTGCAGTCGGTGATATCGTCACGGTAGAGCCGATGACATATTGCGGAACCTGTGAGATGTGCAAAAAGAAACGATATAATCTCTGCCCGAACGCGATGATGTACGGCGCAGAACTTCCGGGAGGTTTCGCAAAACAGATAGCGGTTGATTACCGATACCTGATCAAGGCCCCGCAGGGCGTAACTGCAATGCAGGCAGTTGTCGCGGAGCCGTTGGCAACCGTCATTCATGGTTTCAACCGCCTGAAGCAGCAGGAATACGACAATGTCGTGATCTTTGGCGCGGGGGCAATCGGTCTACTGGCGGCATCTGTCGCACTCACCAGAGCCAGACATGTTGCTGTCATTGACGTAGTGCCCTCGCGGCTGGAAACCGCTTCAGCGATCGGCGTAGCACTGACGGTCAATTCAAAAGAGGAGGACGTAGCAGATGCAGTCATGAAGATGACAGCAGGGAAAAAAGCTGATCTGTGCATTGACTGTGCCGGGATATCGATGGTGCGCGATCAGTGCTTCAGACTGATCAGTCCCGGAGGCGAACTGTTGTTTATTGCCATGGGACATGATATTACAGAAGTTAATTTCCGGCAGCTTGTAAGCAGGGAGCTGACTGCTTACGGGTGTCAGTGTCATTACATGTCCGATTTTGAAGAAGCTTTAAGAGCGCTGAAGGACGGCATCATTCCATACGAGAAGATCGTTACGGCGTACAGCCTGGAAGAAGGCGTTGCGGTATTTGAGAAAATAAAAAAGGGTGAAGAGATGGGGATTAAAGTGGTTTTGGTTCCCGAACCGGAGGAGGTGACCTGATGAAACAGATTGTCATTCCAGCAACCCTTGATACGAAGGGGGAAGAGGTTCAGTATCTGAAAGAGCTGATCGAGGAAAACGGCTGTTCGGCTACTGTGATCGACTGCAGTCTGCGTACCTGCGGCGGACGTAATGCGGATATACAAGTGGAGGAGCTGCTGGCGGGAATCGGAGTCGCCTGTGATGATTTCACGCAATTCGATAAGGAACAGGCGATCCAGATCATGCAGCGTGCCCTAAACAGCAAGCTTGCGAAACTGCTGAACAGTGAAAAGATTGACGGCGTTATCTCGTTAGGCGGCGTGCAGGGGACGGTGATCGCAACAGCGGCAATGCAGAAGCTTCCGGTAGGATTACCCAAATTCATGGTTTCCACAGTGGCAAACGGCAATACTACATTCGGACCCTTCGTCGGGGTATCCGATATGGCCATCATGCACTCGGTCGTTGATATCGGGGGACTGAATTATGTGCTGCGTAAAATACTACAGGAAGCGGCCGGGGCGATCTGCGGAATGGCAAAGTCGCGTACGGACGTCAAATGTTCGAAAAAAGCAGTCGGGATTACAATGGCGGGAGTCACGACTCCCTGTGTAACACATCTGACCGGACTTTTAAAAAAGCAGGGGTATGAGACATTGATTTTTCACTGTAACGGAGTCGGCGCACATGTGATGGAAAATCTTGTGGCATCGGGTGATATTTCGGCGGTGATAGATATTTCCCCGCATGATATTACAGACGGCTTGACAGGAGGGCTGATGCCCAATTATCCGGAGCGTCTGATGCCGGTTGCAGATACAGATATTCCACTCATTTTTGTACCCGGCGGTATGGACTTTACTTTATATAACGGAACAAATCGGATACCGGAAGAGAAGAAGAGCCGGCATTACTACAAGCATAACGAGATTCACACTCATGTCCGTGCCGATTATGATGAGATGAAAGCCGCCGGAACCTTTGTCGCCAACCGCCTCGCAGATTCGCATCACGCTGTAGTGGTAATACCGCTTCGCGGGTACAGTCAAAAGAATTGCGAGGGGCAGACGATCTATGATCCGGCTGCTGACCGGGGCTTTGCGGATGCGGTTCGCCTGGGCGGACTGGATGTGCGTGAGGTAGATGCACATATTAATGATGAGTTTTTCGCGGAACAGATCATGCAGGTGTTTGTCGAGATAACAGGGCAATCGCAGGTGGAAGAAGTCAGCTGATTCACGGATACGGAACAGCCAAAAAGGAGGTCGATTGTGTTGACAGGTAATACACAGCAGCCAATTCTGTTGCTGCGCGGCATACGAAAGTCTTTTGCTGATGTAGAAGTATTACACGGCGTGGATTTTGAAGTTCTGCCAGGTGAAGTGCATGCTCTGATGGGCGAAAACGGTGCGGGAAAATCTACACTGGCAAAAATTATTTCGGGTGTTTACACGAAAGATGCGGGTGAATACCTGATCGATGGAGAACCGGTTGAATTTAAGAGTACACAGGATGCGATTGCACACAAGATTTCTATTATGCATCAGGAATTCAATCTGATCCCTGCATTTAATGTGGCGGACAATATTTATTTGAGCAATGAACCGATGAAAAGTGGTTTCGTTGACAAGCAGGAGCTAATGAAAAATGCGCAGAAACTGGCGGAACAGGTAAGGCTTACGATTCCGCTTAACCGCCTGATCCGTGATCTGACGGTTGCACAGCAGCAGCTGGTCGAAATTGCCAAATGTCTGTCTGTTCAGAGCCGGGTCGTCATTATGGATGAACCGACTGCGCCATTATCAGTGAATGAAACAGAGAAACTGTTTTCACTCATTGAGGAGCTGAAAGCACAGGGAATCGCAATTATCTATATATCACACAGGATGGATGAAATCTTCCGCATATCAGACCGCGTCACGGTGCTCAGGGACGGGGAACTGGTAGGAATATTCCAGACCAGGGATTTGACCAAGGACTCGTTGATCCAGCATATGGTCGGACGTGATTTGTCCAATATGTATACCCATACATTAAATACGGTCACCGATGAAGTCATGCTTGAGGTCAGAGGGTTAAACTGTCAGTCAAAAAGACTGAAGGATATATCTTTCCAGCTGCGGCGCGGTGAGATTCTGGGGTTTGCAGGACTGGTCGGCGCGGGCCGCACGGAACTTATGGAGTGTATTTTCGGATTACAGAAATTCGAAACAGGCGAGATTACAATTAAAGGTAAACGTGTCGGCACCCCTAATATCAGCCAGATGATGGCGATGGGTATGGGATACGTTCCGGAGGACAGGAAACGCAACGGAATCATTACTTCCATGAATGTTCAGGAGAATTTAACTCTGGCAAGCCTGAAGAAATGCCTGACCGGAGGACTGCTTTCACGGAAAAAGGAACTGGACATCACTCAGGATATTGTTAAGAAGCTGAATATACGGTGCGCAAGATTTACACAGAAACTGGTCAATCTGTCAGGCGGTAATCAACAGAAAATATCAGTCGGTAAATGGTTATCCACCGATATGGATATTTTGATCCTGGATGAACCAACGCGCGGTGTTGATGTCGGCGCTAAGGCGGAGATATATAATATTATGAGCGATATCTGTAACAGCGGAATATCCATTATCATGATTTCAAGTGAAATGCCGGAGATTATAGGCATGTGTAACCGTGTTCAGGTCATGTGTGAAGGACGCATAACCGGGGAACTTAAAAAGGAGGAGCTGAATGAATTTGAAATCATGAAATTGGCGGTCGAACGCGAGGTGGTATCATCATGAAAATGCTGTTAGTCATAAGAAATAGGAGGAGGACCTGATGAAGGAAAGATTGTCTAATAAGAAAAGGACTTTTAAAGAGATAAGTTCATTATTCAGCATTGGACCGATATTGAGTTTGATCGTTTTGTGTATTATCGTAAGTTTTCTGTCAGACAAATTTTTTACTGCACTGAACCTTGTGAATGTTATCAAACAGATCACCTGTTATGCGGTGCTTGGGATTGGAATGACGTTTGTCATCATTGGCGGCGGAATCGATATATCAGTGGGATCACAGGTCGGATTGTGGGCAGTTGTCTCCAGTCTGGTCGCGGTGAATACGGGATCAGTTTTTCTGGCAGTTACAGCGATTCTGGTGCTGGGAGCAGCCACCGGTTTTATTCAGGGAAGTATCGTTGCAAGACTGTCGCTGCCGCCGTTCATTGTGACGATGGCGGGACAGATGATCATGCGGGGACTGATCACCGCAATCACCAACGGTCAGCCGATTACCGGGCTGCCGGATGGGCTTCGCTGGTTTGGAATCGGAAAGATCGGTCCCTTATCGGTACCGATTGTGATCAGTATTGTGCTCTTTATCATCGGACATATCGTCTTGACAAAGACACGCAGCGGCCGCTACATTTTCGCATTGGGATCCAATCGTCAGGCGGCAAAGGTAACAGGAATCAATGTTGTCAAATTTCAGATCATCACTTACATGGTAGCCGGCGTATGTGCCGCTGTCGCCAGCCTGATTCTGACTGGCAGGCTGGGCTCCGCACTATCTAACGGAGGACTGAACTATGAAGGTGATGCGATCGCTGCTACCGTGGTCGGAGGTACCTCGATGTCCGGTGGAGAAGGAAATCTTCTGGGGACTTTTATCGGAGCGGCAATCATGGGAGTGATCCGCAATGGATTGAATCTGCTGCAGGTACAGGCAGCCTGGCAGGACATTGTGGTAGGCGGAGTGATTCTATTCGCAGTTATCCTGGATCAGGTACGGCTGCATCGAAAAGAATAGTGCATACAGGTAACGCATGCAAGGCATGAGATATGAAATCAGGAAAATAGTTTACATTGAAAAAGGAGGAACCATATGAAACGAATGAAATTAATCGCTGCGACACTGACATTTTGCCTGCTGATGACGGCCTGCGGTAACAGCAAAACGGATACCGATACCGCCGGCAAAGATACCGCTGATACGCCAGAGGCTGCTACTGAAACCTCAGAACCAGATACAGGCGGGGCCCAAGATGGCTTAAGCCTTGCGTACATTACCCATACGGTGACGAACCAGTACTGGGATTTTGTGGTAAAAGGCTTTGAGGCGCAGTGTAAGGAAGAAGGTGTGGAATTTATCACTTTCGACTCGAATTCAGATGCCGGAACCCAGCTGACTCAGGTGGAAGACTGCATCAGTATGGGGGTTGATGCAGTGCTGCTCTCTCCGCTGGATGATGAATCTGCGGCATCCATGATCCAGATGCTCAAGGAGGCCGGGATCCCGATTTTCATCGTGGATATTGGTTCGAAAGAGGATGTAAACTGTATCACCATTTCTGATAATTACGGGGCGGGCCGTATGCTTGGAGAAGATGCTTTTGAACGTCACGGCGAAGACTTAAAACCTGTCGTTATCTCGACGCCTCCGGGAGTTGCCATCACGGAAGAGCGTAAAAACGGATACACCGATTTCTTTGACGAAAACGGAATTACATACGATACGCTGACTTTAAAGATGAATTATGACCGGGCCGACGTGTTAAAACTGGCAGAAGACTCCATTACCGCATTCCAGGATATGAACGCTGTTTTTACGCCAAATGATGACGCCGCAATGGGTGTGATCGAAGCCTTAAAAAATGCCGGTGTTACCAATGTTGATGTTTACGGATTTGATGCGACCGATGAGGGAATTACGGCTATTGAACAGGGAACGCTGACAGCAACGATCGCTCAGCAGCCCTATATGTTTGGTACGGAAACAGTCAAGGAAGCTTTGAAATGCCTGCGCGGCGAGACTTATTCCGAGCAGCTTGATATGCCTTGTGTTCTGGTGGACAAAGATAACGTGGCGGAGTATTCGAACTAGAAAGCTGAAGTGATAACAAAAGGTTGCGAATCAACTTCCTTTCATGGTAAGATATGGAGAGATATATGTTAAATATATCTAAAATATTTATGCAAGGATAGGGGATTTGTTATGAGAAAAGAAACGTTAGCAGAAAAAGCATACAGATATATCAAGGAATGGATACTCTCCGGTGACGTGGAGTTTGGAGCAATTATCGATCAGCAGGAGCTGGCCGGCCGCTTTGGATTTTCCAGTATCACACCGGTCAGGGAAGCGTTAATTTTGCTGCAGAAAGATAATCTGGTCGATATCATTCCGCGTAAGGGGATTTTTGTTTCGCGGATGTCACTTGAAGAGGTCATAGATAATTTTCAGATCAGAGAGATCATCGAACCTACGGTACTCCAGGAAATCGCGCTTGATATTCCCGGGGAGGTTCTTCAGAAATACCGTGACCTCTATGAGGATTGGTCTGCACATCCGGAAAAGCTCGAGATGAAGAGTTATCTTCAGGCTGACAGCGACTTTCATCTGGCTCTCCTCGCGCCTCTGGGAAACAGCTCGCTTGGCAGGATACTGGAAACGATCTATGTGGAAAATACGCGGTATCGCCTGCTGAGTCTGAAGCAGCGGAATTTCGGAGGCTCCATCAACGAGCATCTTCAAATACTGGATGCACTGGAGGCACGGGATGTTACTCTCGCTGTCACTTCATTGAAGGAGCATATTCAGAAATCCAAGATAGCGCTTCTTATGAACAAGAGCTAATCGATAGAAACTTAATAACCATTCCGCTTTTGTACTGTGTGGTTCCTGTCATATTTGATACTGCCGTTACCATGTTTTAACCTTTCGTATCACTATATAACATATGACAAGAACTCTGGTCAGAAGCAGGGATGGTTTTTTTGTATCCCAAATTACTGAAAAACAGTTGTTTATGAGGTGAAAATCTAGTGTTTGAGAATAAAACAGAGGTTTTAAAAGCATTAACTCTGGCGGCACGGCGTGCCTACGCCAGAGGTATTCAAACCGGAAGCGGCGGGAATTTAAGTGCCCGGATACCAGGCAAGAATCTTATGGTAGTGAAATGCTCAGGCGGATCTCTGGCAGACTGCCGTGAGGACGGCGATGGGTGGATAACGATGGATCTTGATGGGACTGTATCTGATACAGGGGTGCCCACCAGAGAGTGGCAGCTGCATGCTGCGCTGCTCAAAGGGTTGCCCCAGGCCGGAGGGATCGTCCACTGTCACGCGCCGTGGACCATATCGTGGTCAGAAAAAAATGATAAGATACCGCTTGTCACCTGGCACAGCAAACTTAAATGGGGATGTGAAATTCCGGTGCTGGATATACGGGCAGCAGTCGTGCCAAAAGAAGAGCTTCCTGGTATCCTGGCGCTGTTTCGGCAAGAACCCCGGCTGCCGGCAGTGGTGCTCCGAGGGCATGGCCTGGTCGCGATTGGCAGAAATGTGGTGGAAGCAGAACACACCGCTGAGATGATCGAGGAGACGGCACAGATCTGTGTGCTGCAAGGTCTTCTGTATCAGAAGCGGGACAAAAAGCATTCCTATGCAAGCGAAAATCACGGTTGTACAGATAAATCCGTATCATACCCAAAAAGCAAAGGAACTGGACGATAACAGCCAGACAAAATCAGATAAAAAAGATGCCCTGACTATTACAAGGCTGGTGAAAGACGGTCGATATTTTGAAACATATCTTCCACATGATGTTTATGCAGAGCTGCGTGGACTGACAACAACCAGGCATAGCATGAATAAGAGAAAGAAATCAATTGTCAATACGATTACAGCTGTATTAGATGAATATTTTCCGGAGTTTGTAAGTGTGTTCAAACATCCATTCAAAGGGAAAGCGTCTATGCACCTTCTGAAAGTGTGCCCTATTCCTAAATTTATATTGGAATTGGGTGAAGAAGGTGTACTGGAAGAGATCAAAAAAGCAGTTAAAAAGACGGTTGGCAGAAAAAAGGCTGCACAGTTGGTAGAAACTGCAAAGGACAGCATAGGCGTTGATTATGGTGAATATGCGGCACGCTTTAAAATACAACAATTGATGGAAGAATTGGAATTAATAACCTACTGAAAAAGATGCAGGCGTTGGTGGTTGTGAGTAAAAAGGTGCTTACCCTTATATTTACGCTGTCCAAAAAGAAAGCTTATTATGAACCGGAACTTGTCTTTGGAAGTTATAGAAAGAGCCAGCTGCAAGCGGCTTAATAGATTTATAGTGCCGATATAGGTACAGGGATAAGGAGGATCACTCCATCAGCCCAATGAGGCAGTAACTAAGCAAAAGTCTACCCTGTACCTTTATCCATAAAGCAGAATGAAGGAATGTAAGGACATAGATCCAGTGAGAACTGATAGGGTAAGTGTATGGATAAACAAGGCAGATAAACTAACAATTATTATTTATGAATTAATACCTAATATAGGTCTTGATATAAATTACGAAAATATATCGGGAGATATATTGACAAATTTCAAATTTTGAGATAGGAGTGATAACTTATGAGATATGATGAACAGCCGTTTGGGAGGCCGGAAGATATAGGGGAACCTGCGGTCGTTGCCAGTTATGCAGTCAGCGGACCGGATTACGGGGCGATCCTGGAACGTGCGGCGGTGTTTGCGATCGGGCAGACGATCGGAACCTGGGTCAGGGTGCCGGGAATATCGGAAAATATGATCCGCAGCTACCAGGGCAGAGTGATTTCCGTTTTGGATTCCGGGCAGGGAGCAGACGGGCAGTGCAGCACGTTTGTTCTGCGGATTGCATTTCCGGCTGCCAATTTTGGTAACAGCCTGGCGATGCTGATGACTGCACTGGTAGGAAATGATGTATCTACGGCATTGCACGCCCGCTTAATCGATCTGGAGTTTGCCGGCGGTTACAAGCCGGGATACCGCGGTCCAAGGCAGGGAATCGATGACCTGAGAGCGCTGACCGGAATACGCAGCCGTCCCCTGGTATTAAACATGATAAAGCCCTGTGCCGGATTTACACCTGAAGAAGGTGCAAAGCTGTTCGCCCAGGCAGCTATGGGAGGTGTAGATCTGATCAAGGACGATGAGCTGCTGGGCTCTCCGGGCTATAACCGCGTGCTCGACCGTTTTCTTTCTTATGAGGCAGCAGCGGCCGATGTTTACGAAAAGACGGGGCGGCGTCCGGTTTATCTTCCGAACATCACTGATACCCCTTCCCGAATGATGGAACATGCAGAGGCACTTTATCAGGCCGGAGCGAAGGCGTGTCTGGTCAATTTCATCTTCAGCGGTCTGGACGCTCTGAAAGATCTTACGGATCAGTATGGCGATAAGCTGTTCATTATGGGGCATTATGCCGGAGTGGGTGTCATGAACGCGTGGAATAATGGAATTGCAAATTCAGTCATGCTGGGGCTGCTCCCACGGCTGGCGGGCGCTCATGCAGTTATGACGATGGCGCCTTTGCCCGGCAATCCGGCCTCACATTATGATTTCCGGCGGACCGTGCAGGCACAGCGGCTCCCTCTTGGAAAGATTGCACCGCTTGTGACAGCCGTGGGCGGAGGCATTACCCCGATCTCTCAGGAAGCATACCAAAAAGAGCTGGGAAAGAATACCATCATCGGAATCGGAGGGGCCATACAGGGACATCCCCTGGGAGCAACAGCCGGCGCTGAGGCGGCAATGGCGGCCGTGAAGGCGGCAGCGGAACAAATCCCACTTGAGGAGGCGGCACGCGTGTGCAAACCGCTTGCAGCGGCGCTGGAACTTTGGGGGAGAAAAAGTTGAAAACGGGGATATTAACATCAGGGGTAAGCCAGGATTTTGAGCGTGCGCTAAAGCTTGTCCGGGCCGATGGGTTTCGCTATGTCGAGATACAGTATGCCTGGGGAGCGGAGGACGGCAGCCGGTCTGACCAGCAGGAGCGTGAAGTACGGCGGCTGCTGGAGCAGAACCATATCAAATGCACTGCGGTTATGCGCAATATCTTCAGCGGGTTATCCCTGGATGACACGTCGCCTGGCAGCCTTCGCTATCAGAACGAACTGGAGTATTTGCGTGATTCCATCCGCCTTGCCAAGTCATATGGGTGCAGCAAAACCCGCATCAATTCCTTTGACAGGCATCAAGTTGTCTTCGGATACGGAGGGGCTGAGAACCATCTTACAGACGGAAACAGGATCTGGCTAAAATTTTTGCGCCTGATGGAACCGGTTTGCCAGATCGCAGAAGAAGAACAGATTACAATTATGATTGAAACGGGAACAAACGGTTTCCTGCACACAGCTGCCCTGATGCGCAAGGCTCTGGATGAACTCATGTGTGACCGTCTGATGGCGCTGTGGGACCCGGCAAACTGCCTGTATTCGTCGGAGATCCCTTATCCGGACGGATATGAACGGCTGCAGGGTAAAATTGCGGAAATACATATTAAGGATCTTAAGATCTGTAAACAACTGGCATCCATTACCTACTGTCCGGTAGGCCAGGGAATGATGGCGCCATATCTGAAAGATCTGGCGGCAGCTTTGCACCGGGATCGTTTTCAGGGCGGTGTGATTCTCGAAAATCAGGTTATGCCTGCCGGAGGGACTGAGGAAGAGGGTTATCGTCTGAGTGTTCCTGCTTTCCGCAATATATTCATACGTAATACCAAGTAGAAGAGGAGGTAACAAAATGGCAGAGAGCATTCTGAATCTGGCCGTCGTCAATCTGAAAACAGCATGGGGCAATAAACCGATGAATCTCATGCGTATCTGCGGTTATGCGAAAGAAGCTGCCCGTGCGGGAGCAGATATGATCGTCCTACCGGAACTGGCTTTGACCGGATATGACGATGAGTCCGATAAAGAACGCCATCAAAAGATGCAGACTCTTTTGGCGGAACCGATTCCAGGGCCGTCTTCCCAGGCGGTCTCGAAGCTGGCACAGCAAACAGGAACCTATATTCTGTTTGGCATGCCGGAAAAAGACAGTCTCGACGAAACGATCATCTATAATTCAGTTGCAGTCTGTAAACCGGATGGTACGGTGGATGCTTTCCGGAAACTGCATATGCCGGCGGGTGAGGTCAGCTGGGCAACACGCGGAAATGAGCCGTATTTTCTGGAAACAAATTTTGGCGTTATCGGTCTGGGAATCTGTTATGACAGTTACAAGTTTCCCGAAATGATAAGGCTCACAAAGGCCCGGGGCGGACAGCTTTTTATCAACGTTACGGCGCTGCCGTTTGAAGATATCCTGCCCAATATCAACCGGGATGATCTGGAATCGATGGTACTGGTAAACAGTATTTACATTGCATCCTCCAATCTGGTGGGGCTTGATCTTGTCAAACACTTTATGGGCGGAAGCAGTGTGATCGGTCCGGGATGCCGGCCGGGAGATGCTGTCTATTATGCCGGATTTGCTTTTGGAGATCCGCGCGGGTGCAACCCCGGTATTTTTATGGCAACGATTGATCTTTCAGCTGCCGCGGGGGAGTGTAACCGGGAGGAAAAAATATTTACCATCGATCCGGCAACGGGAAAAACCGGATGGCGGCCTTTGATATACCGGAAAATGTATCAGGAAATCCTGGAAGACGCGGCATGGAGAATGAAGGTGCGATGATATGAAAGATATAATTACAGTAGGTATGGTAAACTGCGTTCCGCTAAGCCCGGAAATGGGAGAGCAGCGTGTGAAAGGATACATCCGTGCACTTGCCAGACGAGGGGCACAGCTCATAGTATTTCCAACGCTCTATGGTATCGAAACAGAGCATGTACAGGAAGCGGCTGCAACGTATAAGACCGCGGTCGTATTTGGTTTGGCAGGCGGCAGTGCTGTTTTATGCCTGGCAGACGGGGAAACGACAGAAGCGGCGGATGGATGGAAGATGGCCGACACTGTCTGGGGAACAGTCGGATTGGTTGATTCTTTGCACTACACAGGACAAGTTCCGGCAGACGTCCGGCTTGCGTATGTGCCGTGTAACGACCAAGATTACGATGACTTCTCAGAACATTTTACAAAAATAAATCATTTTCACTCGTATTCCGACCGGTCAGGAGAAAAACAATTTGGATACACTGCGATGATAGAAACGTTTGATCTGTCTGAAACAGAACAGGAGGGTACGCATGAATAAGATTATGACACTGGCAGTCGTTAATTTTCGATCCATTGCGGGTGATTCACGGCGAAACCTTTCAAGAATTATTGAATATACCGAAACAGCCGTGACCCAGGGCGCGAAGCTGATCATATTTCCGGAACTGGCGCTGACCGGTTACAGCAGCGATGGGGGGCTGCAGTCAGAGCTGGCTGAAACACTGCCGGGAAGATCTGTCAGTGAGGTGGCTGAGTTAACCAGGAAACTGGGGGTTTATGTTGTTTTTGGAATGCCGGTACGCCGGGACAACGTTATTTATAACAGCCTTGTCATCTGCGGTCCGTGCGGAATCGAGGCTGTGTATGACAAACTGCATTTGACCGCGGGAGACGCAGGCTGGGCAGCACAGGGAGAATCACTGCCTCCGGTCATCGAAACGCCGTATGGCAAAGTGATGGCGGCAACCGGCTATGACCTCCTTTATTTTCCTGAAGTCGTCCGATATGCAAAAGCGAGAGGCGTAAAACTTCTGATAAGTGCCTCCGCACTGGAAGATAAGGGAATGGGAGCTGCCTGGCAGAAAATACTGGGGCGTCATGTCGGATTGAATACACTGCACATTGCCACGGCTAATCTGACCGGAAAGGTTAAAACCAGAACATTGCCGGGCGGAAGCCATATATTGTCGCCGGCCGAACCGATCGAACAGACATATATTGCGGCTGGTTACACACTCGACGATCCTGCGGCGCAGATCCCGGGCGTGCATCTGGCAGCGATTGACCTGACGGCAGATACACTGATGCCGCATTATCCGTATTTTGAACATAATTATAAGGTCGGAACACCGGATTGGCGGCCGGATGTTTATAAACGTATGACAGAAGAGATCCTTGCACGGAAAAGTAATACAGAAAAATAGAAAGAGAGGAATAATCGTATGACGAAAATAGCATTAATCGGAGCCGGCGGAAAGGTAGGCCGGCGCTTAGTACAAAAACTGAAGGATGACCCCGAATATCTGATGTTCTATGTAGAAAAACAAAGTGAACGGCTGAAAGAGTATGGAGTCACAGTTTCCGAGATGAAGGATGCTGTGGAGGATGCGGATTATGTGGTGCTTGCAGTGCCGGACCGCTTGATTCAGTTTGTTTCCAAAGAGGTAACGCAGTATATGAAGGAGGGCGCAGTACTGATGACGCTGGATCCCGCAGCGACCTATTCAGGTGCCATTGAGGAACTGCCTCATCTGAAATACGTGGTTCTTCACCCCAACCATCCTTCTGTGTTCACCTCCAGTTCTGATCCGGAAGTGACAAAGGACTACTGGGGCGGTGTTGCGCCGATGGATATGGTCTGTACTTTGGTGAAAGGCGAAGAGGCTGATAAAAAGGAAGTTGAAATACTGGCAAAAAAAATGTTCACTCCGGTCAATCAGGTGTTTTGGATGACAGCCGAGCAGATGTGTCTGCTTGAACCGGGTGTCGTGGAACTGGTAACGGCGCCGTTATTTGAAGCGATGCGTGAGGCCATGGAGCGGATTATAGAGATGGGCGTACCGCGTGAGGCTGCACACTCGTTTGTGACAGGACATCTCAGGCCGCAGCTGCATACTTCATTTGGCGATGCCGATCCCGATAACATGTCTGACGGTGCAAAAGCAGCGCTTAAAAGAGGGATGTCTCTGATCATGAAACCGGGTTGGAAAGAGGAAGTGCTGAACGTTGATTTTATTAAAAAATTCACCAGAGAAATCGCTGATTTCCACGAGTAGAAGAGAGGTTTAAAGATGAGGCGAAGCGCCAATATCGAAATGTTATTTACGGAGGTGCCGTTTGCAGAACGGATTCAAAAGGCAAAAGACGCCGGATTCGATGCAGTTGAATTTGCCGGCTGGCTGGATAAGGATATCGGACAGATAAAACAGGCAGCAGATGAAGCAAACATTAAAATCGCAGCTTTTACCGGGGACGAACCGTATTCCCCCATCGATCCCGCGCAGCAGGATAAATATATTACACATCTGACACGTTCTGTGGAAATTGCCGCAGAGTTGGGCTGCAAAATGCTTGTAACCCATTCAAATGCAATCGGTTCGGATGATCAGATCCTCTGCGATTA
Organism: Ruminococcus gauvreauii; assembly: GCF_025151995.1. Classification (NCBI taxonomy): domain Bacteria; kingdom Bacillati; phylum Bacillota; class Clostridia; order Eubacteriales; family Oscillospiraceae; genus Ruminococcus; species Ruminococcus gauvreauii. Next base: position 4,043,951 of record NZ_CP102290.1, read on the forward strand.
TTCCGATCTGAGTGATGAAATAAAATTGTTGACGATGCAGGATACCTACCGGAAACTGATACCGGTGCTGGATGAATACGACGTGACCGTACTGGTGGAAGCGATTAGTAAAACCGCACATCCGGGAGTGTTTATGGACCATGTTGACATGGCTGCCGCCGTTGTTGAGAGTATCGCATCTCCCCATATCAGGCTATTGTGTGATCTTTATCACATGCAGGAGAACGGCGGAGCGCTGGTAAGGAGTCTGACCCGCTATCGGGACATCATCGGGCATATCCATTTTGCCGATGTTCCTGGTCGCCATGAGCCGGGGACCGGAGAAATTTATTTCCCTGCACTTGCCGCATGTATGGAAAATATCGGCTATCGCGGCATGGTTGGCTTTGCACTTATCCCCTCCGGTTCAAGTGACGAAGCGGTAAAAGCAATTATGCGTTCGTGCGAAAAGGAGGAACAAAATGCGTGATATTATAATTGGAAGTGATAACGCAGGTGTTGCGTTAAAGAAAATCATCGTCGAGTATTTGAACAGTAAGAATATATCCGTTACAGACGTGGGGGTGGCAGCAGAGCAGGACGAGACCTATTATCCGTACATAGCAAAGCGCGTATGTGAAGCGGTGATAAAAAGCGGCTATCAGAAAAGGGGGATTTTGATATGCGGTACTGGAATCGGAATGTGTATGACGGCCAATGAATTCCGAGGTATCCGCGCAGCCGTCTGCCATGATATTTATTCTGCAAGACGTTCCATACTGAGCAATGACGGCAATGTTCTCTGCATCGGCGCCCGTGTGGTCGGTACAGAATTAGCCAAGACGATTGCAGAAGAGTGGATCGGTCTTGAATTTGTCGACGGTCCGTCCACTCCGAAAGTAAAGGCGATCATTGAAATCGAACAGGAAAATTTTTTAGTCGGAGGTATCGATGAAAAATAAATTATATATTGGCACAAACACAAAAATGTATAAGACGATTGCACAGACGGCTGAATACCTGGAAGAGTTGGGAAAGCAGATAAAAACGGTTGACAGGGAGAAAATCGAACTTTTTGTCATACCATCATTTACGGCACTCGAAAGTGCGGGCCGGCGGGCGTGTGATTATGGGATCCGCATTGGTGGACAAAACATGGCCTGGGAAGATGAGGGGCAGTATACCGGGGAGATATCACCGGCCATGCTTAAAGAAGCAGGAGCGACAATCGCGGAGATCGGACACTCTGAACGACGCCATGTTTTAGGAGAATCGGATGAAATGGAAAATCGCAAAGTTCATGCGGCAGTCCGTCATGGCATGACGGCACTGCTGTGCGTGGGCGAGACCGGATTACAAAAGGAACATGGCGTCGCGGATGAAACGCTGCGGATTCAGATAAAAGAAGGATTATACGGTATCAAACCTGAGGATGCGTCATCCATCTGGATCGCCTATGAGCCTGTCTGGGCGATCGGCACAGGCGGGCAGCCTGCCAGTGCCGAGTATGCGTGTGAACGGCATCGGGTAATCAGAGATACCCTTTTTGAGCATTTCGGTGATGCGGCATATACGATACCTCTCTTATATGGTGGAAGCGTGAATATGCAAAATGCTGAAAAGCTGATTTCCGTGCCTGATATTGACGGTTTATTTATCGGCAGAAGTGCATGGGATGCCGCGCAGTTTGGGGAAATTATCCGGAAAGTTCTGGCAGCATTTCTGAGAAAACATTCTTAAAAATAAAATGGATGGAAAAGAAAAACTTCTGTTTTCGGGATTGAAAATGGAAGTTTTTCTTTAAGTACTTGACGATAGAAGGATTGTCTTTTATAATATATCTATACGACAAACGCGAGTTTATCAAATAGATGCAAGAGGAAAGGCAAAGGGAACACTCATGAACAACCGTACAACCTATCATGAACAGACCGATATACAGAATATTATGAAACTGCGCGAGGTTTTAAAGACACTTCCGCCGTTTGCACGGGATTATTTTCGTTCTATTGATGCTACAACAACGACCAAAACACGAATTTCCTATGCATATGATATTCGTGTTTTCTTCCAGTTCCTGCTTGAGGAAAACCCCGTCTATAAAGATCGCTCCATGGATTCTTTTACGGTCGATGTGCTGGATCAGATGCAGGCTCTTGATATCGAGGAATATATGGAATACCTGAAAGTTTACAAAGGTGTCGGTGAAAATCTTAACACCAACGGCGAACGCGGCTTAAAACGCAAGATTTCGGCTTTGCGCAGTTTTTATGCGTACTATTACAAACGTGAAATGATCCATACGAATCCCACTGTATTGGTCGATATGCCGAGGATTCATGAAAAAGCCATTATCCGGCTTGATACAGATGAAGTCGCCATGCTGCTGGATCATATCGAACACTGCGGCGATCATCTGACCGGCCAGAAAAAGGTTTATTACGAAAAAACGAAGGAACGTGATCTTGCGCTCGTCACTCTCCTGCTCGGAACAGGTGTTCGTGTTTCAGAGTGTGTCGGTCTGGACGTTGAAGATATTGATTTTAAGAATAACGGAATCAAGGTGACAAGAAAAGGCGGAAATGAGATGATCGTTTATTTTGGTCAGGAGGTGGAGAAGGCATTAAAAAACTATCTGGAGGTGCGCAAAGGAATCACACCGGTAACCGGACATGAGCACGCACTCTTCTATTCTACCCAGCGCAAACGCATTGGGATTCAGGCAGTCGAAAATCTTGTAAAAAAATACACCAGCGAAATTACAACTACAAAGAAAATCACGCCTCACAAGCTGCGCAGCACTTATGGTACCGCGCTGTACCAGGAAACCGGTGATATCTATCTTGTCGCCGATGTTCTGGGACATAAAGACGTAAACACAACAAAAAAACATTATGCTGCCATTGATGACAGCAGACGCAGAAAGGCTGCAGGCGCTGTGAAGCTGAGGGAGGATTAAAAATTGAAATTGATTATACATGATGTAACCGAAACTACCCTGAGCAGAGTAGTTCCCCGGATCGCGGATGATGACATTGTCATCACGGAAAATCACGATATCCGTCCGTGCATCGGCTGCTTTGGCTGCTGGCTGAAAACGCCGGGCGCCTGCATTATCAAGGACGGATATCAGGAGATGGGGAAAAATATTGCCATGTGCAGCGAAATGCTCATTATCAGCAAATGTAACTATGGCTGCTACAGTCCGTTCGTTAAAAATGTTCTGGACAGAAGCATTTCCTACATTCATCCTTACTTTGCGATCAAAAACGGGGAAATGCATCATCAGCAGAGATACAGGAAGGACCTGACCATGAAAGTCATATTCTACGGTGATAAGATAACCGATCAGGAAAAAGAAATTGCTCAAAAACTGGTGACGGCAAACGCAGTCAACCTGTACGGTACCGTGGAGTCTGTCACTTTTCTGGATTTTCCGGATGATTTCCAGGAAAAGGAGGCACTGAACATATGAAAATATCTCTGATAAACGGAAGCCCCAAGGCAAAGCGCAGCGCTTCGGGAATCATACTGAATGAACTTCAGGCGCTGCTCTCTCCGAATGATCATATTGTGAACATACATGCTATAAAACACCGGCTTAATCAGGAGGATTATGCCGCACTGCAGGACTGCGATGTGATCGTTTTTGCATTTCCGCTCTATGTTGACGCCCTCCCCTCTCATCTGATATCATATCTGATTCAAGTGGAAGAACAGTTGAAAAATACCGCTGTCCCGAACAACTGTACAGTATATGCAATTGTAAACTGCGGATTTTACGAAGGCAGCCAGAATGTGCTCGCGTTGGATATCATGAAATGCTGGTGTGAGAAGGCCGGCTTTGTCTGGGGCGGCGGACTCGGCGTAGGCGGCGGAGGCATGATGTCAATGCTGGCCAGTGTTCCCGCCGGAAAAGGGCCTAAGAAAAACTTTTCCCAGGCTCTCCGTACACTCTCAGACAGAATATCCCGGCGTGAAATCGGCGGAAATCTATGTTTCTCGCCGAATTTTCCACGATTTCTATATAAAATGGCTGCCGAGATGGGCTGGCGCAAAGCAGTGAAAGACAACGGTCTCAAAACGCATGACCTGTGGAACAGGCAGGTCTGATTGATACCATATTACAGAAGCGAGTTATATTTTTTCGTCATCACACAACATATGTTCGATGGCTGTCAGCAGTTCCAACTCGCTTCTGAATTCTATGATTTGCCTGTCTTCTGTCGTCAGTTTTCCCTGCCAGGTAAAGTTGCGGCAGTCCTCGATTCGTACTTCAAAAGTCAAGGGCGTCTGTTTCTGTGTCATATATCGTATCCTTTCTTATTGACTGTGATTAGTATAAATCCATTGAAACCATTTGATTTTAACTTTGTTTTTATTATAATTGATAAACACCGATCAAACAATCGGACTGGTATTAGGTTTTTAGAAAAATTATTACTGTTTAAACCATATTGTATGCTATAATGTAATATATTTCAGCAAATCTATGGGAGGTAACAAAAATGGACTTCAACGGAGAAAAATACACCCCCGCCTCACTTCCGGGATTATGCGCACCACGGAATCAGTTGCTTGTAAAACTCGACAGCAAGAGCGATAGACGTCTGCTCTATATACAGGCCCCTGCAGGGTACGGGAAAACAGTCGTAACCAATCTCTGGCTGAAAAAAAGCGGCGTTCGTCATCTGTGGATCGCACTGGATGAGTATGATAACAATCCGGAACTGTTTTACAGGCTGCTCTGTTCTGCTGTCATATATACACAGGAAAAGACGGAGATCCCGTTGGAAATGGACAGCACCGGAATGTTTTGCAGTTCTCCGATCGAACATGCCATGCTGCTTACCTCGAGGTTCCGCGCTCCGAAACAACCGATTTACATAGTAATGGATGATCTTCACAGCATCACACAGGATGATATTCTCCAGTCCCTCCCATATTTTATCCGGCGTCTTCCCGTTGATTACCGCTTCATTATGATAAGCCGTACAGACATACCCGCTAAACTTCAGGAGGTTTTTGATGGACATTGTCATTACCTCTGTGCGAACGACCTGGTTTTTTCCAAGATGGAAATCCAGGAGCTGTTTCGCCTCGCAGGGCATGAACTGAAGACTTCTGAAACCGATACGGTAATGGAAAAGACCGGGGGATGGGCAATTGCAGTCAGTACACTTGCATCCGGCAATCTCCTGCCGGAACTTGTCAGAGAGAGCGGAGACGCACTGTACCGGTATATGGAAAAACAGATCTGGAGCGGACTGTCATCCCAGGATAAACTTATGCTGCTGAAAGTCAGCTTCGTCAATGACTTTTCGGCGGAACTATTCGGCAGGCTGACCTCTCAAAAAAAACCTGAGCAGGTGATTTCGCAGTTTCTGCTGAAGAATCTGTTCCTGAGCAGGATTGGTAATGATCTGTACCGATTCCACGCTCTTTTCCTGGAATTCCTGCGCAGCCGTCAGGAAGAATTGCGTATGGATTCCAAGAAGCTGTATAAGATCGCTGCTCAATATTACAGTGAGAAAGAGGACCTGTACACAGCACGCCACTATGCAATTCTGGGTGACAACATAAAATTTCTTTCCTATCAGATCTACGGAGAATCACAGTATACAGGCTTCTCCAATAACCGCTCCATCAGTGCATACGTGAGCGGCGTTGGCGTCTATATTGATAAACTCTCTATGGAGGCTTATAAAAAGTATCCATATCTGAATATTTCCTCTGTATGGTACCACTATCTCACCGGCAGCAGAGTGAAAATGACTGAAGCGCTGGACCGTCTCTACTCCAACGTGAAGCGGATTGCTCTGCTGCATCCGGAATTTCTGGAGCTCACTATCCTGGTCTGTACGCTGGATCCAAGAAAAAAATTCATGGAAATGATTCAGCGGTTTGACCGCCTACCGCCGATTAAGGTGCGTCATGGCGGTCAGCAGGGAGCATCCATCACTGTCAATATGCCTTTTGCCCACCGTTGTCTCCGTGATTATTCGGAGTTCTCGCTGTATGAATCATTTGATGTAAAGCTGGAACCTACCGCTGGACTGATGCTCAAAAGAAATTTTAAATTAGCCATGCGCCTTATCCAGGCAGGATTTGCTTATGAGAAAAACCAGTGGAAAGAAGCGCTTTTCTATTGTGATCAGGCTGATATGGAAATATCGGAAGACACGTCGGATGAACTTCTGTTTACGGCGATGTCACACCGATGGACTGTGCTCAATGCCATGGGCAAAGACGCCGAAAGCAGGGAGCTGAGTGCCAGAATAGAGAAAATGCTGATGGAGAAAGACGCTCTTTATCTGATGCCGAATTATAAGGCTCTGAGAACGGAAGCCTCTTTGAGGGAGGGCAACCGGCAGGCAGCCGAAGAATGGCTGGAGGAATATTTCGTTCATCCGGAAGAACGGCTGATGTTGTACCGGACATATCAGTATCTGACGACCATTCAGGCACTCCTTGCGCTGAACCGCCTGGAGGAGGCAGGACGGATGTGTCAGAGATTAAGGAAACTGTCCGGGGAATTTGACCGTGAGATCGATATGGCAGAATCCGATGTGCTGTTATCTGTCTGCCTGTACCGGAGCTTTCGCATGGAGGAAGCCGTCCAAACCATGATGGGCGCCATAGAACTGCTGTATCCGTACAGGTTCATCAGGCCATTTTCGGGGTTAGGTGCTTCCGTTGTGCCTGTCCTGAAGAAATGTCTGGCTAAACTGGAACGTCATCAGGAACTATACAGTTTTGACAGGCGTTACATAAATGAAATCTACATCGCCGCCCAGGAACAGGCGGGGAGAAAGTCAGGGCTGCCCTCGTCAGATGTGCCTTTAAAAAAACTGTCAAAACAGCAGAGACGTATGATTGAATACCTGGCAAAAGGTTACACAAATGCCGATATCGCTGAGGACACCGGTCTGTCAGTGCGTACTGTCAAGACACACCTGTTTCTCGCCTATGAGAAACTGGGAGTGTCCAGTGCCGCCGAAGCGGTATCGAAAGCCCGGAAGATGGGGATAATCTGATTAAATATATTGTTTGCCGCAGGAGGAGGTTACTATGATCCGAATTGCTGTCTGTGATGATGATGCAGATGATGTTCTGAAAAATAAAAACATTCTGGAAAAATGCCTCGCGCAGGAAAAAGCAGTTGCAGAGATCTGTACCTACGCCAGCGGAGAAATGCTGACGTGTGACATTCTCGACGATCATCAGTATTTTGACCTGATTCTGCTGGACATCGAGATGCCCGGTATCAGCGGTATGGAAATCGTACAGCGGATAAAATCTGAGTTGTCAGAAGTCAGAGTTATTTTTATAACCTCACATGTACAGTATGCCATTGACAGCTTTGAGCTTAATATCTTCCGCTACGTTCCAAAGGCCGACCTGGAAAAGCGGCTTCCTTATGCTGTCTCGGATGCACTGAAACTGCTTCTGCTGGAAGACAGTAAATATTATACGGTGCAGACAGCAAATCGCATGGAAAAAGTATCTTTCCGCGACATCCTGTACATTCAAAGGGAGGGCAAAAACGCGGTGATCACCACCTTCCATGGGACCATACTGGTCCGGAAAAGCCTCCTGACAGTTTACGAAGAACTGAATGCGGAGGAATTCCTGTTTATCGAACGGGGATGTATCGTAAACCTGATACACATTTCTCAGATCAAGAACAGCAGCGTCCGACTGAACAACGGCACAACACTGTCGATCAGCCGCTCTCATCTGCAGGAAGTAAAGCTGGCTGTCAATTCTTACTGGGGTGAACATATATGATTCTGAACGTACTGATATTCATGATCCTGTTTTTTAATATGTATCTGAGCGTATGTATGAATGAACGCTTCTTTCTGGATGCAGGTGAACGGTTCGCCGCATGGACGAAGGCGGTTTTGAGCACAGCTGCTGCCCTGCTGTTGCTATTGCTGTGGAATCTGTGTCCGACAGCTGCTTTTTGTGTCTTTGCTGCCATTTTTCAGCTGATTGCTGTCAGTGCTATATCGGGTTTCCTCTGGCATCCCCACTGGAAGCTTCTGTTTACGTATGCCTGTGCCTGGCTTGGTATTGTTTTTCTGGCAGATGCACTCTTCTATCTCGTGTTTGTCAGGTACCTGGGGCTGTCTGTGATTCTGTACGCTGGTATTTTACTGTTGTGGCGTATTGCTGTTTCCCCTGCGGTTCTTGCATCTAAGCATCTGACCGGGAAGATCAAAACATGGTCCTCATATTATCCGACGGTGTACGGGACTCTGGCCGTCGGGTTTTCCGGAATTGTATTCCTTACTTATTTTACCATTGTTTCTGATCGCCGCTCCACGCTCGCTGTTGTGTGGGCGATCATAACTGCGGCGCTTTTTCTGCGGATGCTTCTGGCCGTCAGCCATATCAAATACCAGCGGGAGAAAGCGCTTCTCGCCGTCATTGCCCTCAAAAATGAACTGCTTGAAAAGAATTATGACGCTGTCAATCAGGCATACGCGGTGAATGCAGGGCTCTTCCACGACTTTCATAAGCACCTGGAAATACTGAGACAGATGGCAGATGACAACCAGTCAGAAGAAATAGTCAGTTATATTAACAATATCAGCGGACCGCTGCAGGAGATCTCATGTACTGTCTGGACCGGAGATAAGATTGTGGACTATATCATCAACAGCAGACAAACAAAAGCGGGGAAATGCGGCATCCATATGGAGATGAATATAGAATATCCATACAATACCGATATTCAATCCAATGATTTGTGCACGATTCTTTCGAACCTGCTGGACAATGCCATAGAAGCTGCCACCCGGTCGGAGCTTACAGGAGAACGTTTTATTTACCTTACCATCCGTCGGCTTCGGAACATACTGGTCATAAAGCTCGAAAACAGCAGTATTCCGCCTGTTTACAGCCCGGATGGCAGTTTACAGACTGCCAAAGAAAATCATTCTCTTCATGGCTGGGGCATGAATAATATTGAATCCACTGTAGACAAATATGATGGTATTGTCCAGACCTCCTATCGGGATCACATCTTTCGGACAACCGTCACGCTTTCCTTTGATGGAGTTAAAATAAAATAGCGCTTCATTTCCGGACCGCAGCCGAATCAAGGCTGCGGCTTTTTGCTGTTTACGGACATTCATGTGCAGATTATGGACATTTTAGTATGAATGTATTTTTTATAGTAAGATGATCTCAGGAAATCGAAAGGAGAAATTATTATGACAGATATGCTGCGAATTGAAGGTTTATCTAAATCTTTTTCGGATTTTGCGCTGCAGAACATCAGCTTTTCCATTCCCCAGGGCTGTATTATGGGTTTGATTGGACCGAATGGCTCCGGTAAAACAACCACGATCAGACTGATTTTAAATTTATTAAAAAAACAGGAGGGAACGATCAGTGTTTTGGGACTGGATCATATAAAAGAGGAACAGTCATTGAAAGAGAGAATCGGCGTGGTCTTTGATTCCCATTTCTTTGTAGATGAATGGAACATGTCCGATGTGGAGTATGCCATGAGCATGTTTTATAAGAGATGGAACACTGAAACATATGATCAAAAACTGCGCCAGTTCCAGATTAGCAGAAACAGGCGCGTAAAGGAACTTTCGAAGGGAATGCAGATGAAGCTGATGCTGGCATGTGCGTTTTCACACGGGGCAGAGCTTCTCATTCTGGATGAACCTACCAGCGGACTGGATCCGGTATCCAGGGATGAATTGCTGGATATCCTGCTGGATTATACGGGAAACGGGAAGTACAGTGTTCTGTTTTCGACCCACATTACACCTGATCTTGACAAAGCAGCGGACAGCATTACATTTATAAACAAGGGGAAAATGCTGTTTACCGGAAAAAAAGAGGAATTGACTGAGAAATTTTTCATGGTTTCCGGGTGCATCACGGAATTGACGTCAGATGTACAGTCTGCCGCACAGAGCATCAAAAAATATCCGGATCATTTTGAAGCGCTGATTCTGCGTGATCATATACATCGATTATCCGGTTACGTGTTCAGGCCTGCTGCCATAGATGATATCATTGTATTGACGAACAGAGGAGGTAACGAAGATGGAAAAAATCTATAAAGCTGCTAAACTGGATTTCATACTTCTAAAATATTACTTAAAATCAATTTGCTTTACACTTTTCATTCCCCTGGTATTTGTTATCCTGTACCGCAGTCTGATGGTGGGCGTTTCCTTCGCCATGTTTTTGATGTCCATGTCTTCCATCTATACGTTCTCGGTGGCTGAAAAAAACGATATGCAGCGGCTTTACGGGATTCTTCCTGTATCAGACACACAGCTGGTCTGTGGGAAGTACCTCCATATATTTTTTATGGGTGTCATAACGCTGCTTATCTCCTGCTCCCTCCAGCCGCTCATTTTAAAAGTATCAGGCACACCGGTATCCCTGCAGGATATGATAACCTCTGCACTGGCAGGTATGATCCTCTTTATCACATATATATGTATCCAGATACCGGGATACTATAAGTTTGGCCCTATCAAAGGGAGAGTCTTCATGTATGTGCCGGTCGCAGGCATACTTCTGACGATGTTCATCGCAGGAAGATCAGATATCCTGTCATCTCTTGTACGGCTGCTGTCCAGATACCCCTGGCTTGGTCCGTGCCTGATCGCTGCTTATCTGGTACTGGTCATTACAGTATCCATTTCGGTTTCTGTGATGATTCAGAAAAACAGGTTATAGGGTATTGTTTTACTGTCAGGCAGCAATTCCCAGCATATCCAAAATTTCTATATGCGGATGACTGGGATCTGCCTGAAATACATCTACACAGTTCGTTTCTTCACTTCTGTCAGAATAAGCAGGGAACAGAAACCCACATTCCGGCTTATCCGGCTCATAGTCTCCTTTTAGCGGGCAGACAGCACATATGATATACTCGAATACCTCTTCCGAATCCCATAACCTTTCATGATCTGTCGTTTTTACCGGGATATCGTAGCAATCATGGAACACCAGAACAGCATAGTCATGTTCAGAGTGATAGTACCTGGCTAACAGTTCATAGAATGTATCCATTAAAACATCATTTTTCAGACCGCATGATTTCATTCCCATAAGAAGCTGCCACATGCTTCCTGGCTTCATGGAATCATCCGAAAAGTTATATCTTTTTAAATTTATGTTCGTAGGTGAAAATGGGATTTCCTTTGCAATTAAAAGTTTCTTTCCCTTTTCAGCTGATGAGAGTTTTAAGAAATTAGTATTAAAAGTCCCGTCTATTTCGCCGTCTGAGTCCATATAGCTTCCGGCAATTCTCGTTACAGAAGTTCTCGACAGTGTCATCCTCCTGGTCAGTTCCAGCATATCTTCTCTGTTTATCATAGTTATATTCATGCCTTTCCAGATTCTTTTATCATTATATTTACATACCGTCAGGTTGTCAATATAAGGTCATGAAATATTCCTGCGCTTCACATACCCCGTCAGTATCATGGTCAGTGCCCCGTCTCCCGTCACGTTGCAGGCCGTGCCAAAACTGTCCTGGAGTGCAAAGATCGTCAGCATCAGCGCAGTTCCCATCTCATCAAAACCAAGTATTCCGGTGATGAGTCCAAGTGAAGCCATTACTGTTCCGCCCGGTACCCCCGGTGCGCCGACGGCAAAGATTCCCAGAAGAAGGCAAAACAATACCATGGTTTCAACTGAAGGCAGATGTCCATAAAGGATAACGGAAACTGTCATTACAAAAAAGACTTCAGTCAGTACGGATCCGCAGAGATGGATGTTCGCAAACAGTGGAATACCGAAATCTGCCATATCACTCCGCAGGGGAGGCACTGATTTTTTTGCGCACTTCAGGGCAATGCCCAATGTTGCGGCAGACGACATGGTTCCAACAGCAGTGAGATATGCCGGACCATAGTTTTTCACTACCTGCAGTGGATTTCCACCTGAATACAGGCCGCCAATCGCATACAGAAGCGCCAGCCACAGATAATGTCCCAGTATTACAATCAGAACCACCTGAAGAAATACCGGCAGTTGTCTGGTAATCGTACCCTCGTATGAAAGTGCACAGAATGTCAGGGCGATGTAAAACGGCAAAATCGGTATGACAATCTTAGTGACAATCTTCAGAACGATCTGGCGGAATTCTTCGAGTATATCTGAAATTGCAGCGGCATTTGTCCATGCAGCTGCAAGTCCCAGCATCATGGAAAATACCAGTGCACTCATAACCGGCATAATCTGCGGAATGTCCAGCTGAAATACAACCTCAGGCAGCTCTTTTAAACCTTCCACCTCCGACGCGACAGACAGATGAGGGAGCAGTCCATAGCCTGCCGCCATTGAAAATAAAGCGGCACCAACAGAGGACAGATAGGCAATCGTTACAGCCAGTCCGAACAGCCTGGTAGCGTTTTGCCCAAGCTGCGTGATCGCAGGGGCAATAAATCCCAGAATGATGAGTGGTACACAAAATACGATCAGCTGATTCAGCACATATTGGACGGTGACGACCAGATTCATCCAGGTTTCGTTGGCGGCCACCCCCAAACCGATACCGATAGCCACACCGATAACCAGCCGTACTGGCAGACTCATAAAAAATTTTCTCATACAATCATTCTCCCTGTATTTAAAATGGTATTTACTTTTATGTCTTAGCATATCCAATATTTTATTTTTCAGTAATATCAATGAAAAAACCACCCGAATTCACGGAACTTTCCGTAATATCCAGGTGGCGTATCAGTTTTTAATTATCCGGCAATTCGCCCGAAACTTTTCAGAAAACCAACGTTATCGATTGCTTTAGATGCCATCCACCAGTTTTCACTGATGGTAAATTCTTTTGCATACTTTTCCATAAGATCGTACCAGCTCCAGGTGATATTCCATACTCCGTTCTGGTTTCTTGTTTCAATCAGATAGTCTAATTCTTTTTCTACGATGTCCTCATTCCCCTTGTACAGCGGACTGTCCGGTGACCAGATGAATTCAGAAGGCCTCGGGGTATAGAACTCCCATTTCTCCTGATTACGCTCGATCGAACCGTTGACTGCCTCTGTAATACGCTCCATCAGACCATCACACGCAAAAGAGGCATAAAGTCCGCACTGCATGAGGTCTCCCAGCAGCATCCACACTGCGGCGGCACCCATTTCACCAAATTCACTGGTACTTGCCGCCTTCTTCAGAATGATCTCCGTACAGGATTGGGCTCTTTTATATAATGCTGATTTTCGGCTGTCATAGAGCAGAATAAACGCACAGAGACTAGCTGTGATTCCCATGCTCTGGATTTTGTTGGTCTCTTCACTGTATGTCCACCAGGGGGCACGGGGGCACTCGCTGTTGGAAGGAATACAAAAAAGCCAGCCCTCTTCGTCACTGTGTACGCCGCTTTCCAGATAACGGAAAATCCCCTGAACCATCGGGTGTTTGTCCCCCTCCCGCTCCATGAAGCCGGTTCTTCTGAGGATCCCCGCTGCTATCATAGTCGCGTATGGAGAAGATTCCCGGTTCCAGCAGTCCGGTTCGATTCCATGTCCGAAACCTCCGTCTTCATTCTGATAATAAGCCATTGCGTCTGAGATCTCTTCTCTTCTTCCGTCTTCAAAATGATACTTCCAAAGAGCCAGATCCAGAGGCCGGGCATTTCGGTGTATCCAGCTGCGGATTTCCTGATAGTCTTGTTGTGTAAGCATTTTCATAACTGTTATCCTCCAATGTCATTTGTCAATATAATATCAGAAAGCAGTCCGTTGTTATTGAAAAAAAACGACATGCTCACCTGCTTTGAAGAGCGATTGTTTTCGCTTCTTTTGGAGTCACACCGTGAAAACGCTTGAATTCATTCAGAAGATGGGACTGGTCAGCATATCCATAGCGAAATACGGCGTCCTGCACGTCAAAATGCCGGGTTAAGATCATGTCCTTCCACACGTTTTGGTAGCGGACCAGATTGGCAATCCGTTTGATCGGAAGACCGATCTCGCGCCGAAACAGACGTTCCATCTGGCGCTGGCTGATACAGCTGTATGTACAGATATCTTCGATCGATGTCCTGCCGGATGTGGTCAGTATCCGATGGATGGAGTTTAACAGATTGGGGTTAGCATGGATTTCATTCAGACGGTTCAGCAGAAACAGTTCCACACACGCGATATACTGATTGATGTCTTTCAGATAGAAAAACTGTTCAAATAATGCGTTCCAACTGGGACCTAAGGCATCCAGCCCGATCAGCTGATTCCGGGTCTCCCTGAAGTCCAGATCCATAAACAGGTGGGCTGACCAGAAATGAAAGCGGATGGCAAAGCGGGTGACATGATCTTTCGACGTCTTTTGAACCGTACGAAACGGGCGGTCCTGCATGCCGCAGAGATATCCGGTAATCTGCTGTGTGGTATGATTTACGTTGATTATGATGTCCATACAGGTATCCGGAATCACCAAAATTTCTTTTGCGTCCCGGGTATCTTTCGCGTCCTTATCAGACGTCGACCAGTAACAGGCAATATATGGACGCAGTGATACACAGGGCAGATATTCTCTGTAGGTATGATTCGATAAAAATGGCCTGGAGGTTATGGGGTGATAGAGGGAATTCAATTTCAGCATGGAATCGTCCTTTGTTGTTTTAGTCTATGGTGATCTCCAGTTGGCTTAACAAATTGATGACTTCCGGGAATGAAAACTTCGCTCCTTTTAGCTGGTTAGTCGTGATGTCGATCTGATAACCTTCCGCATCCCTGAAATCTGCTTTTCGGATATCACACTTTAATATCTGTGTGGCAGTCAAACGACAGTTTTTAAATTTACACTCCATCAGATTACATTCCTCGAACATGGAGTTTTCCATTTGATTTTTAGAAAAATCAAATTTCCTGAAGTTCATATGGATAAACGTGTTATATTTCAAGTAGCAGTTATTCATCCTGCGGATCGGTTCAAAAATCTGTCCCACGGGGAAAAACTCAGCCCAGTGAATGCCGATCAGATTGCAGTTCGTAAACTCTGAATGTCTCATCTCTGAATATTTTGACCGGGGGCTGATCACCGTGCAGCTGTTGAACTGGCAGTCGATGAATTTGTTTCGGATGATTTTACAGTCTTCAAACGTACAGCTGTCGAATGTACATTCCATGAATTCACATCCTTCAACTGTTTTTTCTGTTATTTTAAGGTCTTTAAAGACCCGATTTTCGTATCTTTCGCTGTTCATTATCTACTCTCTCTTTTATAGTGTCAGATCACGCTTTGCCGGTCCGTTCACAAGCGCGCCGTCTTTCGTAAAACGTGAGCCATGGCATGGGCATTCCAGCATCTCCTCATCCGGGTTCCATTCCAGGCGGCAGCCCATGTGTGTGCATACTTTCTTCCCGGATGTGGGAAGGATCCCCTTTCCCAGCCCGGCAGCCGCGTGTAGTCCGTCTTTGATAAATTCCTGCACAGCAGTTCCCGTAATCCGTCTCTGCGGTGAAAACACCGCGCTGTCAGGGTTCTCCTGACCGGTAATCAGATCAGTCAGGAGGCGCGCACTGACCATGGAACTGGTCATCCCCCACTTTTCAAATCCGGTCGCAACATACCAGTTGGGACGTTTGCAGGAAAATCGTCCGATATAAGGAATCTTATCGAGCGTCATGCAGTCCTGTGCAGACCAGCGGGCTGTCTCGGTGCTGTCTTTCCAGTAGTATAGTGCCTGCTCCTTCAGTGACTCATATCTTCCGCCCTCGTAATTGTTCCCCGTGCGATGTCCGGCGCCTCCCACGAGAAGCTGATCTTTGTAATTTCTGAATGAGAGGCTGCCCGGTTCTATGCCGTAATACATACCGTCCAGCTGCTCTGCACCGGACAGTGAGATCACGTAACTCCTGTCCTGATGCATCCTGGAAAAGTAATACCCCGGAATATTAAGAAAGGGATAATGGCACGCAAAGATCACATGATCTGCGGTGACTGTGCCGCGATCAGTCTGGATCTTCCCTTCCTCGGCAGATAATACCCTTGTTTTCTCATAGATCTCCAGCTCAGAGCTCACAGCCTTTAGAAATTTGAGCGGATGAAACTGTGCCTGATCGGGAAAGCGCAGCGCACCCTGAACAGAGAACGGCAGTGAGGTCTCGGTGGTAAACTCCGCCGGGATTCCCGCCTGCTGTGCTGCCAGAGCCTCTGCCTTAAGCACAGCATCCCGGCTGCATGAGTACAGATAGGCCGGGCAGTTCCTGAAATCACAGGAAATCTTCAGATCTTTGATCAGATGAGCATAGTCACGAATGGCTGTTTCATTTGCGTGTGCATACTGCCGTGCCATATCCACACCGAAATTCCGGATCAGATAGTCATATTTCATCCCGTGCTGTGACGTGATCTTGGCTGTCGTGTTTCGTGTCTGTCCGCTCCCAATCCGGTCAGATTCGAGTACGATACAGCTGACTCCTTTTTTGGCGAGACGGTAAGCGGTCAGTACACCCGACATTCCTGCCCCGATAATTACGGCCTCTGTCCGTTTATCACCGTCAAGCGGCGTTCTGTGTTCTATTGATACGGTGCTGCTCCAGATGGATTCCATATTCTTTCCTGCCTTCCTGCTGTCATATTATGTACATAGGATGCCGGATTCGCGGTCAGTTTATCCATGCAAGGCAGGACAGATGAAAAGACCACCTGAAGATACGAATGACCGTACGTCAGGTGGTTCATTCAGAGGTATAAAGGTTTAATACCCTCTTCTCTTATTTTTGGATTTTGCAAATTTGCGGGCATTTTTCATCCCGCCGACCTCGCGGAACATTTCGTTGATTTTCATCGTCTCGATCTGCCGTGAACCGAGACCTTCATAACGAGCCTCTTTTTTCAGTTTTTTATAACTTTGCAGCCTTTCTGCGGACAGCACCCCGTCGGCGATTGCCTGCTGTACTGCACAGCCTGGTTCGCTGTTGTGTGTACAGTCACGGAAACGGCAGGCTTTTGCGTATTCTTCGATATCGGTAAACGTTCTCGACAGGTCTGCGTTTTCCAGGCCGAGTTCCCGCATACCGGGGGTATCAATCACCATACCGCCGTCTTTCAGCGGTATCAGCTCTCGTCTCGTCGTCGTATGTCTTCCTTTGTCATCGTTTCTCAGACCGTTTGTATCCATACGTTTTTCCCCGATCAGGCCGTTGATCAGCGTAGATTTCCCGACACCTGAAGAGCCGATGAAGGCAACCGTCTGTCCGCCGGTGATATACTGCGCCAACTGCTCATAGCCATCCCTGTTTACCGATGACGTGATGAGGATATCGCTGCCGAGCGCAACGGTATTTACGTCACACAGTCTTTGCTCCAGGTCATCGCACAAGTCTGATTTAGTCAGGACAGTGACGGGGACGGCGCCGCTGTCCCAGCCGATTGCCAGATAACGTTCCAGCCGGCGCAGATTAAAATCATTGTTCAGCGCCATACATATGAAAACAGTATCAATGTTGCTTGCGACAATCTGCTCATCGTTCGAAGTGCCCGCCGCCTTTCTGACGAATGCGCTCTTTCTGGGCAGTACGTGATGGATGACGGCATCCCCGTCCCTGTTTGTTTCACGGTCGAGCATCACGAAGTCCCCGACTGCCGGAAAATCCGCCGGCAGGGATGCCTCGTAGCGAAATCTGCCGGATACCCTGGCCATCAGCTCTCCGCCTGTGCACATGACGTGATAAAGGTCCCTGGACTGAGAAAAGACGCGTCCGGCATACATGTCGCCGTACAAAGCTGCCTGATCTGCAAAGTAGTCTGTGAAGCCTAATTCTTTCATATCTTTTTGATTCAATTTTTAATCCTCCTGAAAATTATGGTGTCTGGCAACAGTAATTTCCGGAAGGTCTTTGTAAAAGCTAGTGTACGCAAACCTCCCGGTTTACTACAAGCTCCGATGTTCTGTTTTTAAACATAAATAATCTCCTTAACATTTACAGTGAAACTACCATTATAGAGTATCACAGATATGGCAAAAAGGAAACTGGAAATAAAAACACTAATGATCAGAAGTATCCTTCACATACTGCGACTCGTATTCATCAGTGGGAATCGGCCTGCTGAAATAAAATCCCTGCATGACTTCGACTCCGCAGGATTTCAGCAGTGCCAGCTGCTCTTCACTCTCAATGCCCTCTGCGACAACTCTCGTTCCAAGCTTGGCACACAGCTCAACGATAGATTTTACAATAGACTGTGCCCTCTGGTTTCCATCCAGGTTGGCGATCATGCTTCTGTCCAGCTTCAGAACATCAAACGCCACGGAAGACAGCAGTTCAAGGTTGGCATATTCTGTGCCGAAATCATCGAGTGCAACGTGAAAACCTGCCTGCTGAATCTCGCTGATCAGATCAGAGATGTTGATTCCCTCGACCTCGCAGACACTCTCTGTCACTTCTATCTCAAGAAGACTGGGAGATACGTTGTACTTTTGGCAGATCTCTGTCAGGTGCTCCGCGAAAGAAAGCTGTGCCAGCGAAAAGCGGGAAAAGTTGACTGAAACCGGAAATATGGTTTTACTCTGATCCGCCCAGCTGCTGATACGCGTACAGACAAATTCAAACACATAAAAATCAAGCTTGCTGATCAGCTGAGTTTCTTCAAGCAGCGGAAGAAAGCTTGCCGGCATCAGGAGTGATTCCTTCTCCGGCTGGTAGCGGATCAATGCTTCGGCGCCTACCATTGTATAATCGCTTGACGATACTTTCGGCTGCAGATACACAACGAAATGGTCGCTGAGGAGCTCCTGCTGCAAAACGTGAGGATCCGCAAGCCGAAGCACTTCATCGCTGTGATGACGGTAACGGTTGGATGCCGAATGATTACGGTAATATTCTTTTTTATCTTCGTACATTTTGGCATCAGCATCGGAGATCAGCTGCTGGATATCCTGATACTGTTCTGCCCATTTTGCACCGATCGCCGCATGTATCAGCTCATCACTCTGAAAAGTGAGCCTGAGTTTGCGCACATTGTATTCGAATTGCTCACGGGGTATATGCTGACATATGATTACAAATTCATCCCCTCCGATGCGATAAAACTGTCCCTGTTCAAAAACCTGTTTCATCCGCTTTGCACATTCGGCGAGAATCTTATCGCCGAAAGCATGGCCGTGGCGGTCATTGATATCTTTCAGTCCGTTGACATCCAGATAAATGATGCCGACCGGATGCGTATGTTTCGTAAGTGCTTCCACATCTTTCATATAACGGTTGCGGTTATAGAATGAGGTCAGCATATCATGGTAGCTCAGCAGCGACAGCTGTTTTTCATTCTCTGAACGGCGCTTTGCAAGCAGCAGAAAATAACACAGTGTCTGCAGCAGCGGGCCGATGTTCTGCATCTTGTCCGCCGGAGGATTATCGACACCGATACAGCCTTCCAGCGTTCCCCCGTGTTCCAGAGGAGCGACCACAAGGCTTCGAATATCCTGTTCTTTCAGGACGTGATATTCATCCGGTGAGCTCTCTTTTATCAGTTCAATATCTTCGATTTCCACACAACCCTGGGTTTCAAAATAGGGGTACCAGCGTTCAATCAGGGATAACGGTACTGCCTGCAGAAATTCCTTCTGCGGAGCGACATGTTCTGCACACCATTCGTAATCATTGTAAAGCAGATGGTCCCTGATATTAAAGATATAAGAACGGTCTGCACAGAGAAACTTCCCCAGATGTCTGAGAACCTGATCGACAGCGACGTCAAAGTCGTGCTCCTGATACAGGGTACGTACACATTCCATCACCATCTTTTCTGCATTCAGCGTGTATTTCAACAGAATCTTTTCATTCTCAGACTCTGTGGTGTCAAACGCGATTTCCATCCGGGCATTTCTGCCATCCCATTCAATCAGCCTGTCCTTCAGCAGATAGTGCCTGCCGATAATGGGATTCGTGAATTCCCAGGTATATATTTCTCCTTCTTTCAACAGATGATTCGTGCAGAACGGACAGGGAGCATCCTTTCCCTGCAGGACCTGATAACATTTCATACCCGGCTGAAATTCATCCACGCCGAAATTGCGCTGCCCTGCCTCATTTAAGAACAGCAGTTCATAATTTTCGATGTCTGCCACGTACAAGAGTTCCGAGATATCATTCATGGGTGCCTGCAGCTGTTTTGACATGGTGGAAAGATACTCACTCTTTCTCCTGTTTTCATCCTCTGCCTCTTTCAGTGCGAGCTGCCGTTTGTTCTGGGCGGCAGTAAACCATGCCGTGATAAGAGCTGCCGCAACACAGAGCACGGTAAGTACAAGGAGACCAGCAGCGGCCTGCCGTACCACGCGCTCGGAATATTTTTCTGCTGCAGCAACCGTTTCATTTGCAAGCGTGAAATACTCTTCACTGCTTTCGAAAAGAAGTGCTCTGTCCTCCCCCTGGCGTACCTCGGATATCTCACTTTTGATATCTTCCCACTTCTCCTGCTGGGCCGCCATACATTCCTGAAACTCCCTGCTGTTCAGTCTGATCAGGTTATTATCCCCCTCACCCGTCAACAGTTCGGTGATGATACTGTCCAGCTGTCTGATAAGTTCATCGTTTGGCTTATGTAGCAATTCCTGTTTGATCAGTCTTTGTGTTGCTCCCCGGACAACACCTGCATAATTGATCACGCGTGCATTTCCCTGCAGCCGGTAAATGGAAGTGATTGCCAGAATCCCGGAACAGATAAATGCCAGTGATAATAAGATGGGGATGCGTTTCTTCTGCATAATTTAATATAAATGCCTCCGACATATTAATCTGAAAATCTTCAGTATGTTATAAGATTTATTATACCACAGACTAACAATTAATGAAATTGTTTTTATATTGACTCACAATTCTGACAGAGGTATTTTTATGGTTTGAGCATCCTGTTTTTCAGATATTCTGCGGTACCATTTTCTTTTATCCTCAGCGTTACCTCATGTGAGAAGGAACAATCCGTTCCGTTTTCTTTCGAGACGGCGTCAACAGTCAGTGTCACACTGCCGTCAGAATTTTCAGCAATTTTTACAACTTCCGGAAACGGAGGGAACGCAAGCTGCTTCGTGTCGCATCCCACCTGATTCCACACATATACACAGGAATCCGGCAGCGTTTTCATCTGCTGCGGGGTAATGGGAAGGTGTGATAGAAAAGTTTCTTCAAATACAGCTTCCGGTATGCCGTCCGGGAAATCGTCTTCTGTCGGCCAGCTGCCGGTATCCATCTGATAAAATGCCGGAAACAGACCGGTAAGCTCCAGCCGAGTAACCGTATCTGCATTCCAGTCAGTATAAAGCAGATCGCTGCAGGCATATCCGACCGGTAATATATACTTTTCTCCAAATTCCCGACACTCATCAGACAATGGGAGCACGCGGACCAGAGAGTGCATATCCATCTCCTGATTGATGGACTTTGCCTTCTCCGTAAACAGCCAGCCTTTTTCCGTATAGTTCCATTGATATGCCTGATAACACTGCTGATAATAAAGATGTGGTTCGTTCGTACCCGTCCAGTCTGTCCGGGTGTTGATGACGGTCAATATACCCTCTGAAAAAGAAAGTGCATACCGGGACAGCCCTCCGCCTGACAGCACTGTGTAATACTCGGCGGTGACTTCTTCTCCCTCCTTCGCCCGTCTCAGGCACTCATCAAGCTTCTGATAATTGAGCATGTTGCAGTCAAAATAACTGCAGCCGACGGGATAACCGTTCTCACCGAGACGGTTTACGATCCGGTGGATCGTATCAAGGTCAAGCACAACATTTGAAGCTGTTCCTTTGTCCGCATTTGCATACAGGTCTGCGTACAATTCTGCCGCCGATATACAGCTTTCCGCTTCCTGTTCTTTTACATCTGGTTTCATGGAAATCTCTTTGATCTGTGTGCTATCTTCTTCCTGCGACGCAGGCATCGATGACTCGCCTGTTGTTTCGGGAGCGTCAGATTCACGGCATCCGAAGAGAAACAGTATAAAAGCAGCGCATATTGCTAAAATAATTACTTTTTTATTCATCTGCTTGTCCTTTCTGGTATTGCATGTATAGATTATACAGCAAACAGAAAAGGCATGCTAGGAGTTTTTACGGATACGGCTGAGAGGGAACCACAGTGTGAAAGTAGTTCCGGAAGACAGCGTGCTTCTCACAGTTATTTTTCCGTTATGTGCCTGTAAAATGCTCCTGCAGAAAGACAGACCCAGGCCGTAATTGACGCCCTCCTTTTTTGTCGTGTAAAACGGTGTAAAGATCTGCGGAATCCTGTTTTCGGGAATTCCTTTTCCTGTGTCGGTCACCGACACGGCATAAGACCACTGCAGACGCCTGTATCCGCCTGCCACAGTTATCGTTCCTCCTTCAGGCATTGCTTCACATGCATTCAGAAAAAGGTTATAGAATGTTTCTTCCATGCCAAACGAATCACAGCACAAAATAACGTCGGGGTCCACACTGACAGATATGACAATATTTTTAAGATCCGGTTCACACCTTGAGAGAGATTTCTCTATAAGCGCAGACATCCGAATTCTGTCGGAAGCTCTTACCGTAGTCTTTAAAAATTCTTGTGTTTTGCTGGTAAACATAAGAAGCTGATGAGAAGCGCCGCGGATGATGTCCAGCTCCCTCTGGTTTTCGGCAGGCACTTTCTGTTGAAGGATATCAACACACCATTCGATTTTGGAAGCCTGGTTTTTAATCATATGATTGATGTAATGGGTATTCCTGTCCACGGAATCAACATCCATATTCCAGGGTTCCCGAACCAGGCGGAAGCGGAACCCCATGATTCCTTCGCGATAGATAATCAGCAGATAATAGACCAAAACAGCCAGGGAAAGATATCGGTTTGCTTTCCAGACTTTCATATATTTTGTAAAATTAAGGGAATGTATGATAAAGATTGTGCACAGCCACCAGTAATAAGGGGGGATTAGTACTTCCATTCGCAGTTTTTTCCGCCGCCTGACGGTGTCAGTTTCCTCGGAGCGGATGCTGCGGATCATGAGCAGTGATCCGAACATGCCATAGCCAAGATTGAACGCGGACATACAATACCAAAAGTCACGCCGTTGAAGCTGATAATATTTGTAATGAACTGGTGCATATCGGATGGTCAGAATCACGACAATCAGCCCTGTCATGATCCGGACTGCATGAAAAAGTTTCGGATGTGTTTTATCTGTTTCAGAAAAATACATGGCAAGCATGATAAAGCAGTAAGGAGTTCCGAGATACAGGACGGCAGTCAGACAGCTGTTGATTCCTGTATAAAAGCTTTCTGAAACAGCAGGATGGAGTTTTAGAAGATGCGGAACAACAGAATCCATGAAAAATTCTTTCAGCGTGCCGATCGATGTGATCAGAAAACACATTGCGCACCAGACATTCACTTTATTCTTTCGTCCCGAGAAAAAGACGGCGGCGGAAACACCCCAGAGGACAATCGTAAAAAACATAATCTCCACTCCTTCTCAATGGATTAATCGATGTTAAGACTCATCAGATTCGGATAGTTTTTAAACACATGAAATAAATCAGACGGCTTCTCGACCCCCAGCTTCTGGACGATAGAGGAAATCTGAT
Organism: Ruminococcus gauvreauii; assembly: GCF_025151995.1. Taxonomy (NCBI): domain Bacteria; kingdom Bacillati; phylum Bacillota; class Clostridia; order Eubacteriales; family Oscillospiraceae; genus Ruminococcus; species Ruminococcus gauvreauii. The sequence continues at coordinate 4,067,490 of NZ_CP102290.1, forward strand.
TGGATTTTGTTTTGGCAGTAGAATGTATCTCCACGTCGTAACCCAGGTAATTCATTAAAGTGTACCGCTCAGCAAAGGTCAATTTTTTTAAAAGTGATGCGCAGATATAGATTCCTTCCGGATTCCGCTCATAAAAGACATCCCGGATCGCAGACAGCAGCATCACATGATTGCTCTTGTAGAGATAACCTGAGGCAAACGCATCCATACTGGATCTCATAACGATACCGGGGGATTCATATGCGGTGAGAATCAGGATTTTCGCATCCGTCTGTCCGCGTATTTTTTTTGCGATCCGCACACCATCAAATTCATCTTCCTCAAGATTCCCGGACAGATTGAGATCCAGAAGGACGACATCGGCATGCTGTGCGGCATCCGTTATGATATCGTCGGAGACCTCCCCATATGTGCCAGCTATTATCATATCCTCAGCGATGGACAGTTTTTTGCAGATCAGGTAGGCAAAATCCTGATCATCCTCGATAATCATAACTCGTATCATTGTGAATCCCTCCCCTGAAAAGCCATTCGGCAATTCCGTATAAGTATATTATACAGAATGTCAAATGGCTTTCCAATCAGTTTTTGCAAAATTCTACTTTTCCTAAGTCCGGGCACAGTTTGCTCCGATTATTCTAACGCTGTGTATTTATCATAACTCTTGAACAGCATACCCGGCTGTTCTTCATCCGCCAATAAGCTTCGTTCCATTAACGTAAGTCCGGCTTTTTCAGCCAGAGCGTCTCTTTGTGTTTTTCCTGACTGAAAGGTGATCCATCTGAGCATCATCGTATATCCATCTGAAATCCATTCACTGTAAGCAGGAATATTTCCGGATGCATTTTTTGTAAGCGCCTCTACGATATCCCAGGATGCCACATCCACGCCCATGGTATCCCTGTCACCTGTATAGTTGGCGGCGATCTCCAGTAGATCCAGGACACTTTTTAATCCCAGCACCTGCAGCTTTCTGACAGAATCCAGCTTGTCGTACTCGCTTTTCATTTTTTCGATAGCCTTTTTCAGAATAACATCATTTGTAATCGTCTGATCATTACCGGTATCTTCTGAAGCCGTATAATTCACGAGAGGGTTAACTGCGGAAAGGGGGGTGGAAGTTCCCATCTGTGCTTCTGCAATCTCATATAATTTCTCTTTCAACCAGTCAAGATTTTGAAAATTATATTCGGCACCTTCGTTTGGAAGTAATTGCCAAAACACTGCTATCAGGCGTTTATATGCCGCATTGAGCATTGGCGTATCGGCATCTTTATTTTTCAGGATCTTTTCGGCATTTTCTATCTCAGTTTTCAGGTTGATCATACTGGCCGTTGTAAAATATGGTTTGTATAATTTTAAATCATATCCGCCATATTCCAGATAGATCCGGCTAAGCTTTATCAATGCGGTAAGCTGGGTGGGATCTGCCAGCTTATTTTCTGCTTCCAAAAGCAGATCATAAGCGGCGTCAACCTCTTCCTGGGTAGCATTCTCATTGCGAAGCACACTGTTTGCGGTCTTCTTGGCTGTCAAAAAACGCTTCCACGATGTTTCCATAAAGGGTTCGCTGTCGGTGCCTTTTCTCTGGTTTTTGTAACTGCTGTCGGCATTCTCATACAAATTTTTTAATCTTTCCTTATCCACCTCTGGTTTTTCCGGCTCAGGTTCCGGATCAGGCGCCGGTTCGGGTTCGGGCTCCGGTTCGGGCTCCGGCTCGGGCTCCGGTTCGGGTTCGGGCTCCGGCGGATTCGGTACAGGATTGCCTGGTACAAACGTATATCCCGGAGGCATCGGGGGAATAAATCCAAAGGTTCCCCAGAAATCATAATAATAGCCTTTAAAGGTACCCGGTTCACCAGTAGTACTGTCCAGCCACTCAGCGATCCATATCGGGCTATAGTCACATCGATACCCATCAACGTCTAAATACCCACCTGGAGTATAAAGAAATAAGCTGTCTGCGAGAATAGACCCCTCCCCTCCAAAATAATACCAACTGTACAAAGGGTCATTGAGATCAATTCTCCATCCTGCACCGCCATGATATTCATCCTTTTCCGGATCCGGAGGCGCCAGCTCTGCATTTCTTCTTATATCAAAACGATATCCATTTGCGGTAACGCCTTGTATCCAGTTCCCGTCGATACTAAGAATCTCTGAATAGGCAAAGGGCAAAGTGATGGACGCTGCAGCAGCAGGAGCTGATTTACTGATTGCTTTCGGCTGTTTGACCGCACCATTTTCGCTTACATCTTTGGGCGTGGTCTTTTCAGCTGCAGGATCAGGGGTATCTTTTGGCTTTTCGGCAGAGATGCCGGCAGCAGTATCTTCGGCAGCAGCATCCTCTGTGCCGGATTCCTTCGTCTGAGGATCATCAGCGCCGGCTTCCTCTGTTTTGTTCTCCTCAGATGTGACTTCTTTTTCTTTGTTCTCCTCTTCCTTGTTCCCCGCTGTTTCTGCAGAAGGTTCATGATTCGTTGAATCCGGGTCAGTTTTTTGGGAATCAGGGTTTTCAGCATCGGGGTTCTTAACATCAGATTCCGCAGTAACAGATTTATCTGCGGCGGGTTCTGCAGTTGTTTTCTCAGCCGCATCGGGAGAAGGCGCTTCATGCTTTTCTGCCGTATCTTTCGCTTCATTTACAATCGCTTTCACTGTTTCTGCTTCCTGGTCCTTTTGCGTGTTTTGTTCAGAAAGGTCGGATAAGGGTGCAGATTCTGAAGCCGATGGTACAGAATCGGCAGCTACGGCGAGCGCACTATTTGAAACCAGCATAGCAAATGTTAATCCAAACGCTAAGATGCGCATACAGTATTTTTTCATGCTCACACCTCCTTGTCATGCAAGGTGCCTGCGATCATACACGCCAGCTCCGTTGCTTCAGCATCAATGTCTCTGTCTTTTGCCGATACCGTGATGCAGAAGGAATGTCCGTTTTGTACGGTATGTAAGGTTAACTGAAGACACTCATTGTCCGGATTATAATGTGTCATGGCCAGATACACGGCCTGCCCAAGTTCGGCATATCCGGAAGAAATGATAGGGATCTCGTTGCTTTCTGTCAGCGCTTTTTGATAAGCTTTTTTGGTTGCGTCATCTGCCGCATTTAAAGAAAATCCATCCCCGGTAGAGGTCTCCATAAACATAAAGAGCAAATCGCCTAATCCGGCAGATGCTACAGCGGTTGAATCAACGTCCCCGCGCAGTATCTCCATCTCGCTCGGCAGATAAAATGCTCACTGATCGAGGACGATCTCTTTAAAATTTTCATTTTTCCATACAGTGTTTTCTGTTTCCTCTTCGGCAGTCTTCTTGATTTTTGGTTCTTTGTCTTTATGATCGGCATTAACGTAAGTAAAAGACACGAGAATCATACATACCAGGAAACCAAGCAACGGGTACTTTTTGAAACCGGTTTTTTTCCAATGCATACGATACTCCTTTCTACTACTCCTTGATAATCACACTTCCGTCTTGGCGCCGCATCCGCAGCAGAACCTGGCGCCCTCGGGAATGGAAGCGCCGCAATTGGTGCAGAAGCTTCCGGAAGCCTGTGTTGGTGCACTGTTCGCCTGCGGAGCGGTATACTCAATCTGGCGGATCGTCTGTTCGACAAACTGAATGACCTGTTCATCCAGCTGTGACTGCTGTACCATGCCTGTGATCTGAGTCAGCAGGACCGGCCATAAAAAGAATGCCGAAATAACAGAGGGAATCAGCTGTTGTCCGAAGATACCGACCTTTGCTGCCACGGAAACACCTCCCGTCATCGGAGTTAATTCTACATTTAAAGCAGTCTTCATTCCAAGAACGGCTTTGAATACGCCGCCTTTGCTGAGACTGAAATAATTGCCCATGGCGCATTCGCCCCGGCTGAAAGAATAACCAATACTCTGAAAATACTCTTCTGCCCTTGTAATGACTGCTTCATAATCCGTCAATGCGGTTGGTATAAATTTTGTTGAATTAAACGTACCCATATAAACACCCTCCTATTCCTTTGCAAGGGAACTCAGTTCATAGAGAACCGCCAGTTCACAGAGCAGATCTGTTACCAGTTTCTTTTCCTCTTCATCCAGTTTCGCATCCAGCCTCTGCAGATACGAGACGACCAGCTCCGCCTGCTCTCTGAGCTCGTCTGGTGTGATGATGTTGTCTGCGATCACTTTTTTGTAGCTTTCACGCTCCATTGCAAGCTCGTCAATGATCAGATAACCCGTTTCCTCATTAAATAGTTTTAACATGTCAGACCTCCGATTTCTTTTGAAAAATATCAGTTACAGTTTTTTTCCGCAGTTTCTGCAGAATGTCCATTCCTTTTCGACCGGTGCTGCACATCCCGGACAGATGCCATCATCAGGAGCTTCCTCGTGCATATAACGCATGATATTATGAAAATTTTTTGTACTGCACCAGTCCTGTATTTCGGCTGCGCGCACAGATAAAAAAGGATGGTTTTGATTCATCAGCGCCAGATACTGCAGCGCCTTATCCCAGGTGGAGCGGTTCAGGAGCTGCCGGTATTCTGCAGCCTGTTCCATATAAAGCCCCATATTGATCTGAGAAGAGATTTTCTGGCTTCCTGAAGCTAACAGGGACATCACGCGCGCTACCGACGCAGAATCCTCCATATAGATTGCCGCCGCCCGGTCGCAGGAAAATTCACTGCAGCGCTCCCAGTGAAACAGTGCAAACTGCAGCGCTGTTGTCAGCATATCCAGTCCGAGCAGATTTGCCCCGGTTCCGAGAACCATGCGTGCCATAGTATGGTACAGGACATGGTGACATGCAATATGGCCGCATTCATGTGCCAGAACGGTGCTGATTTCTTCCTCATTCATCAAGTCGACCAGACCGGACGTGACGGTAATGGAAATTATGGTATCTCCAAACGTATAGGCGTTCGGCGCCGGATCCATCTCCAGATAGAATTCCGGCTCCCGAATCCCCAGCTTTTGACAGATCGGCGGAAGCAGCCGGTACAGATCGGGAAGCTGCCCGTCACTGATACGTATTTTGTTGGACATGTTAAGGCCATGAATCATATTTTCATTGAAGACCTTCATGAATGCTTTCAGAGCCATGGAAAAGCCGGGAACCTGTTTCAGAGAATCCAGCGCAGACTTGTCCTGCGGGTGATAATAGTCTCTTGGATTTGCACTTTTCATGGGTTTTCCTCCTTCGTTTTTGTAAGCCATACGAGATATTGCTCTTCGATCGCATCCCGTGTGCGCTGTGAACAGGGTTCATCTAAAAATCTGGTGCCAATAACCGCCTGTTCGGCGCCCTGCAAGTGGACCGTGTAAAAGGTATAAACGTCACCTTCTGATTTTCGGCAGAATGTCAGATCGACAGGCGGGCGGTATCCATCACTCAGGATAGCTTCCAGCCTGGAAAGAACTTCACTTGTCAGATTCGGATGTTCCGAATAATTCCATGTGCCGATTTCGATCAGGATATCATCATTTTGTATGCCCAGCCGCTCAGCCTGCGAGCCTTCAATAATTTCCTGCATAATGATCAGATAGCTGGTCTGTTCTATGACCTTGCCTCTGCTGTCATAATAAATGGTTTTTATTTTAGAACCAGCGGAGTCATATTGATACTCCGTCCGGCTCGGGCAATCTTTGGAGCCTGGCAGGGGCTGACCGTTTGTTCCGAAGTAAGATTCAAAGACCGCGTTTCCACGGCTGTCATATTCGGTGGTTTTTGCTGTATAACCCGCGTTGGTAAGCACCGGCGCTCCGTCTGTACCATAGTAATCAATCCGTGTCACATTTCCAAAAATATCATATTCATAACTGGCCTTTGCATAATTATTCTGAGTCATACATAACTGCTCGTTCTCATCGTAATAGGCTTCCTCAAGGCGGTTTCCGCGGTCATTATAGCGATACGCAACAATAGCATATTGGTATGCATTATCAGAACTGAGCCGGCCTTCCTTGTCCAGATAAGCCCTTTTAGCTTCATTCCCCCTTTGGTCGTATGCAAAAATGATTTTTGCAGGATAATCAAGGCTGCAGGGCTGCCCGGATGCATCAAAATATGCAACCTGGGTATAACGGTCTTTTTCATCATAGACAATCTGTTCCGATGCATAGCCTTCCACATCAGTGAGCTTTCGATTTACATCATACAGGCGGGTGTCAGTCCTGCGGTCTTTCTCATCATAGGTGTAGACATAATATGCAATGTTTTTGTTGTTATAGCAGGGATTGCCCTGATCATCCAGAAAGCTTTTTTCAATCAGGTTCCCGCGCGTATCATATGTGTACAGGATTGTCCGATATCCATTTGGCGTGTGATGCTGCAGTGAATACTGTGTATTGCTGATGCAATTTCCATAGGCATCATACTGCAGCTCTTCTGTACAATAACCGTCCTTGCAGTCTGCAGGTTTTTCGAGCTCATTATAGTAGGCGCGAAGGATCGTATTTCCATATTCATCGTATTGATATTTTGCCATGGCATATCTCTTATCAGGAAGCCGCACCAACTGTTCGTCTACGCCGTAATACTCCTCCTGAATACAATTCCCTTTTTCGTCGTACTGCATCACGACCTTATGATAGCCGCTGCTGTTGATGGCAGGCTGAAGGCTTTGGTCATAGTAAGAGATAGAGGTTTGATTTCCTTTTTCATCGTAAGTATAGACAGTCTGATGATATCCGGAACTGTTTACGCATGCCTTTTGATTCACATCATAGACATTTTTCTGGATCAGATTGCCTTTCCGGTCATAAGACCATATGACGGAAGAGCAGCCGGTATTCTCGTGAGTCGGATTTCCGTCGGCAGCGAAGTACCGTTCACTGGTCAGGCGGCTATTCTCATCGTATTCTCTTCGGATGGAGGCGATACCGGAACTGGACGTAGACGGCTGACCGCCCGTGTCATAAAAAGAAATCTCTGTGTTACAGCCACTTTCATTATACTCGGCTCTTGTTCCGCAGATGGCAGTATTATCATACGTCAGCTCCCCGTCGGCATCATAGTACCAGGTTTCTCTGAGATTGCCATCAGCATCAAAGAGACACTCAACCTGAGCATACCCGTCTTTCCCGTTTACCGGGTTCATGGAAACATCATAGTAAATCTGTCTGGTAATATATCCGTGTTCATCGTAGGTTTTCTCCGACGCATGGACGCCTTGTTCTTTTTCAGCAACCGGCGTCCCATTAGGGGAGTAGACCTGATACAAGGTCTGGAAACCGCGGCCGTCATATCGGGCTTTTGCTTTTGCATAACCGAGATGATTATAATCCGGTTCACCGTTTTCGTTAAAATATTCCTCCTGTATACAATTACCGTACGCGTCATACTCCGCGTGATAGCGGGCATAGCGATCTTCACCTCTCACCGGCTGTCCTGCCGAATCCAGAAAAATCACATCTGTCAGATTACCGGTGCTGTCATAGGTAAATGTTCTTGCAGCGACTCCATGTCTGGAGCTTCGGGGACTGCCGTTTTCATCCAGATATATTATTTTTAAAACCCGCCCTTTTTCATCACGTTCATACTGCATTCCACAGATACCGCTGCTGTCACTGGCAGGGGTGTTCTGATTATCTCTCATAAACTGCACCTGGATCAGATAACCGTGCTCGTCGTATGTATTGATATGCCGCGTGATTTCACTTTTGCTGTCCTGTGGAAGTCTCCCCTGATCTGTATACAGGGTGTTCTTCAGACTGGTCTGGTCTGAGGAGAGCGCTGACGTCTGGCTGCTGTCAGCGGCCTGCAGAAAATCAACGGCCTTTAAATTGGAAGTGTAGTCCTTTACAAGCAGTATCGTCTCATGCCGGTTCCGGTATTCCGCTCTGGAGATACGCCTGCCTTCATAATAGAAGCAGACAATCATAGGATTTTCTGTCATGAAATCATTTTGTTGAAGCATTGTCGGAGTTCCGGCAGAATTAACATGCTCAAGTCTGGTGACACGCCCCATCTGTGTGACGATGCGGTAGCAGTCGAAGCTTTTTTTCCGCTGGTTGTAGGATAGTTTCCCGATCCCCTGCGGAACTTCATTCTGATAGACAAAATCCTGATAATAGCTGCAGTGGGGAACATAGTACCAGATTCCGGCAAAGGAAAGTACTGCCGCGACACAGACCGCGGCAGCGGTTGCAATACGCCGCCTTTTGCGCCGTTTCCGGTCACGCATCACGAGTTGGTCGAATTTGAGGTTCAGAAGTGTCGCTACGACACGCAGGAACGCCTTGTGTTTTCCAAGCTCATCTACGCTGATGCCGAGAAGCTCCGTGGACATCTCTTTTTTGAGCGCTTCCGGGTAACATTCCCTGTCGATGTCTTTTGAAAACGGTTCCCCCTCCACAATAAAGGGAATGATATTATCTTCCTGCCCCAGCTCTATAAAATGCTGGATTTCTCTGCTGACCCATTCGGAGGATGCACTTTTGGGTGAACAGATAACAATCAGATACTGTGATTCCTCAAGCTCTTTATGCAGGGCGTTTAATACCTTGCCGCCGGTGAGATCGGTCTTATCTCTGAATACGGGGTAGATTTTTTTCGGCACATTTAAGTTGTTTTTGCGGATGACGGATGGAATATGATATGTCTCCAACTGATTCTGCAGCCATTTTGCCCAGTGTTCATCTTCCCGCTTATAGCTGATAAATGCATAATAGCTGTACTGCTTCTTCTCCGTCATAAAAATTCCTCCTCCCAAAATGTATCAGAGTTTTGTGAGACAGTATCCGGCAATGTTTGCAATGCGTTCCATATTTCGGATGAAATGCTCATCGAGGCGTTGATAGTCGATGTTGTATTGTTTGCTGACAGCAGGCAGTTCCTCCCAGGGAACGAGACAGGCATGACGCTTGCTGTACAGATCCTTGGTTTTTCCCGAAGGAAGTGACAGCTCGTCACCTACCTGCCAGCCTCTCACATAAAATGACGCTGACCAACGGAGATGTTCGCCATATGCCAGGTTTTGTATGGTTGCCGGATTCTTTTCTGCAAATTCTTTAAAATCGCTCTCACCTGTGCCGTCCAGCAGCCGATAGCCAATGCTGAAGAGCTTCAGCGGCATATGAAGGGCCAGATTTCTGCTGGACTGCTTTTCAAAGACAGAGGCAGTCTGCCAGCTCTCTCTGGCTTCACGTCTGGACATGCCATAGAAGACGCCGTAATACTCATGAATTGCCATAGCAAGCCGGTCAAGGCTTTCCTGCAGAAGAATCGTTTCACTGTATAGCTGCTCTTCTGTTCCAAAGCAGATTCCATGTGCTGTCTGATCAAAGACAGTCGATGTATGAACTCGGTAAAAAACCTGGAAAGCAGGTAACAGGTTTCGAAACGCTGCCGCTGTTCTCCGGTTCACAGAATCATCCCCGTACACACAGAAAACACCATGAAAGGATGCAGCATTTTCCTGTAGCCATGTGAAAAACTTATTTCCGAAAGGAAGGGCATTGATACAGACAATGTCGGCCACCTGAGAAATCTTCGGGTTCATATATTTAAAAGACGCCGCTTTATCTTCTATACCATCGTCCAGCCAGAAAAGCTTCAGGCGGCAGCCTTTAAACTGCATCTCCGTGATCAGATTCCGGCATATCCAGACGGAAAGCGGAGAATATCCCATGACAGCAAACCGGATTTCCATCGGAAGGCATCCCTTTGAAAAGTCAGTGTCTTTCAAAAAATACCAAAGCGGATATTCCGTGAGCAGTAGCCGGGAGGCCAGCTCTTCCAGGTCAGACCAGTGCAGATCACAGGACGGCGGACACGCAAGAGACATCATTTCCTCGGATTCTTCATAGCTTACGAGCACGTGCAGCTGTACCCGATTCGGATAGTCCGGCTGTGATGTCAGCGCACCGCAAATGATCCTGGCGGTCTCGGCATTTTCGGAAGTATTGGTACTTGCCGCAATCAGACAGATGGGTTCTGGACATTTTCTTTTTGGAAAACAATAAGTTGAAATGGTTGAAATACCGGAACCATTGTTTTTGAAGGTACTTCGGATACATCCAAGGTTCATAATGGCCTGAATTTCTGAATGTTCCATCTGATCCAGCTCTTCTCGTTTCAGAAGAAGCAGGATTGGATTTTTGGGATGCTGCTTTCGAAGATCCTGAATCAGTGTCAGTATTTCCCTGCGGTAACCGCAGATGATAAAAAATTTTTTACGGGAACCCAGAAGCCGCAGAAACTGCAGCCGGATATTACTGAGTACACCACCGCCGATCACAGACAGTACCACGATAGCCAAGGAGAAGACTGCAAGCAGCAGAACGAATCCATAGATCACACGGTAGATCAGAACATCTCCGATTACCCCAAGCTCTCCTATATCCAGCTCCATCATAAACATACGACCAGTACTGACGAAAGACAGTGCCACCGATGATAGAAGATTTGCTGCTGAGAACTCCGAAGAATGCTGATCGGAAAAATCTGCCCCTTCACGAAAGTAATATCCGAACAGGTAGACGCCAAGTCCGAGAATGATGGCAATGCAAAAAAATTTGATAGAATTTCGTTCAAACCATACGGCGTGTTTCGTTAAGAAATAAACACCCAGGATAAACAGGGCAATGCACACCGCCCAGGAAATTAACACAATAACAATTGAATTCATATTATTAAATCTGTCAGCTGTCCGACAGTCCCCCCATATTGAAATTATTAAGCAACTTTTACTATTGTAATTAGTATACCATATCCTTTTTTATGAAAGTTCCCAAGAAATATGGGAAAGAAAAAAGGATGCCTTCGCATCCTTTAAAGAGTTGATTCGTCCAAGACAATCGTAAACGGTCCGTCATTGACAAGGGAAACCTTCATATCCGCACCGAAGCTTCCGCTCTCGACAACAGATACGCTTTCCTTTGCCTTCCGGATCATATATTCATAGAGAGGTTCCGCCATCTGAGGAGCTCCGGCCTCGATGAAACTCGGACGGTTTCCTTTTCTGCAGTTGGCATAGAGGGTAAACTGCGAGATCAACAGGAGTTCCCCGCCGACATCCTCCAGTGACAGATTCGTTTTCCCATTCTCATCCTCGAAGATACGAAGCGAGATCAGTTTTTTCAGATACCGGTCCGCCGTCTCACGGGTATCCTCGCCGGAAATCCCGATGAGAACAAGAAGTCCCTTCGAAATACTGCCGATCACTTCCCTCTCCACCGTTACCTTCGCCTCAGTTACACGCTGTATGACAAGTCTCATAACTCTTCTTCCTCCTGATCTCTGTCTTTTGTTTCCTCTTCCGGCATATCGTCATCTTTTCTTCTGGCTTTGCTGAACGGTTTGGAAGTATCAGGTTCCATCGTGTTCTGATACACGGGTTCATGTGTGTCCTGATCCAGATGATCGATGCCACGGTAGGAAGTCACATCTTCCGGCAGCTTTTTCTTTTTCAGCCGCTCCTGGATCCGGTCGCCGATGATCGTGCAGATGACCGCACAGACGGGGACACCCACGAACATGCCAAAGACTCCGAACAATCCTCCCCCGACCAGTATGGCAACGATAACCATGAAGCTCGACAGACCGGTGGTATCACCGAGAATCTTAGGACCGAGAAAATTCCCGTCAAACTGCTGCAGAACCAGGATAAAGATGATAAAGTAGAGGCACTGAAGCGGGTTGATCAGCAGGATGAGGAATGCGGACGGCACTGCACCGATATACGGTCCGAAGAACGGAATCACATTCGTGATTCCGATAATCACACTGATCAGCATCGTGTACGGCAGTTTCAGGATGCTCATACCGATGTAGCAGAGGAGCCCTATGATCATGGAATCAACGATCTTCCCCACAACAAAGCCTCCGAAAGTCCGGTCTACATACTGAAGGTCCCGGATCGTACGGTTTGCGTTCTCTGGTGTGCTGCGCAGAGCGTACAGAAACTGCTTCCCTCGTGCGATAAACATTTCTTTTCCATACAGCATGTATATAGAAATCATGGCGCCGATCAAAAAGTTCTTCAGAAATACCAGCACATCATAGATACCGGTAGAAAAGTTCCTGACGATCTCATTGATCTGCGGGAGCAGATCCTGGTTCAGCCATGTCTGCGCCTTGTCGGAGATCGTCGTAAACAGGCTGAGAGAATAGGCTTCCAGATTCGGGTTATCCTTCAGAAGATCCGTCACCCATGTCTCTGCCGTCCTGATATAACGCGGAAAATTCTCTACAATGTTGGTAATACTTTTGATCAGTTCCGGAACCATCATCGCGATCAGGCCGTAGATAACAAGGAAGAGAAGCAGAATTACGAAAATCACACAGATCATCCGAACCACTTTCTTCAGGCGTTCCGTAATCCTCCGTCCTATCTTTTTAATCAACCGGAAAAAGACCTGCTCTTCCAGAAAACGTACAAGCGGATTCAGAATGTAGGCGATGGCGGCACCGTAGATCAGCGGCTGTAAAATGCTGTATATTTTATTGAACAGCGATTTGAGGGAATCAACGTGAAAAATTCCAAAATAGAAAAGCATGGCGGCGGCGAGAACCACAAATGCCGTTGCGCCCCAGTATAAATATTTTTTGTCCCAGCGAAATTTCATATGATGTACCTGCTTTTAGTTAGTTTTACTGTTACTATTCACAGCCCACCACCCACATGCGCATTCGTCGCCTCTTTGAGGCTCCAGTCTCGCTCCATACGGAGCTAAGACTGCTTATGTGGGTGGAGTTCCTGCTTCGCAGGCTTGATATGGATGTACAGTCATCCTCTTACATGCAAGCATGACGAGTCTGTCTATATATCCATATCAGCTGTGAATAGTAACGTTTTTCTTATCATATCATAGTTTATCTGCTTTTTGGCATAGATATCATTAAAATTTTATAGTATAATTTTTTGTACCGGTTTCCACATCGGATGGACATAATTTACAAAGAGGAGGATCTTATGAAATTACAGCAATTACTCAGTTATACGCGGAAAGCCGTCGACGAATATCAGCTGATTGATGAGGGCGATAAGATCGCTGTCGGCATATCGGGCGGAAAGGACAGCCTGACCATGCTTTATGCACTGCATGGACTGAAGCGCTTTTATCCGAAATCTTTTACTATAGAGGCGATCACCGTCGATCTCGGTCATCCGGGCTTTGAACTCGGACGCATTCAAAAACTCTGTGAGACGCTCGAAGTACCCTATACGATTGTGCGAACGGATATTGCGAGGATCATCTTTGAGGAGCGGAAAGAATCCAACCCCTGTTCACTCTGTGCAAAGATGCGTAAAGGCGCACTGAACGAAGCCATAAAGAGAACCGGCTGCAATAAAGTTGCCTATGCCCATCACAAAGACGATATCATAGAAACCATGCTGCTCTCCCTGATCTTTGAGGGACGTTTCCACTCATTTTCACCCAAAACTTACCTGGACAGAATGGACCTGACTGTCATCCGCCCTCTGATGTTCGTTGATGAAATGGATATCAGGGGCTTTCAAAAGCTGTACGATCTTCCGGTAGAAAAGAGTCCGTGTCCCGCAGACGGTTATACGAAACGGGAGTATGCCAAAAATCTGGTAAAACAGCTGACAGCAGAAAATCCGGGGGCCAGAGAGAGAATGTTTTCCGCAGTACTGAACGGCAACATCCCCGGCTGGCCTCCCCGGATTAAAAAATCATAGTCTGATCATCGTTTTTCTTTTTCCTCAATCGCTCGCTTAATGAGTTCAATCGTGCCCTCTATGCCAAAGAGACCGCTGTCAATACTCATATTATAACTTCCGGCATCGCCCCATTTCTTGCTGCTGTAGTAATTATAGTAGCTGGCACGTTTTTTATCTATCTTGGTAATCTTATCTTTTGCTTTGGAATCCGTCAGGTCATACTTCGCGGCGATCTTACGGATTCTTGTTTTGAGATCAGCATGGATAAAGACACTCAGACAGTTGTCACGCTCCTCCAGCGCATAGTCAGCACATCTTCCAACCAGTACACACGGACCTTCATCGGCGATCGCTTTGATCGCGTTAAACTGTGCCAGAAAGACCTTCTGGTTAATCGGCATATCGGAAAAAGCTGCCGAGGTATAACCAAAAGAATAGGTATCCATGACCAGTGAGTACAGAAAACTGTTCGTCGGTTTTTCATCATGATTTTCGAAAAGCTCTTCACAGATTCCGCTGTCTTTCGCTGCTCTTGACAGCAATTCTTTATCATAATAAGGAATTCCGAGGTCTTCTGCCAGGCGCTTGCCGATTTCTCTGCCGCCGCTTCCATACTGTCTTCCGATTGTAACAATAGTATTTGTTTTCATATCGATACACATCCTTCCCCTGCAATGCATGTAGTGATTATTTGTAACTGTTCAGGACGGCGTATCTTCTTGACCGAAAAAGCCGGTCAAGAAGCATCGGATGTTCATCCCATGTGGAAATTGGTGCGTAAAAGCGACTTACAAGCAAGCTTGACGCAGCTTTCTGCACCAATTTCCCCGCCGTCCTGAACTGTTACGATTATTTTTATATTATACTACATTTCACACAAAAAGTACAATGATTTATCTGAATTTTTGTAACAATTCATCAAAATATTCTGGAATAGGTGCGGTAAACTCCATGTATTCATCCGTGATGGGATGCTGAAAGCCGAGAACCATCGCGTGCAGGCATTGACCCTGAAGATGAAACGGACATTTTGCAGGCCCGTATACCGAATCTCCCAGAAGAGGATGTCCGATACTGGCCATGTGTACGCGGATCTGGTGTGTGCGTCCGGTCTCGAGACGGCATTCGATGTAGGTATACTGCCCAAAACGTTCCAGTACGCTGTAATGAGTGACTGCAGATTTGCCGTTCCTGCGGTTGACCGCCATGCGCTTCCGGTCGGTTGGGTGGCGCCCGATCGGTCCCTCGACGATGCCGGCGTCATCTTTGATATTGTGGAGCACGATCGCACGGTATCGTCTCGTAATCGTATGTTCCTGCAGCTGTAACGCGAGTGACTGGTGAGCAAGATCCGTCTTACATACGACAAGTGCACCCGTCGTGTCCATATCGATCCGATGCACGATGCCGGGACGAAGCACTCCGTTGATGCCGCTTAAGGTACTCCCGCAATGGTAAAGCAGTGCGTTTACGAGCGTGTGGCTGTAATGCCCGGCAGACGGATGCACGACCATTCCCTTCGGTTTGTTCACAACGAGTAGCTGGTCATCTTCGTAAAGTATATCAAGAGGAATGTCCTCCGCCGCGATGTCCGGCTGCATATCGTCCGGGATTGACACACGGATACAGTCTCCGGTCTGAAGCCGGTAATTTGCCTTCTGACTGGTGTCGTTTACCGATACTGCCCCGTCCTTGATCAGTTTTTGCAAATAAGACCGGGAAATATCCTTCAGCTGTTCCGAAAGATATTTATCCAGTCTCAGATTTTTTTCCTGTTCACTTGTCGTCAGGTTAAAGATTTCCATAAGCTACTGTCCTTTCTTCTTTTTTAAAGCCAGAAAGGTAAAGTCTTCTTCCCTGTAGAAAAAAATAAGGTATACAAACAGTAATACGGCCGAAACCGTGACGTAGATATCCGCTACGTTAAAAACTGGGAAATCTATGGCTGAGATGTAGACAAAGTCCACCACGTATTTCAGCCGGATACGGTCAATCAGGTTTCCGAAGGCTCCTGCGACAAGCACAACCGTGATGAAATTCAGCGGAAAATAGTGTCTTGTTTTCGGAATCACGGTATAGGCATAACCGGCAAAAACCAGGAACAGCAGGCATAATATAATAAAGATCCATTGCTGGTTCTGCAGCACCCCGAAGGCTGCTCCCCTGTTTTCCAGATAGTGCAGCTGAAGGATATTCGGAATCAGAACGATATCTTCCTGTCCGGACAGGTGCGTAACTGCCAGGTATTTTGTCCATTGATCCAGCCCAATGAGAATGCATACCGATACCAGACCGGCGATCCAGTAAATTACCCCGTGCTTTTTTTCTGTCATTAACTACTCTCCCTGTATATAACCGATTGCTGCCATCATCTCATCATCGGTCACCGTCTTGTCAACCACAGCGTGTCCCAGAGGATTCAGCAGTATGAATTTGATTTTTCCCTGTTCCATTTTTTTATCAGACCGTGTCGCACTTAAGACTTCTTCTAAAGCCAGGCCCTCAAAACGGCACGGCAGGCCAAACATCCGGTTGCCGCGTTCGATCACGGACAGTGCTTCGCTGTCGATCAGACCGCGCTCTTTGGAAATATATGCCGCCGCAACAGTGCCAAGCGCAACACACTGTCCATGAAGCATCTCAAAATTTTTCAGCTTCTCGACCGCGTGTCCGATCGTATGTCCAAGATTCAGGACGGCGCGTTCCCCCTGCTCGGTAGGATCATGCTCCACAACCGTCTTTTTGATCAGACAGCTGCCCTGTATCATTCTGATCAGCACTTCGTCTTTTCTCTCCAGCAGTTCCCTGCTGTGTTCCAGCGTCCACTGGTAATATGGAAGATCCCGAATCAGTCCGGACTTTAAGACCTCCCCCATGCCGCAGGAAAACTGTACATCTGGAAGTGTGTGCAGTGTCTCCATACTCATATAGACCAGACGCGGCTGGTGAAATGCTCCGACCATATTCTTAAAGCAGTCGAAATCAACGCCTGTTTTCCCTCCTACGCTGCTGTCCACCTGTGACAGAAGTGTGGTGGGGATCTGAATAAAGTCTATGCCGCGCAGATACGTGGCTGCCGTATAGCCTGTCAGGTCTCCCACGACCCCGCCGCCGAGGGCGATCAGTATATCCTTGCGTTCATAGTGTTCTTCGATCAGGTGTGTATATAGTTTTTTTACCGTATCCAGTGTTTTCTGTGCCTCACCTGATGGGAAGGAAAAAGATGTGATCTTATCAAACAGAGGTGAAAGCTGTCTGCTCACTGTATTCAAATAGAGTGGTCCTACCGTACTGTCTGTGACAATACAGGCTTTTCTGCTCATGAGAGAGAGTTTCTCCACAGCTTTTCCGAGACCCTCGAAGGTATTGTGCCATTCGATATCGTAGGTGAATTCACCCTCGCGTTTTACAGTCATCTGATATTCCATAAGTTTCCTCCTAGCTGTAACGGCTGACCGATACGAGACAGCGTCCTTTTTTTGTCTCCGATATGACACCGGCAAACCGGAATTTTCCATGTCCCCGGACAGATATGACGTCGCCTTCCCTCAGCGCGCAGCCGTTTGATGTGACCATTCTTCCGTTTACAAATACTTTGCCGCCTTCGATAAGCGGTACCATCCTGTTCCTGGAACTTTGAAACGCAAGAGCGATCAGGGCATCCAGGCGTACAGAAGCCACGGTTCCTTTTATCTCGCGGAAATTTCTGGTGACTGCCGGCTCCATGGTCTCACTTTGAACCACAGTGACCGCGGTCCTCCGGACACGTGTCAGCTCCTGTATAATGAACTGACTCATATGATCGACACAGTACAGATAAGCTGAACTCTCATCAATCAGCAGATCACCCAGCATGTTTCTGTCAATTCCCAGATTCAGAAGTGCGCCGAGATAATCACGGTGTGTCAGCGTTTCGGCAAACCGTCCGTCCCTCGGACGGATGTGCAGGCAGCAGATGGGGTACTCCCATTCATAAGAAAGAGCATCAGGAATAAAAGCTGTTATCTGACGCTCTGACATATCATAGCCCCCAAAGCCTGCATGCGTGACGCCTGCAAGTTCCCTGGTGAGACTATTGACTATATGCTGTTCATTCAAATCCAGAAAATCGGTGAACGTTACGATATCCCGTTCATAGGCCATTCGCGCAAGATCCTGAATTCTTTTTCTGAAATGTTCTTCCTTTTGCATAACATATATTAAAAATTAGTGCGCATGGACGGAATGTCAAATGCACCGCTTAGAATCTCCTGGATATCCCCGGACACTTCCACGTTATCTGGAGTCAGGATAAAGATATAGCTGGAAATCTTCTGCAGACCGCCGCCGATCGAATAACAGGAACCGGAAGAAAAGTCAATAATACGCTGCGCGACTTCCACATCGATACCTTCCAGGTTCAGGACAACGGTACAGTGTGCAATCAGCGTATCGGCAATATCTCTTGTATCTTCCATTGAGCTTGGTTTGATCACACATACTTCCATTGAAGAACCTCCTGTTTTCTTACGCATTGGCGTAATCTTTGAAGAAGATGACTGTTTTGCAGACTGCTTTGATGTCTTCGGCTGTTTTGCAGCGGCAGCCTCCGACATTTTCTTGGTTGTCCTCGGTTTATCAAACGGGTCGTCCAGATCGTCGTAGTCGTCCAGATCGTCATCATTTTTTTTGAAAAACCGGCGTTTTTGTTTTGGTTCCTCTTCCATATCTTCTATATCATCATCAAAAAACTCATCGTCATCGTCGTAATCATCATTTAATCGAATTGCATCCAGAAATTTGTCTAATACTCCCATTATGATCTCCTATCTACTTATCCATGGTTTTCGGTGAATAGTCCCGCTCTCCGAAGATTCCTGTTCCGACGCGTACCATCGTTGCTCCCTCTTCGATCGCTACTTCATAATCGTTTGTCATCCCCATGCTCAGAATATTCACATTAACATTATTAATGTTTTTCTCCATTATGTCAACACTTAATTGTTTTAATTTCCGGAATACCGGCCGGTTTTCCTCCGGATCATCGACGAAGGGAGCGATTGTCATGAGACCCTCGATTCGAATATTCGGCAGTTTTGCAGCTTCTTCGATAAGATCGAGTGTTTCCTCACATGCAGTTCCAAATTTACTTTCCTCCTGTGCCACATTCACTTCGATCAGCACAGGAACGGTTACATTTTTTTTCTGTGCCTCCATGCTTATGGTTTCTGCCAGACGCAGTGAGTCCACGGAATGAATCAGCGCCGCCTTATCTACGATATACTTAACCTTGTTGCGCTGAAGATGACCGATCATATGCCAGCGCAGATTTTTCGGAAGGATTTCATATTTGCCGGTAAGTTCCTGCACCTTATTCTCACCGAAATCCACCTGACCGTACTCGATAGCTTCCTGTATCAATTCCACGGGCTTTGTTTTGCTCACTGCAATCAGTGTAACTTCCTGCGGATCTCTTGACGCCCGCCTGCAGGCTGCTGCAATCTTCTCTTCCACTGTTTTCATATTTTCCCGTACCATGATATCGCGCTCCTTCTAATATAATATTTCTTCTTCTTTTACGGTGCTGCTGTCTGAGACAATGTTATCAAACTGTGCAATTCCATACGTGGTCCCTGATTCAACGATACAGTATTCTTCATTCTGATCGATGATCACAACCTTCCGGAACACAGCATACCCCTTATTGATACAGTAGACGCCCTCCAGGGGCATCGTATCACCGATGGTGTAGCGTTCTGTCGATTCCGGCTTGATGATGACGTCACCGTCAGAAAAGTCCTCCTGGTCCACATAGTAGAGATCCTCCTGCTGAGCGTAAACCGTCGCATTGACAAATTCAGACGAAGTTTCTCCGCTTTTATTTGTTGTCTCTTTCAGAAAACCGATTTCATCCGATTCGCCTCCAGTCGTCTCATAGCCTTTGGGAATCACGTAGAAATCTTTATTTACTATGGAAGAAACTGGTATTTTTAATCCTGTTTTGATGTTGGTCACCAGCTCAATATCGATAAAACGGTCAGATGTATATCTGAGCATCCCCGCCGAGAAATCGATTTTGGCGTAAAAGTGGTCGTCTTTGGTAACAATCGTAAATTTTCCCGTCTGTGTGACCCCGTCTTTCAGAAATTTCACACGGATTGTTTCTCTTCCGGCAAGCTGCACTGTCTGCGCATCCGTGAGAGGAATCATCAGAGACCAGTTTTCACTGGTGATCAGCTTGTACACATCGTCTCCGACAGACAGCTGCTCAGAACTTCTCAAATTCGTTTTCTGATAGGACTTCTGATTAAAATGATCGGGTTCAATCGTATCCGCAGTCACAGATTCGTACCCGTCTTTCGTATATTGAACAATGCCGTCTGAGGGTGCGAAATTGACCGTCTGATTGCCGATTGTCTGTGTCGGGGCGACGATGTCTTCCGCATCTGTATCCTGTTCTGTTATGTCAGTGAGTCCTGCATACTGCAGCAGGCTCCCTTCCATCTCATATTTAAAACTGTATGTATCATAAAAATTATTCGAGTCGAAGTTATAGGCAAACTTTGCCATGGCGGAACGGATCTGCGTCAGGTCTTCCTCAGTCAGTTCAGCTGTACCGCCGGAAGTCTGACCGTCTCCGATGCCGTAGACGGCCCCTGACTTTTTGACTTTGGAGTTCTCACGTACATAGTAAGTTGCATAACCGCCGGTATTGGCCTGTACAAGCTGTTCCGATCGCAGGATCAGTGCGGTATACGTCTGGTTCTTCGACAGAGGGCCGCTCGTGACCTGATATGGGGTGATATGCGCTGCAGTCAGATACATGATAATGCTGATCACCATATAAATAAATAAAGCACCGAACAGTATCGTTCCGATATTAAGCGTGGCCGCTCTTTTCAAATCTGAAAGGTGTATGTCCGGGCGTTTCCATTTTTTTTTCTGAGTTGGCAAAATACTGTCTCCTTGTTTTTTAAAGTCTGCATCCATGTTATTTTATCATTTTCACTGTAAGACCTCAAGATGAAATTTCTCTGTATTTTAACATCATAACAGAATATTTCTGGCAAAAATGGGCAAACTGTCTTTAAAATACATGCAGACAGGAGGAAATACTATGAATACATCTGGTTTGGATTATACTGCGTTAACGATCGCAATCATCGGTGCTATCAACTGGGGACTGATCGGTTTTTTCAAATTTGATCTGGTCGCATTTATCTGCGGCAATATGTCCTGGATTTCACGCATTATCTATGCGATCGTAGGAATCAGCGGTCTTTATCTGCTGAGCATGTACGGACGTATCGGAAATTCATCAAAAAACGGATGATCTGACAGTTACATGTCCTTAGGACACGGTTTCCTGAGGAACGAAAAAAGGGGGAGATGAAGTATCACTTCATCCCCCTGTATATTTTCTCTTCTACAGAGAAAGAATCACTTTATCTTTTAATGATTCGCTGATCGTATCGTCATTGACAGACACGCTGATGACGAAATTAACGTTGAACAATTCGCCAATGGCTTCCAATTGAAGAATGGTATCGGTAACATCCTGATCTTCAAGTTTTGCGATCCTCATGAAACTGTCAATATACATCTCTTCCAGATCATGATCCTGTGAGATAATCCCACAGATAAAACCTACGAACTCATCGCTGTTTTTAAGCGGAAATCCGGATACATCAATCAACCGGATTCTGTTGTTCAGCTCATACATATGTCTCGTACTCTTATCCAAAAATACGATATTGCCGTTCGCAGATTTGATTGCCGCATTAACTTTATCCAAAAGCTGCTTAGTCTTACCTTTTCCCTTATCCCCAATAATTAATTGAACCATAGCAGTTTCCTCCTTAAGTCATCATTTAATATGTAATTTTACTAAAAAGTATTGATTTATAGCTCTAATTATAGTGTATTTAAGACAAAAACACAATGGTAAATTTATAATTTCTTTAAGAATTAATTTTTGACAAAAGCTGATTCATATCATCGTACAAATTCGTTTTTGTAGACGCATTCAAAACAATAGAAACATAAGGAGCGCCATAGTCATTCTGACTCAGAATCGCAAGGCAGGCTCCCGCCTGACTGGTCGTACCCGTCTTTCCTCCGAGTACGGTGACGCCGGGGGGCGGGCTGGTCTCTCCGGTCAGATAATGGTCCGTGGAATCAAGGTGAACCTGGACGGTTTCACTTCCTCTGGTAAAACTCAGATTATAAACCGAAAGCTGCATGGTATCCACAAAATAATCATAATTCAGAGCCTCATTCAGCATCAGGTAAACATCGTATGCTGTTGTATAGTGATTGTCATCGTGCAGTCCGGATGGATTGACGAAATTGGTGTTGGTCGCACCGATCTTCCGCGCCTCCTCATTCATCATCTCAACAAAATGATCGACAGATCCGCCGACGTGTTCCGCAATTGCCATTGCGGCGTCGTTCCCGGAATACACCAGCAGACCGTGAAACAGTTCGTCCATGGTGACAATATCGCCTGCCTGAAATCCGCAGACCTGAGACCCTTCCTCCAGCGTCACCGCATTTTGGCTCACCGTGACGGCATCATCCATATTTCCATACTTTACTGCCAGAATGGCGGTCATGATCTTTGTGATACTGGCCGGATATGCTTTTTCGTGCATATCCTGTGCGTATATAACCGTTTTGTCGTCGACATCCAACAGACAGCTTTTTTCATTTCCGGGCATACTGATGCCTTCCGCACCGACATTGTCATAAGCGACACAGAGCTCTGCGGCAAACGGCTTTGCAGTCTGAAACACCTTCGTGCCGGCATCCTGCTCTGTCTCCCGTTCCTGGTAAGAAAACTGCATATCCAGGTTTTTATCTTTTCTGATTTGCATGATTCCGAGGATGCCGAGCAGTATCGCTATCAGGAGAATCATAACCAGGAAAATAGTGTTCATCAGCAGTTTTCGTTTTCTGGCGTTTGTTTTCATACTCTTCTGACCTCTCCCTGCAGATAATTTCTATTCTGAAGTCCGACATTCAGGACGAGTCCCATTCCGATGAAGAGACTGACCATGGAACTCAGACCGTAGCTGACAAATGGAAGCGGAGTTCCCGTGTTCGGCATCAGTCCGGTCGCCACGCAGATGTTGATGAAACTCTGAAGCGCAACAACCGTCGCTACCCCGCAGCAGATCAGCCTGCCGGATAGATCCTTGGCTCTCCTGCCGGTCAGAATACATTCAATACAGATCAGGAAAAGCAGCAGGATAATGCCGGCAGCGCCCAGAAATCCGAGCTCCTCTCCTGCCACCGCATAGATAAAATCCGTCTGTATCTGAGATACAAAGTTGCCTTTATTCGATGAGGAAACTTTATTATTATTGTAGCCCTTTCCGGTCAGCTGTCCGGAACCGATGGCTGTCTTGGAATTCTGCTGCTGTACGATATCATCCGAGTACGCGGCATCTTCCGGATACAGCCAGGACATGATACGGTCCTTCTGATAACCTTCCAAAATCTCAAGATCCGTCTGAGTGACCAGAATCAGAAAACCGACGACGAGCGGAACCATAATAATTAATACGGTTCCGATAATCTTATAGCTGAGTCCTGCAATATACAAAAGCACACAGAACAGTGCCGCTACGGTGATCGTGTTTTTCAGGTCAGGCTGTATCTTGATCAGAATCAGCGGGACAGCTACCAGTATGACTGAGCTGACCAGTGTCTTAAACGTGTTCAGGTCATCCTCATGATCCATCAGATACTTCGCAAAGAACAGGATGAGGATGATCTTTGACAGCTCCGTCGGCTGAAACTGGAAAGAACCGATGGCGATCCAGCGGGTCGCACCGTAGGTTTCCTTACCCATGAAACGCACGGCAAGCAGCATCAGAATATTTGCGATATACATGATCCAGTAAAAATTCAGGATCCAGCTGAAGTCGATCAGGGAGACGACGGCCATGACGACGACTCCCAGAATGACCCCGAACAGCTGCTTTGTCTGCAGAGACTGCATGGCACTTCCGACCAGCATGACACCCATACCGCTGATCAGCAGCAGCCATAAAACCAATCTGAAATTGTAGTCTTTTAACTTATATAGTTTAAACATAAGATTCCTTTGTTATTATTTCACTTTCGTGAATTCATTGTGCGGTGTTTTTTTAACCGATATGGTAGCCATAAGTCTCGGAGGTGTCGCTGTGAATGTCAGTGCAACACCATCCTCTTCTACCAGTATGTATTTATTTACGGTTTTCATCAAATCTTTCTTCAGCATAATCAGGATTCCGGGAGAACAGTCGATACGCTCGGCATTTACGAGAAGTTTCAGCCGGTCTTTTGCTATCCTGCCCGTATTTTTTCGTTTTGATCCAAACACCACTGCCACCCCCTACCTGTTTTTGAAAAGGCGTCTGAAAAGTCCTTTTTTCTCAGTAAGGTCCAGAAGCGGAATCTGTTCACCCAGGATTCTCCGGCAGATGTTCAGATATGCCTGTCCTGCAAGAGATGGTCCGCCTGCCAGCGGCTCCCCCTGATTTGTTGCAATTACAATGTTCTCGTCATCCGGAACAGCACCGATCAGGTCAACTGCCAGGATATCCACGACATCTTCCACAGACATCATGTCTCCGCGTTTGACCATATCCATGCGGAGCCGATTGATGACAAGCTGAATATTGCGTAGATCGTCCGCCTCCAGGAGGCCTATGATACGGTCTGCATCCCTGATTGCAGAGACTTCCGGTGTCGTCACCACCACGGCTCTTGTGGCGCCGGCAACAGCGTTTTTAAATCCCTGTTCAATACCGGCCGGACAGTCCAGCAGGATAAAATCAAATTCCTCTCTTAGATCGTCACACAGCTTTTTCATCTGTTCCGGCGTCACGGACGTCTTATCTCTGGTCTGTGCTGACGGAAGCAGAAACAGTTTGTCCGGAAACTGCTTGTCTTTGATCAGTGCCTGTTTCATGCGGCAGTTGCCCTCGATGACATCCACCAGATTATATACGATCCGGTTTTCAAGTCCCATGACGACATCCAGATTCCGAAGTCCGATATCTGTGTCAACCAGAACTGTCTTTTTGCCGAGAGCGGCAAGACCGCAGCCGATATTGGCTGTCGTCGTCGTCTTGCCGACGCCCCCTTTTCCTGATGTTACTACAATTACTTCACTCATGATGCATCCTCCAAACGATTTCTTTTTTTAATTATCCGCTTTTGTATTTAATCGGTCTGTTCGTTGGAAGTACCTTCCTGAGCCGCAGTCCCGGTCAGGATTTCCGTTTCATCTTTCAGTTCAAAATAATAATTTAAAATATCCTTAGCCACTAACGCCGCGTTAGTGGAGGAATACCCGTAGGCAATACGCACTGCCATCGATATTTCCGGATTTTCATACGGAGCATAGCCGATGAAAAGTCCGTGGCTGGTGCGGTTTCTGGACTGCTGCGCCGTACCGGTCTTGCCGGCAAGCGAAACATTCAGATCCTGGAATAACTCTTTGTTGGTTTCGGTGATAACGCCCCTCATGCCGACATGGATATCGTCCCAGATATACTGGGGAACTTCCAGCTGGCTCTGAACCTGCGGAGTCAGATCTTCAATCAGGTTGCCGGAAGAATCGGTCACCTTATCCAGCAGTGAGATATCATAGCTCGTACCGCCGTTGGCAAGTGTCGACACATAGCGTGCGAGCTGAGACGTTGTATAGTTGTGCGTACCCTGACCGATTGCCGAAGGAATCGGCATCTGGTCGGAAATCTGAGGGTCTGCCTCTGATATTTCGATGCCGGAGTTCTGATCAAAGTCAAACAGTTCGGCATAGTTGGTGATCTTCTGTGTGGCATTGTTGTCCGAGAAGACGTTGTTCTCATCCAGTCCCAGCCGGTAAGCCACTTCACTGAAAAAGACGTTGCAGGAGTTTGTAATACCTCCCCGGATATTCAGCAGGCCATGGCCGTCCCTCTTCCAGCATCGGAGCTCGGAACCGTCGATCCTGTCAAAAATACCGGTACACTGGATCGTGGATTCATCATCGATGACGCCTTCCATCAATCCCGCGACGGTTGTCACAAGCTTAAATGTCGAACCTGGTGCCGTACGCTGCTGAGTCGCCTTATTATAAAACGGCTCCGACAGATCACTCGTCAATTTTCTATAATAACCGGTATCCATCTGATTTGCAAGCCGGTTATTGTCATACCCCGGATATGTGACGCATGCCTTGATCTCGCCGGTATTCGGATCCGTGATGACCACAGAGCCGGAACACGGGTCGAGCGCCAGCTGTGCGGGGGTGATCTCCAGATTCCTGATCTTACTCATCATTAAATCATAGGAACTCGTCTGCCCAGCCATGAACGATGCATACAGGTCATCGTCTTTCGACAGTACGCCCTGATCGTACAGAATCGTACACAACTCATTGCCCGAGATCACATCGTCCAGCAGCATATATTTGTACAGCAGCTTGGAAAATGCGATATCTGTTTTCAGGTAATCCGCGATATACGCCGCCAGTGCTGCATACACCTCCCTGGAATCCAGATATGTGTTTTCCTCTGTGAATCTGGAAATATCGATCCAGTTCTGGCTTGCCGCATATGTCAGGAACTCCTGGAGGCTGATCGTCTCATCCTGTGTCCAGGCCAGATATGTCTGATCTGATTTATCAATAGCATTTTTATCCAGGATGCCGGTGTCATCCATCAGCATTTCATTGACGATATAACTGATGTAGACCTGCATCTCCTCCCTCATATCTTTGTAAGCCTGCGGAGAATCACCCGTCAGTTCACGGCCGACCTCCTCAAAGATCTCTGCCTGCTTGGCCTCGAATTTTGACTGCACGCTGCGCTCCGTATCAGAGGCATCTTCAGCGGAAAAATGGCTGATATCCAGAATGCTGTTGTTGACAAGCGCATAGTAGACATCATAGATCGGGATGGGGATCGCGGAAGTATCGGTATTCTCATCCGTCTCAAACGTTTTGATCGGCTGAATATTTAATGCAAGAACACCGGCGATTCTCTGTTCGAGGATCTTGTATGCCGCGATCTGAAGTTCCTTGTCGATCGTCAGGTAAACATCATTTCCCTGGACGGGATCCGTTTTGGAATCCTTATCGATTTCCAGTACTTTTCCGAGATTATCGACGTATACAGTCTCCTTCCCGTCCGTTCCCTGCAGAGTTGTCTCCATAACCTCCTCGATCCCCGTTTTGCCGACAATGGAGGTTGTGGAATAGTTTGGATTTTCTTCTCTCAGCGAATCAAGCTCTTCGGCAGAAATTTTTCCCGTATAGCCGATCAGGGAGGAGAAATAAACACTGTCCTCGTAGACACGAACCGAATCCTCGGCGATGTCCACGCCTTCCAGGCTGTTTTTATTTTCCATGATGGTTGCCACGGTCTCCTCACTGACATCCGTCGCGATTGTCACTGCCACGTATTTCTGATAGCTTGTGGTCGACAGCAGATAGCGGATCGAAACCATTTTCAGCAGTTCTTCCTTTGTATATTCTGCCGGCAGCCCATACTCCGCCAGTTCTTCCTCCGTGTACGGATTCTCAGATAAGATAATTCCGAAGCGGTCGTCTCCCGCCAGGTCTTTCATGATCTGATCCGGTGAAGCGTTCACTTCATCTGCTTTCAGATCATCGATCAGGCTGTGTCCGTAGACATCGGCGCGGAACCGCGAGAGTGAAAAGTCGGTAACGTCAAATTCATAATTGCCGTTCTCATCCAGAACAATATGGAAACTGTGGTCGATGGAATCCCCGTTAGCCTCCACGAGCTGTATGATCCGGTAGATCTCACTGTTCAGTGACAGATTCCGGATCCGCCGGTTCGCATATGTTCCGCTGTCCTCCAGTGTGATGGAGTATGACAGCTCGTTCGATGCAAGTACATTGCCGTCGCAGTCCAGAATATTTCCGCGCGTACTTTTCAACGTCCGCTCACGGGTCGTCTGCAGAGAGAAATTGTCCGCGTATTCCTGGCCATGAATGATCTGCAGAGAAAATATCCGCTGTATCAGAATAAACGCCATGACGAGAAACAACGCGATCAGTACGGTGCTCCTGCTCAGTCTGAACTTTTTAAATATCTTTTTTATCTTCTTAACCAAGGTGATCGTTGTCCTTCCATTTCGTGTTCAAGCAGCTGTCGGTTGATCCATAAATACAGACGGTAGAATAGCAGTGTCATAACAACCGTATAAACGATTTCCGGAATGATGATCTGCTTCAGGTATCCCAAAAAATTCAGGCGGCCCCGAAGCATGAACTGCAGTCCGTAAATGACGATTCCGTATACCGCGTCACTGGCCGTCACCAGCATTGTCGGTACTTTGATATCCTCGTCATAATAGACTTTGTATAAGAATCCATTCAGATATCCGATCCACATATATAAAAGTGCATGGAATCCGAAGAGGTTTCCGTAAAACATATCGATCATCAGTCCGCTTAAGAATCCGGTAAACATGCCGATACGCTTTCCGCACATAAATCCGAACGATACCGTCAGGATCAGAAGCAGGTTCGGAGTAATAGATGCGATGGAAAGCGCCTTGAATACCGTACTCTGCAGCAAAAAAGTCAAAAGGACCAGAACAGCCAGAATCAGTTTTCTGCGCATCAGTCTCCTCCTTTATTCTTCAGTTCTTTTATCACCAGAACTTCGTGGATATGGGCAAAATCAACAACCGGAATCAGATATCCGTTCTTTGTCAGATTATTCGTATCATTATTGATCTCATCGATGTATCCGATCAGAATACCTTTCAGGAATTTGTCACTGATATTCGAGGTCACGATCCGGTCACCGACCTGCGCCTTATCTTCCTTGTCTTTCAGCTGGATAAAATTAAGCTTTCCCTCATCCATCAGCAGAAGATTGCCTGTTACGACGCAATCATCCGATGTGGTTGCGACCATGGCACTGACATTGCTGGAGTCATCGATGATGGAACGGACAGTGGCCCAGTCTTTTCCGACTTCGGTTACGATACCGGCAAGTCCTCCGTTGGCGAGAACGTTCATATCCACCTGGATACCGTCATCACTGCCGCGGTTAATCACGAATGTATTATACCAGTTGCCGGGATCTTTTGAAATGACCTGTGCGGCCACCTTTTCGTACTCGGAATAATCCTTATCCAGCGTATACATCTGTCTCAGACGCTCCAGCTCATCCTGGTCCTGCAGCAGATTACTGTTCTCTTCCGTCAGTTTATCGACTTTCTCCTGCAGGGCGTCATTCTCATTCTTCAGTTTCCTTGCATTCATAAAGCCGCTCGTCTGATCCCGCAGCCACGTACCTGCCACGTTAATCCCCTTTTGAAAAGGAGATATGACATAGCCTGCACCCTGCTGAACCGGGGCAAAGGAAAACCTGGAGGTCGCTGCGAGTGCGATCAGACCGATACAGACGATGGTCATGATGATGATCCAGTGTTTTGTTTTTATGGAAAACCGATTCTTTTTTTTCATGCTTTGTCCTCAATTTAAAATCTGTATTTCTTGTTGCTGCTTTTTGCTGTGAATGCCCAGTGCTGCAGGGACTTGTGATTGATGATCTCTTTCAGTCCATAGACCGCAGACGTGTCACTGTATTGGGAAATATGGGCAGCACATCCGATCTGGCCGGCCAGATACCCATCGATATACGGAATCCTGGTACAGCCTCCGGTCAGGTAGATCCCTTCCCTGGTAATGCTGTTATGTATCTGAGGCGGAGTTCGTTCCAGAAACAGCTGGATTTCATCCGCCGCCTGCCGCAGCTGAGTGCGGATGACCTCATTGATCACCGCGGAGCTGACCACGCCTTCTTTCGGCAGACCGGATATTGTATCGAGCCCGACTACCTTACGGGCTTCTTTCGTGTCGGCGGCAAGGCCGGCCATGGCTGTTTTCAGACGCGAGGCCATTCTGCGGCTGATATGAAGCCCGCATCGTTTCCGTACATTGGCGACAATCGCCTCATCGATCCGGTTCCCGCCGAAGGATAACGGCTTGCTGATGATCACTCTGTTGTCGGCAAGGACAGAGATTTCCGTACACTCAGCGCCCATATCGACGATCATGGAGCCTTTGCTTCTGGAAATTGGGATTCCAAGGGACAGCGCATTTACAATGGGCCTCTCCACCAGAAAAATCCGGCTTTTTCGAAGATCACCGCCGCTGGCGATCGTATTATAGGCCCTCTTCTCAATTTCTGTCATGTTCATTGGCACAGAGAAATAGACAATCGGCCTGTTCCCGAAGTGTCTGTTCAGCTTGCGCAGCAACAGGTGGAGAACCACTTCCAGATGGCCGATGTTGGCAATCATGCCGCCGCTCATCGGAGAAGACACTTCAATATTATGCGGAGCCTTTTCATACATCTCATACGCATCATTTCCCACTGCGAGCACTTCTTCTTTATTGCGGATAGCAATCATGTTTTTTTCTATTAAAATTTCATCTTTTTTCAGGGAGTAGATCTTGATCGTATCTGAACCGAGATCTACCCCGAATACATGCTGTAAAACCATAGACTCTATAACCCCTTTATGCCCTCTGTATCATCCCCTCCTGACACAGACTGATATACCGCCGGTCGCCGATAATAATGTGATCCAGCAGATAGATTCCAAGCAGTTCCCCGGCTTCCCGGATGCGTCTGGTGATCAGGACATCCTCGCTGCTCGGCCGTGGATTTCCGCTAGGGTGGTTGTGTACCAGAATAATATGAACCGCATGAAACTGCAGTGCTGACAAAAAAATCTCACGCGGAGAAATCAGCGATGCGTTCACAGTGCCTTTGGAAACCTGTACATCACCCAGAAAATGATTCTTTGTATCCAACATCATACATAACAGGACTTCCTGTTCCTGATGTCTTAAATCTTCCATATAATAATCGGCGATCGTGTCCGGATTCTTAAAATCCAGAACTGGACTGGACGCCCCTTTTGCGATCCGTCTCGACAATTCACCGATACATTTAACCTGTACCGCTTTGACATCCCCGATCCCCTTCACCTCCATCAGCTGTGCAATTGACAGATGGTGGAGGCCCAGCAGCCCCTCATGCCCTTTAGACAGTGTAAGCAGATGCTGCGCAAGTTCTATGGACGAGGTGCCGTGTGTCCCGCTTCTCAGGATAATGGCGAGAAGCTCCGCATCTGTCAGAGACTGTGCTCCATGCAGCCGGAATTTTTCATAGGGACGTGATTCGACAGGCAGTTTCTTTATCGTTTGGTGTTTTCTCATAGACCTCCTGTCTCTCTTCAGGCAGAGTCAGCAGGCACTTTACATAAAAATTTGTAACAGTTCAGACGGCGCATCTTCTTGCCCGGCATATGCCGGGCAAGAAGCATCGGATGTTCATCCGATGTGAAAATTTGTGCAGAAACGATCTTATAAGCATGCTTAGCGCTCGCTTCTGCACAAATTTTCCCGCCGTCTGAACTGTTACAAAAATTCATTTTATATTTTAGCACAAATAAGGCACAAAGTATACCGCTATTTCCCCTTATTTAAAGATTTCACAGATTCAGTGCCGCAGCGACAGCTTCCGCTGTCTTCAGGCCGTCGATTGCTGCCGAAGTGATTCCTCCGGCATATCCGGCGCCTTCGCCGCAGGGAAAAATACCGGAAATATTGCTCATCAGCCGGTCGTCGCGATGGATTCGTACAGGTGACGAAGTTCTGCTCTCCACCGCACTCAGCAGGCAGTCTGCGCGGTCAAATCCAGGTATTTTTTTCCCGAAGGCATGGATTCCTTCCACAAGCGCATCTGCCATAAATCCCGGAAGACATGCACGGACATTGCACAGGCTGTGTCTTCCTTTGATATTCGGAAGGATTTCACCGTAAGAACGGCTCTCCCGCATCGCCTCAAAATCCTCAAACAGCTGAACGGGTACGGCGCCGCCCGCGATCTGAAAGGCATGTTCTTCCAAATGACGCTGAAAAGCCAGTCCCGCCAGCTCCCGGGGCGCCCCAGGAGAAAGACAGGTCCAAAAGTCTTCAGGATTCACAGTCACGATCACGGCGCTGTTGGCATTCCCGGAATCTCTGTCATGATAACTCATCCCGTTTACAGCCAGCCGGTTCAGTTCAGATGAAGCATTTACGACATAACCTCCGGGGCACATGCAGAACGTATAGATCCCCCGTCCGCCGGAAAGCTGATGCGTCAGCTTATAAGCGGCAGCACCGAGCAGAGGGACTTCCCGCTGACCGTATTGGGACATATTGATCATCTCCTGCGGATGTTCGATCCGGATGCCGGCGGCAAAAGATTTCGCACTCATCCGGATTCCTTTTTCGTGAAGCATTGTGAACGTGTCGCGTGCACTGTGTCCGATCGCACAGACGAGGTGCCCGGCCGGCATCCATTCTTCATGGTTCAGTTCAATTGCATGGAGCTGTCCGCTGCGGATGTCAAGATCCGTCAGCTGAGTCCCGAACCGGAACTCACCGCCGAGACATTCGATCTGAATCCGGATGTTTTTTACGATATCCACCAGAAGATCCGTTCCGAGATGTGGTTTTTGCTGATACAGGATCTCCGCCGGAGCTCCCGCCTCGACAAACATTTTCAGGACTTCGCGGTTACGCCCTTTCGGGTCTTTTACGGAGGTATTCAGTTTCCCGTCGGAGAACGTCCCGGCACCGCCCTCTCCGAACTGGACGTTAGACTGTTCATTCAGCATGCCAGTCTGCCAGAAATGTGCAACGCTCTTCATTCGCTGCTCTACCGGTTCGCCCCGTTCTATGACGATCGGACGAATCCCGTGCTTTGCCAGCATCCAGGCACAGAACATACCGGCAGGACCGCTCCCTGCGATGACCGGACGGCACTTATCTGCGGGGACGGTTTGCGGAAAGTGATAAGAACAGCTCTTGGTTGACGTAATATTTTTATCGTGCGCTTTTTGAAGAACTTTCGTCTCGGCTTCTGTTTTCACATCAATGGTATAAACAAAAAACAGCGCAGGTTTTTTCCTGGCATCCAGTGACTGACGGATAATGTCATATCCCTGGATCCTGTCCGCCGGTATCTTCAGCAGTCTTGCAGCTTTATTTTTTAAATCATCCTGTGTATGTTGAATCGGCAGCTTTAACTGAGTGATCCTGATCATGGCTGTTCCTCCGCTGCGCTGCTTCTTCCTGCCAGCGCCCCGCTGCTCCACGCCCACTGAAGATTGTATCCGCCGCAGCACCCGTCGACATCGACGACTTCTCCTGCGAAATACAGACCGGATATTTTTTTCGATTCCATGGTAACAGGGTCAATCTCGCCGGTAAAGACTCCGCCGCTTGTGACCTGCGCCTGCTCCATCGAATGGGCGTCTCTTATGATGACCGGAAACTTCTTTAACTTTTCCGCGAGTTCAGCCAGAGTTTTAATCTCCGTACAGAACAGCGGAATCAGTTTCTGAGGAAAGAGACCGATCAGTGATTCGGAAATCGTCTTATAAGGACATTGTTCCTGTCTGTTTTCCAGAAAGACAAGAAGCTCTTCCACCGTGAAATCCGGCATGAAATCAAGAACCGCGAGCACACGCTGCCCTTCATCAAGTGCACGCGCCGCGAAACGGCTCACCTGAAAAACCGGAATTCCGGAGATACCGTAATCTGTAAACTGTACCTCACCGCGCTCAGTGAACATACAGATGTCGTTCGTATACAGTGATACCGACGCCTCAAAACGCACGCCGGCCCACTTTGAAAAATAATTCCCCATCCCGCGAAGGCCAACGAGAGCGGGCAGAGGTTTGATAATCGTATGACCGAGTGATTCTGCCAGATGAAATCCGTCCATGCCGGAACCTGCGATATTGGATGCTGCACCGCCGGCAGCGAGAATCACACGATCTGCCTGATATGTATAACTCTGTGTTGTGACCTGAAACAGTCCCGCTTTTTCGATTCGCTGTACACGCTCCCTTGTTTTCAGCTTCACATGCAGATACTCGGCTTCCATGCGTAGGATGTCCCGTACCGCCTGGGCCTGTTCACTGAATGGATAAAGGCCTCCGTTTTTATTTCGCGTGTAAACACCGAGTCCGGTAAAAAACTTCAGGGTATCGGTGAGACCAAACGCTGATATCACCTTCCATGCAAACAGAGGTTCTGAGCCGCGGTAACACGCGGGTTCCTGCTTAACGTTGGTCAGATTACACTTGCCGTTGCCGGTCGCCAGAAGTTTCTTTCCGACCGTATCATTTTGTTCCAGCACAGTCACTGAGGCCCCGATTCGCGCGGCTGTGACTGCTGCCATGAGTCCTGCGGCTCCGCCGCCTATCACGATAATCTGCATGATTTCCTCCTGTAGGCGCACAGCGCCATAAGATCGTTTCTCCTATAATGTTACCATCTGCGCGTCTTTCAGTTTCTGAAGACTCATGAGAATGCCGAATTTTGCGTGTTCCCAGGTGAGTCCGCCCTGGAAATATACAGCGTATGGAGGCTTGATCGGTCCGTCGGCACTCAGCTCGATGGAAGAACCCTGTACAAATGCACCGGCAGCCATGATGACCTCACTGTCATATCCCGGCATCGCCCAGGGTTCAGGAGATACATAGCTGTCGACCGGAGCCGCAGCCTGAATGCCTTTGCAGAACGCGATGACCCCTTCCGGTTTCCCGAATGTGACCGCCTGAATGATATCATGCCGGCTTTCCGTACTGTTCGGTACAACTGCAAATCCCAGCTTTTCATAGATATTGGCTGCGAAAATGGCTCCTTTCAGCGCTCCGGCCACAACGGTCGGCGCCAGAAAGAATCCCTGGTAGAATGCCTGGTTCACGCCGAGTGTAGCGCCGACTTCTTTTCCAAGGCCGGGTGAGGTCAGACGGTACGCTGCATTCTCCACAAATTCTTTTTTGCCCGCGATATAACCGCCGATCGGCGCCAGCCCGCCTCCCGGATTTTTTATCAGCGACCCTACGATCAGATCAGCGCCTACGTCGGTCGGTTCCAGAGTTTCCACGAATTCTCCGTAGCAATTATCCACCATACAGATGACGTCCGGTCTCAGGCTCCTGATAAATGCGATCAGTTCTCCAATGCGCGCCACTGACAGTGTCGGCCTTGTCTGATAGCCTTTGGAACGCTGAATCGTGACGAGTCTAGTCTTGTCATTCAGTGCATTCCTTATTCCTTCATAATCAAAAGAGCCGTCTGCATTTAAATCCACCTGGCGGTAGCTGACTCCGTATTCTGCGAGCGATCCGTTAGAAGGGCGGATACCTATCACTTCTTCGAGCGTATCGTACGGTTTGCCCACCGGCGACAGGAGTTCATCTCCCGGACGCAGATTCCCTGCAAGTGCAACTGCAAGCGCATGAGTACCGCAGGCGATCTGAGGCCGTACCAGCGCAGATTCCGTGTGAAATGCAGAGGCATACACATCTTCCAGTGTGTCACGTCCGAGATCATTATATCCGTATCCGCTGCTGGAAACAAAGCATGCTTCACTTACCCTGTTTTCCTGCATCGCACGGATCACTTTCAGCTGGTTGTATTCTGCCACGTCATCAATCGCCTCAAAGCGCGGTTTGAGTTCTCTTTGGATCTGTTCGCCGAAATCATATACTGTTTGTTCAATCCCGAGAGATCGATAGAGTTCCTGTCTGGAGTACATATTATTTCCTCATTTCCATATTTTTTTCTCTGACAAGATCCAGAATGTAGGAAAGGATCCTGTCGTTGTTGTAATCAAACTCATCCTTGCGAATCCAGTTGACATCACGTTCTCTCTTAAACCATGTCAGCTGTCGTTTGGCGAAATGCCGGGTATCACGCTTCAGGATCCGGATCGCTTCCTCAAGCGTGTATTCTCCGTCCAGATAAGCCAGGATTTCTTTATAGCCGAGTCCCTTCATCGAGGTCATATCCCTGGTACATCCCATATTCCGCAGTTCCCGCACTTCCGTCAGAAGTCCGTCCTGAATCATCTGATCGACACGCGCATCAATCCGCTGATAGAGCCGTTCCCGCCTGTCGTTCAGTACGAGGTACAGGAACTGATAGGGCGAAACCTTATGCCGCTGTTCCTCGTTATGCTCTGAAATCCGCATGCCTGTCTGCTGATAAAATTCCAACGCCCGGATGACACGTTTTACATTCCGGGGATGGATCTCTTCGGCAGCCCTCGGATCCTGTTCTTCAAGCATCCGGTGAAGAAATTCCCCGCCTTTCTCAGCTGCCGTTGCCTCCAGATATCTTCGAAAGCTGTCATCGGAACCAGCATCGGTAAAGTCGATATCGTATACGACGGATTGAATATAGAACCCGGTTCCCCCTGTGAGGATGGGAATCCTGCCGCGCTGATGGATCTCTTCCACCGCCTGTTTTGCAAGCCTCTGAAACGTAACAACATCGAAGCTTTCTGTCGGAGCCAGGATGTCAATCAGGTGATGCGGAACACCCCCCATTTCTTCCGGCCGAATCTTGGCTGATCCGATATCCATTTTTTTATATACCTGCATGGAGTCTGCGGATACGATCTCTCCGTTCACCGCTCTGGCGAGTGAGAGGGAAAGTTCGGTTTTTCCAACGGCTGTCGGGCCGGTCAATATCAATAATGGTTTCATAACTATTCGTCCTATACGATTCTTTTAAATTTCTTTTCCAGTTCATACCTGCTCATGGAGATGATCGTAGGTCTGCCATGCGGGCAGTTATACGGGTTTTCCAGTGTGAGCAGCTGATCAATCAGGACCTGTGCCTCGCGAAACGACAGTTTCTGGTTTCCTTTGACAGCTGCTTTGCAGGCCATGACGGCGAGTTTTTCCACGAAGATTTCAAGTGTCACGGAACCGGCCGTCTCCTCTTCCATACTGTCGATCAGCTCGACCAGCAGTGTCTCGTCGGCGATTCCGAAGAGGTTATAGGGCACTGCACGTACGGTATACTCTTTGCCGCCAAACGCCTCCAGTTCGAACCCCATCTCTCTGAAGAGCCCCTCGTGCTTTCTCATCAGCGCCAGCTGCTGAAGGTTTAAGGAGATGATGATCGGGACAGCAAGATACTGTGAAGTAATCTGCTTGCCGCGCAGATCCGCCATCATCTTTTCATAGAGCACCTTTTCGTGTGCGGCGTGCTGGTCGATGATGAACAGTTTCTCCTCCATCTCCACCAGCCAGTAGGTGGAAAACACCTGACCAATGAGTCTGTGCAGGCTCCGTGAATTCTCCGACAGCAGTTTTTTGTCCTCGAACATGGAGAGCTGACCGTCCTGTTTCACCTGGACACTCTCTGAGACAACCGGCCTGTTCAGAGCGGCTGATTCTCCCGAAGCAGCGGAAGTTTCTGCATCCTTTGCAATGGGCTGCTGTACGGCAGGCGAGGAAGGCGTATCCGTGGGAACCGGTGTATTCTCAGAGACAGGCATGTCTGCTGGAGCAGGCGCGTACGCCGGAGTCTCCCGCAGCATTTCACGGCGTCTGATTTCAAATGGTTCCGGGACAGACGGTCTGGAAGATTCTTTTACACGGTCTTTTTTAGGTGTGAAGGAAACCTCCGGTATCAGTTCCTTTTCAGTGAGGGCATCGCAGATCGCGCGGTATAAGGTCTGATATACCAGGTCTGTCTTCTCGAAACGGACTTCCATCTTCGACGGATGTACATTGACGTCGACATTCTCTGAATTCACGGTGATGAACAGTGAGGTGAAGGGAAATTTATGCTGCATCATGAAGGAACGGTAGCCGTCCTCGATCGCTTTTGTGATCATCTTGTTCTTCACATACCGGCCATTCACATAATAGTTCTCAAAGGTACGGTTTCCGCGTGATATGGAAGGTTTTCCAATAAATCCGGTGATACGGATTCCATCCCCGGCCGTATCGATCTCCAGCAGTTCTTTTGTGATGTCGCGTCCGTAAATCTGGTAAATCACTTCTTTGAAATTTCCGTTTCCTGAAGTGTGTAGTTTTGTCTGACCGTTCTGCATGTATTTAAAAGAAATCTCCGGATGGGAAAGCGCCATCTGTTCCATGATACTTCCAATGTAAGAGCCCTCCGTCGCGGGAGATTTCAGGAACTTAGCGCGTGCCGGCGTATTATAAAACAGGTTCCTCACCAGAAATGTCGTTCCCTGAGGAGCGCCGATCTCTTCCAGCCCTTTTTCCATGCCTCCCTCGATCAGATATCTTGTCCCGGTCAGTGCATCCGGTGTTTTCGTGATCAGTTCAACCTGTGATACCGCAGCGATACTGGATAATGCTTCACCGCGGAATCCGAGAGAGGCGATCTGAAGCAGGTCGTCAATCGTCTGTATCTTACTGGTGGCATGGCGCAGAAAAGCCAGGGGTACCTGCTCTTTCGGTATTCCCATTCCGTTATCTGTGATACGGATGAAAGAGGTGCCGCCCTCCCTGATCTCCACCGTGATCGCTGATGATCTGGCATCCACGGCATTTTCCACCAGCTCCTTCACGATGGAGGAGGGTCTTTCGACAACTTCACCTGCCGCAATTTTGTCTATTGTATTCTGGTCCAATAAAGAGATTTTATTCATAAAATTCACCATCGATTCTTAATCTTGTTCTGGAGCCTGTAGATGGTGTTGAGTGCATCCATGGGAGTCAGGTTGCTGATATCCAGCTGGCCCAGTTCTTCTATAATATCGTCATTCTGTACGGTGTCAAACAGAGAAATCTGTTCCATATCCACTTCATCGTAATGTACCGTCTGTTTCTTTGTCTTCGTGGATTTCGTCAGATCCTTGACGGCGGCCAGTATGTCTGCGTTGCTAAGCTCTTCCACCAGTTCCTTCGCGCGTTCGATCACAGAGTCGGGAACACCGGCGAGTTTTGCCACCTGAATACCGTAACTCTTGTCTGCACCGCCCTTGATGATTTTTCTCAGAAAAACGATATCGTCTCCCTTTTCTTTCACTGCGATGCAGTAATTATTGACCCCCGGCAGCTTGCCTTCCAGTTCTGTCAGTTCGTGATAATGCGTGGCGAACAGTGTTTTGGCGCCGAGCAGTTTGGGATTGCTGATGTGTTCGATGACCGCCCATGCGATGCTCAACCCGTCAAAAGTACTCGTGCCGCGCCCGATCTCATCCAGGATCAGAAGGCTGTCTGCCGTCGCATTACGGAGGATCGTAGCCACCTCTGTCATTTCAACCATGAAGGTACTCTGTCCGCTCGCAAGATCGTCAGAGGCACCGACTCTCGTAAAGATGCGGTCCACAATTCCGATCTTCGCTTTGTCCGCCGGGACAAAACAGCCGATCTGCGCCATCAGGACGATCAGAGCCGTCTGTCTCATATACGTCGATTTTCCAGCCATATTCGGACCGGTGATCACAGAGATACGGCTTGCGGAATTATCCAGATACGTGTCATTTGGAATAAACATGTCGTTTGTGATCATTTTTTCCACGACCGGATGACGCCCGCCTTTGATATCGATGATTCCTTTGGTATTGATCCTCGGTCTCACATAATGATTGTGCATCGAGACTACTGACATGGAGGCAAACACATCGGTGCATGCGATCGCGCGGGCAGTCTCCCGGATTCGGGTCATCTCTTTGGCCAGTGTATCTCTGACCTCGCAGAACAGCTGATACTCCAGCGCGTACAGCTTATCCTCTGCTCCGAGAATCATATCCTCCAGTTCCTTCAGCCGCGGTGTGATATACCGTTCGGCGTTGGTCAGGGTCTGTTTCCTCGTATAGTAGTCGGGAACCATATCTTTAAAAGAGTTCGTGACTTCCAGATAATAACCGAATACCTTGTTGTATTTGATCTTCAGATTGCGTATTCCTGTTTTTTCACGTTCCTCAGCTTCCAGCTGTGCAAGCCACGTCTTTCCCTCCGTTTTTCCCTGACGGTAGTGATCGACATCCTCGTGGAAACCATCCTTGATAATCCCCCCCTCTTTCAGCGCCAGCGGAGGTTCTTCCTGGATGGAGTTTTCCAGCAGGGTAAACAGGTCTTCCAGCGCATCCATCTGCTGATATAATTTCACCAGAAGAGGACTCTCAAACTCCTTCAGCAGCTGACGGATATGCGGCAGCATGGAGAGGGAAGATTTGAACGCGATAAGATCACGCGGGTTCGCCGACTGATAACTGATCCGGCTCACCAGCCGCTCCATATCGTAAACGGGATTCAGATATTCCCGTATCTCATCCCTTATGATCGCCTTTTTATTCAGCTCTTCCACGGCATCCAGACGCTCATTGATATCGTCCGCATCGATCAGAGGCTGTTCGACATAGCTGCGCAGCAGACGGGCACCCATCGCTGTTTTTGTCTTATCCAGAACCCAGAGGAGGGAACCGCGTTTCTGTTTTTCGCGGAGCGTCTCAACAAGTTCCAGATTTCGACGGCTGGAGCTGTCGATCATCATATATCTGTCAGCAAGGTACGGGGTGATCTCCGTCATATGTGAGAGCGAATTTTTCTGCGTCTCAAACAGATACTGAAACAAGGCGCCTGCGGCAATGATTCCGTTTGGATAATCGGCAAGACCAAGGCCGGACAGTGTGATCGTCTGAAAATGATCCATCAGCGTGCGTTTGCACAATTCGTCATCAAAATACCATGCATCCAGAGAATAGATGCAGATACCCAGTCGGCTTTTCAGATCCTCCAGATCAATCCCGCTGACAAAAAATGCATGATTACAGATGATCTCTGCCGGGGCAAATTTGTGAATCTCATCGAGAAGCTTGCGCTCCTTATCCACTTCTGTCAAGGAGCAGTCGCCGGTTGTGACATCTGCAAGACAGATGCCGTATGTATCCCCGAGGTATACGACAGACATGATATAGTTGTTGCGTGTCTCATCGAGGCTTTGGGTATTCAGATTTGTACCGGGAGTTACGATCCTGACCACTTCACGCCTTACCAGGCCTTTTGTCTGTTTCGGGTCTTCCGTCTGCTCACAGATTGCTACTTTATAGCCCTTTTCTATCAGCCGGTTGATATATGTCTCTGCAGCGTGGTACGGAACCCCGCACATCGGGGCGCGTTCTTCCAGTCCGCAGTCTTTCCCGGTCAGTGTGATCTCCAGTTCTTTTGTGACCAGCAGCGCGTCTTCAAAAAACATTTCATAAAAGTCACCCAGTCTGAAAAACAGAATACAGTCTTTATAGGCTTCTTTTGTCGACACATACTGCTGCATCATTGGTGAGAGATTTGTCACATTCATTGTTTTTTCCGTCCCATTATTCTTTCGTTATTCGGCTGCCCATGTAATAAAATCCACGGCATTCATCCAGTGAAACATCGATCAGTCTGCCTATATCTTCCGCTGTTCCCGGAAAATGAACCAAAACATTATTTCCCAGCCTGCCGGTCACGAGACTGGCATCGTGGCTGTTCATTTCCTCAGCCAGAACGGTCTGAACTTTTCCGGTATGGCGGGAAGTCATTTCTTCGGAGATTCTCTGAACCTCCCCAAGCAGCCGGTCAAACCGTTCTTTTACGACATGTTCCGGCACCTGATCCTCCATCACCGCGGCAGGAGTGCCTGTCCGTTTGGAATATATGAAGGTAAAGGCACTGTCATAGCGCACCCTTCGCACAACATCCAGCGTCTCCTCGAAATCCTCTTCCGTCTCTCCCGGGAAACCGACTATGATATCGGTGGTCAGAGAGATGTCCGGCACTGCGGCGCGGATCTTATCGACGAGGTTCAGGTACTGCTCCTTTGTATAACGACGATTCATCTCCTTCAGGATCCGTGAGCTCCCTGACTGCAGCGGAAGGTGAAGGTGAGGGCATATTTTGCTGCTTCCTGCCATGACCCCGATCAGTTCATCCGACAGGTCTTTCGGGTGAGAAGTCATAAAACGGATGCGTTTCAGACCTTCCACCTGTTCAATCTCCGTCAAAAGCTGAGCAAACGTCATGGGATGTTCCAGATTTTTTCCATAGGAGTTTACATTCTGTCCGAGAAGCATCACCTCCACGACACCGTCCGACACCAGGCGTTCAATCTCGCGGATGATGTCCTTGGGATTGCGGCTGCGCTCTCTCCCTCTTACGTATGGCACGATACAGTAACTGCAGAAATTATTGCATCCAAACATGATGTTGACCCCCGATTTGAACGGGTATTTCCGGTCTGCCGGGAGGTCTTCC
Source organism: Ruminococcus gauvreauii (assembly GCF_025151995.1). Taxonomy (NCBI): domain Bacteria; kingdom Bacillati; phylum Bacillota; class Clostridia; order Eubacteriales; family Oscillospiraceae; genus Ruminococcus; species Ruminococcus gauvreauii. Next base: position 4,109,188 of record NZ_CP102290.1, read on the forward strand.
ACAATCTTGTCCGTATCTTCCCAGATATCGATCACCATTCGTTCGGACTCGAAGCGATTTACCAGAAGCTCGGCGAATTTGTAGATGTTGTGCGTCCCGAAAATCAGATCGACAAAACGGTAACTCTTTTTGATTTTTTCGACGACCTGGGCTTCCTGCATCATACAGCCGCAGAGTCCGATCATCATATGAGGATTTTTCTTCTTCAGACTGTGCAGGTAGCCTAACCGGCCGTAGACACGCTGGTTCGCATTTTCCCTGACCGTGCAGGTATTGTACACGACAAAATCCGCATGATTCTCATCGCTTTTTTCGTAACCGATCGCCTCAAGAATACCTTCCAGCTTTTCAGAATCTCTGGCATTCATCTGACACCCGAAGGTGTTGACGCAGAAAGTAAGAGGCCTGTTTAAGACCTGCGCGCGATCCCGCACATATTCTTTAGCTTTTTCAATATAATAATACTGACGCTGTGGTTCCGTGGACGGAACTGCGCCGTATGTCATTTCTGTCGTTTTGTTTTCCATCCTTTATCCTCTATCGATCGTCAAGATTTCTGTAACAACTGCAATTATAACAAGTCTGTCCGCATGTTTTCAAGTGAATTTTTCCACTGTTATATATATGTGTGATAACAGATGTTTATGCCAGAGCAACAAAAGAAGATGCTGCAGACCTGTTAAAATCTGCAACATCCTGATGTTATCACCTCACGGACGGACCTGTCCGCTTCCATAGATAATATATTTTGTCGTTGTGAGTGCCGTAAGTCCCATCGGTCCCCTGGCATGCAGCTTCTGTGTGCTGATACCGATCTCGGCACCAAAACCGAATTCAAATCCATCTGTATAGCGCGTGGATGCGTTTACATAGACCGCCGCTGCATCTACCTCATCCAGGAATTTCTGAGCATTCTGGTAGCTGGATGTTACGATTGCCTCGGAGTGTCCGGTGTTATATCTGTTGATGTGTGCGATCGCCTCTTCCACGGACGACACCGTCTTGATGGAAATGATATAATCCAGATACTCTTTTCCCCAGTCCTCATCCGACGCTTTTTTTACATCCGGAACAATCGCGCAGACCGCATCATCCCCGCGCATTTCCACGTGATTTTCTTTCAGTCGCTGTGCAAGCACCGGAAGCAGGGCGTCCTTTACGCTCTCATGAATCAGAAGAGATTCACAGGCATTGCATACGCCGACCCGCTGGGTCTTGGCATTCAGGATGATATCGACGGCCATTTTAAGGTCAGCGCTTTCATCCACGTAAATATGGCAGTTTCCGGTACCGGTCTCAATAACCGGTATCGTGCTGTTGTTTACGACCGCCTGAATCAGTCCGGCGCCTCCGCGCGGGATCAGCACATCAATGTAGCGGTTCATCTTCATGAACGCTGTCGTCGTCTCACGGGATGTATCTTCTATGAGCTGAATCACATTTTCATCAACAGCGTGCTGTTTCAAGGTGGCACGGATACAGTCCACGATGGCCTTGTTGGAATGAATCGCGTCGCTTCCGCCTTTCAAAACCACAACATTTCCGGTCTTAAAACAAAGGCCAAAGGCGTCTGCGGTCACATTCGGGCGCGCTTCGTAGATAATACCGACAACCCCGAGCGGCACACGTTTCTGTCCGATCATCAGTCCATTGGGACGCTTTTTCATCTGCAGGACCTCCCCGATCGGATCATCCAGCTGAATGAGCTGACAGATGCCTTCTGCCATTCCCCTGATCCTGTCTTCCGTCAGTGCCAGCCGGTCCAGAAGTCCGACGGACATACCGGCTTTTTTGCCGTTCTCCACATCAATGGCATTTGCGGCCAGAATCTGATCTGACCGGGCAACCAGCTCTTTTGCCACGTTTGATAAAAGTTCATTTTTTGTATCTGTCTGCATGTTGCGCATGACCGGCTCTGCAGCTTTTGCCTGCCGTCCAATTGTCTCTATCATTGAAAACCCTCCTGTCTGTAAATCCTGGTCTGTGTGATAAGAATCTGCGGAAGCACATCCAGATCTTCCCACGGGACTTTTTCCATGACCTGAAAATCAAAAGCCACAGCGACCGTTTTATGAAGGCGGTGTGTGCTCAAATACCTGTCGTAAAATCCCTGTCCGTATCCGACGCGGTGCCGCATGGTATCGAAGGCAACTCCGGGTACGATCATAACCGCATCCTCCGCCTGGGATACGCTGCAGCCTTCCGGTTCCGGTATCTGAAAATATCCCGGCCTGAGCTGGTCAAACGATGTGATCTCATAGAAGGTCATATCCCGTCCTTCCACTTTTGGTACTGCTACCCGCTTTCCGTCGTCCCATGCGGCTTCGATCAGTTCCCTGGTACAGACTTCACGATTGAAATCCATATATGTATACAGCCACCCGCTGTTTTGATATTCCGGCATCTTTAATATTTTTTCGCAGATTGTGCGGCTGTCGGATATCAGCTGTGCGGGTGCTGCCTGTCTTCTGTATTCAAAAACCCGTTTTCTAATGCTTTGTTTTGTCTCCATATTTTTCCCCCAGATTGATGACAGACCCATCCGGTTCCTGTATGTCGATATTGTCGAGCTGAGACCGGAGGTTCATCCTGATACTGGCAATGTATTCTTTCCGAAGTTTTGACTGTTCCAGCTTTTCCTCGGGAGTTAAACCAACGGACTTTGCCTTGCGCGCCAGTTCATTGATACGTGTAATGTCCATTTCATTCATTCTTTACTAATCTCCTTCATGTTTATGCTACAGCAGTTTCTCGATATAATCGATCAGATAAAACTCCTCTTTGGGATTTGCCAGAAACAGCGTTCCGCACGGTTTTCCGCTGAGAATACGGTGAATCACGTGAAAATCTTCACCATTCGCGATGATCATATCCGCCCCCGCACTCGTGGCGAGATTAGCGGCTGTGAGTTTTGTTGCCATGCCTCCCGTGCCCGCAGTGCTGCCGGTTGTTCCTTTTCCCATCTCCATCAGGTGTGAATCGATGGACTCTACAACGTCAATAAAATGTGCCTGTTTATTCCGCCTCGGATCATCCGTGAACAGCCCGTCAATGTCTGAGAGCAGGATCAGAAGGTCCGCACCAATCAGTGAGGCTACGACTGCAGATAATGTGTCGTTATCACCAAACTCGATTTCATAGGTGGAAATGGTATCGTTTTCATTGACAATGGGAATCGCGCCGAGCTTTAAGAGTTCCTCAAAGGTATTCTTTGCATTTTTACGGTTCAGATTGTCTACCATCGTGTTTTTTGTCATCAGGATCTGGCTGGCCACCTGATTGTACTCTGAAAACAGTTTCTGATAGATCATCATCAGGCGGGCCTGTCCGACTGCCGCACATGCCTGCTTTTCTTCCAGTTTCCGGGGTTTTTCCTTAAACCCCAGTGCAGCACGGCCGACCATGATCGCGCCTGATGATACCAGCACTACATCCTTTCCCTGATTGCGGAGATCACTGATCTCCCGGACCAGTATCTCAAGTTTGATCAGATCCAGGCGTCCCGTCTGAGGATGCGTCAGGGAAGACGAACCGATCTTGATCACAATACGTTTTTTATCTTTTAGTTTTTCTCGAATATTCAAAATTTCATACCTGCTTCTTTACTGTGAAAGTCCCGCCGGGCGGCCATGAATGAGCCATGCTTGCATGAGCGAATTCATGGCCATTTGGCGGGCAAGCCGGTATGAGCGAGCAGCGCAGCAGCGCGGATTGCGAATACCGGCGGCGATTGCGGGAGTCCGAAGGACGGAGCAATCGACTTTCATTTATGGTGATGACGCCGTCAGGCGTCATATACGTTTACTGTGAAAGTCCCGGACGGAGCAATCGACTCTATTCTACAACAGATCGTCCGCTTTGTCCATATGACTAATACTCGGTATCTGCTGCTGCGGCTGCATCATTTGCCGCCTTATCAGTCGCACTTTGTCCCATCGGAGCGGTGAATCCATCACGGTCTGTGACAGAGACCAGATCCCGGTAAGTATCCTGAACGATGCAGACCCAGGTTTTTCCGGTGTTCAGTGTGATCTCATTGCCGTTGCTGTCATAATAATATGTCGGACCCCACGGATCGTGCTTTTTCCAGGAAACAGGAATTGCCTTCCCATTGGTAATGTAGATTCCTTCATTCGGTTCATCGACATCGATATTCAGATAACCGTTCTCATCATAGTTTCTCCAGCTGGAATACTGAAGCAGGATGTTTTTGCAGGCCAGCTGCTGTCCCGTGAGTTCATCAATCTGAGTTCCTCCGTACTGATACCGGTAGTACAATCCGTCTTCGGCATTGTATTCAAACCATGGTTCATTGTACTGGTAACCCGGTTTGACGATCTCTGCGTTCCAGTTTCCCGGGAGTTCAACGGTATCTCCGACTTTGCAGAATGTATACGATCCGTCATAGCCGTCCGCATATTCCTGACTGTAGCCGCAGATCTCGATTCCTTTCTGGATGCCTTCGAAGCTGGTATAGGCATTGTGCGGCGCCTTGCGGTCGCTGGTTCTGTAAAACACCGAATCTGTATAGCTGGCGAGACCGCTTAAGTTGTTTACTTCCGGAAGTTCCAGGATCGGCAGGGCATATGCCGACTGTCCGTAATGAACATAGATGGCATTAAATCCTGCGGCATAGAAGATATAGTAATCCCGGCAGCTTCTCATGGAGCCGATCTTTTCGAGATTGTCATAGTCCTCCATCACTGCCATAAGACGCGTGATACCGCCCTCCACGGGTGCCTCGTATATGACACCGGCATTAGAAATCCCTGCCTGCGGTATGGCGGCCTGGATATTGTTCAGCATGACTGCGACAGGACGTCTTCTTCCGATCGCCTCATCGACGTACTCTCCGGTCAGATAACTTTTCACTTTTCCTTCCGGAATGATCTCCTCATCCGGTTCCGGAGTCTCCGGTGCTATGATATCTCCCTCATCCTCCTCAGGTTCTTCAGCCTGTGCCTCTTCTGTCGGTTCCGGTTCGGGAGAAGGTTCTTCTTTCTTATTGCATCCGCTCAGCATCAGAGCTGATACGGTCAGCAACATCAATACTTTTACTACATTCTTCTTCATTTTGTTATTCTCCTATCGTGTGATATTTAACTGTTCGAGCACCTGCTCCTGCTTTTGTTCCATTACCGCCGCGTCCTCTGCTTCCATGTGGTCATATCCCAGAAGATGCAGCAGGCTGTGTGCGATTAAAAATGCATATTCGCGCCTGACCCCGTGACCGTACTCTTTTGCCTGCAGCAGCATCCTTGGTATACAGATCATAATGTCGCCAAGCATCAGTAGATCCGTATCGGGGTTGATAAATTCATCTGCACGCTCCCCGATGATCGTATAGTCCGCGGGAGCTTCAAAATCGATCGCAGGAAAAGACAGCACATCCGTCACACTGTCGATGTTTCGGAAGTTCCGGTTGGTCTCCCTTATCTCATATTCTCCCGTCAGCACAATATTGACTTCGGCATCGTACGGGCAGTTTTCCTGCTCCAGCACCTTGCATATCACATCCTCCGCCACCTGCTGGCAGGAAAATGGAAACTCACATCCGGTCTCATTTTCAATAAAAACTGTCATCTTATCCCCTTTACGGCCGGCCTGTCCGTTTGCTGTTCTTTGCCGGCCTGGCCTTTTTTTCATACGCTTCGTATGCCTGTACAATTTTCTGAACCAGCGGGTGGCGCACCACATCCTTGCTTGTCAGCTGGCAGAAAGAGATATCATCGACCTTACGGAGCACCTGCACCGCAACATCGAGTCCTGAGCGGGTGTCCTTCGGCAGGTCTTTCTGTGTATCATCGCCTGTAATGATCACTTTGGACCCGAAACCAATACGTGTCAGAAACATTTTCATCTGAGCCGGCGTTGTGTTCTGCGCTTCGTCCAGAATGATAAATGCATTATCCAGAGTCCTGCCGCGCATATAGGCAAGCGGAGCAACTTCAATCAGCCCTTTTTCCATATTCTTCATAAAGCTCTCTGCCCCCATGATCTGATACAGGGCGTCATAGAGAGGCCGCAGATAGGGATCCACCTTGCTCTGAAGGTCTCCGGGAAGAAAACCCAGTTTCTCGCCGGCCTCTATGGCAGGGCGTGTCAGAATGATCCGATTGACCTCATCGTTGCGGAACGCCGTGATCGCCATAGCCATCGCCAGATAGGTCTTTCCCGTACCTGCCGGTCCGATTCCAAATACAATCATATTTTTCCGTATGCTGTCCACATACTGTTTCTGCCCCAATGTTTTGGGTTTCACGGCACGGCCGTTGATGGTATGGCAGATACAGTCTTTATCCATCTCAACGATTGCAGACTCCTTCTCTTCCATCGAAAGAGAAACCGCATAATCCACCTGCTGGCCGGTTATCGTATTGCCGCGCTCAGCCAGTGTAACCAGTTGTTCCAGAATACTCCGGGCCTTTTTTACATTGGTGGAAGGCCCGATCATCTTCAGCTGTCCGTCCCGCGAAATCATGGTCACGTTTAATGTCCGTTCGATCTTTTTAATGTTTTCATCAAACTGACCGAAAATGTTCGTCTCATGTTCGGCCGGTATCTGCATTACTGCTTCAATCATACTGTTCATTCTTCAGATGTCCTTTCCGGTATCACTTCCTGAATCTTCACAGGCGCTGTGGTTGTGATTTTTTCTGTCACCTGGATTTTTCCTTTCGTGATGCATGTTGATTCCGATGTGTCTATTTTAACATTTTTACGGTATATTTCTACCCCTTTTTGTGTTAAATTCTTCAAAAACATGTAGAGATTGGCATTTGCCTTCGTCGCAGCCTCCTCTTTTGTATACTGTCTGACCTCGATCTGATACGGCAGCGTCTGTATCGTGCCGTAGGTAAAAGGCAGAACGAAGTTCTCCGTAAGGTACAGCGGATGTGTCGTGGCTACCTGGTCGTACCGCTGATCTTCAGGGGGAGACGGTCCGATATCTACGCGGTAATTCATAACAGTAAAAAACCAGGAGTCTTTCTGGTCCTCCGTATAGATACGCTCCTCGTATTCCATGGGAAACTCATCGTAATAAGAATAAGAGGTTCTGGCATAAAGGTCAGCATCCGCACTGGTGTACTCATAACCGACGGTCTCCTGGGCATCATTTTTAATCTCCAGTGTTCCGGAGACCAGGATATCGCCTTTTTTAAACTGATCTCCCACCTTCACAAGCGGAACACCGGAGCGCGTTACGATCGACATGACCGTTCCGCTTTTTTTTGCTACGATATCCAACGGAGTACTCTCCTGGTCTACCGTCTGCTGTTCCTGCTCCTGATTATAGTTTTCTTTCATTTCAAGAAAAAGCCGTGTTCCTTCTATCCGGGCGGATACCCACGTGATGTTTGGGAATTCCCGCCGGAGCATGGAAGCCACCTCGGCGCAGTTGACAGACTTCTTCAGAATCCCGTGCCGAATATTTTCCTGTTCCAGATATTTCAACACCGTCTGTGTGCTGTACGTGATGTTGCCGTCTACATGAATATTCCAGATGCGCAGAGAAAGCGTATAGATGAGAGCGCAAAAACACAGGATTCCAAGAAAAAATGCCTTTCTTTTTCGGCTTTTTTGAAAAAAGAAGGGCAATCCTCGTTTTTTTGCAATTCTGATTTTGATTTTCGTTTTTCTGGATATCGGACGAAGTTTTTTAAAGTCCGAGATGCTCATGCAGGCCATCTGCCCTTCGCCCTGCGGCATCAGTTTCCACAGGATAATATCATTTGCAGAACAGAGGTTTAAAAACCGCTCTTTTTCCTCGCCGTAAAAATTGATATGTACATACCCTTTGGCGTAACGCAGACACTGCTGGATCAAATTCTCACCTCATATCCTATATCCCCGGAAAGTATCTCTCTACCGGTCAAAAAAAACAGCCTGGATAAACCCTGTAATTTTCATTTCATCCCGGCTGTAGTAAGCGATGCACAGATGTTCTCCTTCAATCCTCATTCGTCCCTTTTTCAGCAGGATTCGGATGATGTTTTCTTCATACTCCAGAATCCTGCGGTAGTTTTCAACGAGTATCTCACTGCTTCCGCTCAAGGTCACAAGCGATTCCTGTAGTGCAAGGTCTTTCGGTATCTGCAGCGATCTGACCAGCTCCCGCTGCAGGGAAGGGATTTTTTTCAAGTCTCTAAGAACTCCCGGCGTTTATTATATAGTATATGTATGCCTTTCCAGATTATACATCCTCAAGGAAGATCAGACTGAACCAGATGACCATGTTTTCACCCAGGAAATAATCCATATGATGTTGTTCTATGGTGTTTGTCAGTACAATTCCGTGACTTTCAATACAGGGATGCATAATTTCCGGATGAACGCATGATTTTTTTGGATAAGAACATTTTTCACAGGCAGAACAGGAGTCCGTGGACAGTGTATAACAAGAAACGGCATTCAGCCGGAGAAATTTCTCGATTTTCCTGGTGATATTTTCATGTTCCTGCTTTGACTTCAGTGTACGTTCCATATCGGAATAATCCACAACTTCAGCAATGGAAGAAAACAGCAGTACTTTTGGATACTTCAGGCAGGTTTCCCTGCATTTCTCAATTGATCCAACTGCAGGCGGACAGGACCAGGAGCTTCCATAGCGGGAGCATTCTTTTTTACAGATCGTACGCACTTTGTCCGTGAATTCCAATTCCCGGGTGTCAAGAAGGGCATACTGGTAAATGGGAAACTGTGTGATATAATCCTCGATAATCTCAAATTTCATGATTGTCATCTCTCCTCGTCTTTCGATACCCTTATTATCCTCAGTTTGCGTAAAAAATGCAATCCCCAAAAATTTTCTTTTTGGGGATTGCGAATACCGGCGGCGATTGCGGGAGCCCGAAAGACGGAGCAATCGACTTTCATTTATGATGATGACGCCGTCAGGCATCATATCCATTTACTTAGAAATCGATATCTTCGCCATAGAAGCAGGCTTTGAGAAGTTTTTCCATCTCTTCCTGAACCGGAACACGAGGATTGGAACCGGTGCAGGCGTCGCCGATCGCCAGTTCTGCGACAGCCGGAAGTTTTTCCATGAATTCTTTCTCATCGATGATGCCGCCTTCGTATTCTTTGATGGAATCCGGAATATCCAGGGAAGCATTCATCTTTTTAATCTCAGCTACCAGTGCCGCGACTTTTTCATCCGTGCTGTCCCCTCCGAGACCGATGAAGTCTGCGATCTCAGCGTAGCGAACAGCGGCTTCCTGAACCTTCGCGTTGTACTGGATCACTCTCGGAAGGTACATTGCGTTGGCACAGCCGTGCACAATGTGTCCGCCTGTATAAGCGGCCCCCGTCTTGTGAGCCATCGAATGTACGATTCCGAGCAGTGCATTGGAAAATGCCATTCCTGCCAGGCACTGAGCGTTGTGCATGCGGTCACGTGCTTCCATATCACCGTCATAGGAAGCTTTCAGGTCATTATGTACCATTTTAATCGCATGAAGGGCGAGAGGATCTGTATAATCGCAATGGAGTGTGGATACATAAGCTTCAATCGCATGCGTCATCGCATCCATGCCGGTGTGAGCCGTAAGCTTAGGAGGCATTTTCTCCGCCAGTTCCGGATCAACGATCGCTACATCCGGTGTGATATTAAAGTCAGCGAGTGGATATTTGATACCTTTGCTGTAGTCTGTGATAACGCTGAATGCTGTTACTTCCGTGGCTGTTCCGGATGTTGAAGGAATCGCACAGAATCTGGCTTTCGTACGTAATGTCGGGAAGCTGAACGGTGTGATCAGATCTTCAAAAGAGGTTTTCGGATACTCATAAAATGCCCACATTGCTTTGGCAGCATCGATCGGTGAGCCTCCTCCCATGGCTACAATCCAGTCCGGACCAAATTCCTGCATCATCGCGGCACCGCGCATAACAGTGTCCACGCTTGGATCCGGCTCGACATTTTCAAAGAGTTCCACCTCCATGCCGGCCGCTCTCAGGTACTCAACGGCCCTGTCAAGAAAACCAAAACGTTTCATGGATCCGCCGCCGACTACCAGTACGGCTTTCGAGCCTTTCAGGTTTTTCAGTTCCTCCAGCGATCCCTTTCCGTGATAAAGGTCTCTCGGTAATGTAAAACGTCCCATAAATTGCCCTCCTGTTCCTTATTTTTATGCAAATATTATACTATATTTTGGAAATTATTGCATTACATTTGCAAAAAAAATTCAATTTTAATATTTAATCTCAATAAACAGGTCTCACCGGATGGCGGAGCACGGTTTTCAGATTCTCAGGTTTCGTCTTTCTCGGATCTCCCAGATAGATCTCATGGTGCAGACGCTTTTCCGAAATATCACACTGATACCCGTGTTCCGAGATGAATGCTTCCAGCTTTTCGATCGTCGCTGGTTCCTCGTCGTACGATCCCCTGTGCATGACCTGGCAGCACAGGCCCTCTGTAAATATTTCCAGTCTTACTGCGGAAAAATCAAGATGAGGTTTCTTTTTTAACAGGCTCTCCTTTGCCCATTCAAATACCTCTTCCGTGACAAATTCCGGCTGTCGGATCATAGCAGTCCAGCAGAACCTGTCCTTATCGGTAATGGCACCGCGTCCGTCAAAAACTGCACCGTCCAGTTTCCAGAGCCCTTCCAGAGGAGGGACCACATATTCGAAATATCCTTCCGGCTGATTGCCGCTTAGTTTGCTCATTTTAATGGTAAATGACAGTCCATACAGGATTTCCACAGCATTCTGGTAGCTCTTTGATGTATTGGGATTTCCTCTTCCATCCACCATAATAAACGTCATTTCCGGTACGTCAATCACTGCGGGTGTACTTTTGGGCAGATATAAATCCCTGTACACTTTTTTGTAATCCAGCTTCCCGCCAGTCTTCAATGATGTTTCCCCGGTTTTTGCGGATCTCTCTTTCGTGTCTTTCTTCTTCCGCGGTTTCGGATCAGGCAGCTGACTGCAGGTGGCAGCCGCGAGCTGTGCTAAAAATGCACGGTCGTCTAAATTTTCTATCAGGAAATAGGGTTTCGCCCCTTCATAAGGAGGCACCTCGTCAAAATCGCCGCAGATTTCCCGTCCGGCATCTGTGATTTTTATAAAGAACTGATTGTCGCAGATGACAGCAAAAAACTTCCCATTACAGTAAAGTCCGTATTCACCAAACATTCTTTTGCTGGTAATGTTTCCTGCATCCCCAAGCTGATCGGTCACGAACTGCACAAATTCAAGATTTGAAGCCATAATTATTTCATCTCCTTTACAGATTTTATAACCTCATGATATCACAGCAAACATGACATCTATATGTCATGATGCCAGGGTCAAAAGGTCAAAAAACCTTTTGACCCCAATATCACATCATTGTTTCCCAAAAAATTGCTGAATCAGCTCACACGGTCATATGACAATGTTTAAGGGAAATGATATAATATACACACAGGCAAATTGAAACTGAACAATAAAGTAAGAAAGCAAAGAAATGAGGAAACATGAGAAAAATAATTTTATTTATTGCCATGAGCCTTGACGGATATATTGCGGACAGTAATGGCGGGGTAGCTTGGTTAAACGGTCACGGAGATGATGAAACTATTGACACTTATACAGAATTTACAAAAGATATAGATACCGTTTTAATGGGGTGGAATACTTATCATCAAATTGTTACCGAGCTTTCTCCAAAAGAATGGGTCTATCATGAATTTACAACTTATGTATTGACACATAAAGAGTATAATTCTTCTAAACAAATTCGTTTCACAAGTGAAAATCCTGTCGTATTGTCGGAACGGCTGAAAAAAGAAGCAGGAAAAGACATATGGATTTGTGGCGGTGCAAATCTTATTCAGCAGTTGGTAAGTAAAAATGTGATTGATAAATACTACATTTCCGTTATTCCTACTCTGCTGGGTAATGGAATTCGCCTTTTTAGCAACATGGAAAACGAAATAAAATTGAAACTTTATAATACACAGACATATAACGGTATAATTGATTTGATTTATATGCGTAGATAAAGGTTAACGCACCAGGGCTGATATCGTTTGTTTTTTACTGTAAAAAAGACACGTGGGAAATTATAAAAGATACCGGAGGCTTCCGGTCTTGGCACCGAGTTTCAGGCAGGTCACAAAATCCGTAATGTCCTGCTCCAGATAATGATATAAATTCCGGTCACTTCCGTATTGGTCCCTGACCAGAGTTTCCAGCAACTGCAAGATACGCTGTTCCAACTGCTTTTTATCGGACAGCTCAACCAGTTGCTTCAGCTTTTCATAGTCCAGTCTGCGTTTTGGCGTTCCCGGTTTTCGGCAGATCAGCATACAGACCAGAAGGTGTCTGAGTATGATGCTGCTGATATTATAGAACTCTCTTTGGTAATCCGGCTGGAAACGTGATAACGTGCCCCACACGTAATCAGCCGGCAGCCTGTTCAGAAAACGCTGTTCCAGGCTGATGCCGATGATATAGTGTTCTATGGCATCAATGCCTGTGGCATTTATCCCTGACCCAAGGGTCGGATAGTCCATGGTAATGACCGTCTCCTGCGGGGCGAATCTGGCATCATAATATAGAAAAAAACCAGGGAGTGCTTTGGTAACGGTATCATGATAGTTTTCATTTCCATATGCACAGAAATCTGAAATCATCGCATTGTACTGTTCCTGCGCCGTCTTTACCTTTTCAAGGACCCTTTCATATCCCAGCTGATATGCCTTCCCGGCGGAGAGTTTCATATCTGAAGTCAGTGTATTTTCGTCCGTGCACTCGTTGATGCAGTAAATCACTGCCTCCATCAGCTGATTTGCCCTTTCATAGGTGATCGATGTACTCTCTTTCGAGGTAAATTTCCCGGCAAGTCCTGCCACTACAGGAATCAACTCTTCCATCGTATTATCCATCACAATCCTCCGTCACATCAATTCATCCAGCGCCTGCAGAAAAACATCCTTATCCCATCGCTTAACAATGTCCATTTTATGGAACTCACCTCCGCTGTTTGTATTCCGGTATCCCCTGTACCCTGCCCGAATGGCCTGTGAAAAAATGTCAAGACATGTACCTTCCAGGTAATCCAGATCTCCGAAGCAAACCGTCTCAAACTGCTCTTTCATAAATTCCAGAAGTTCCGCATCTGTGATTTCATCCAGCATCTCATTCTTATACAAATAAAAAATCTCCTGCAGCCGCTTTAAGGTTTCCACATAATTATTCTGATCGATATACTGAGAATCGCAGAATACGAAAATCAGCTGCGGCAGGATTCCTTCGCCAAACTCCACACGCTTTTCGGCTCTTAATACCTCACTCCTCTCCCTTACCAGAAGCTGTGCATCTTCCTGTGACAAGACCAGTCCGAATCTTTCCGTATACTGATTAGCCTCCAGCACCTTTGTCAGTTGATTCTGATCTGACATGAGCAAAATCCAATCTTTATCTTTCATTGAAATGCCTCCCTGTGATCTTAATCTGATGATTATAACGCCGCGCCGCAGCCAGTACCAGTCTTGAAATTTTTGCTGATTTGTGGTAATATAAAACAGAAAAAGAGAGGACATCCCCTCTCTTTTCCTGTTCTATTTACGTATGATATCTCTGAAGCAGCTTTTCTGCGCGCTGCACAAATTCTTCCCGAAGGCATTCCGGCTCCAGCAGTTCTACCTTATCGCCAAAGCTGAAAATCCAGCTGAACAGGTTTTCCTGATCGGAAAAGCCAAATGTAAACAGCAGTTTTCCGTCTTCCCGTTCCGTAAAACATTTCGGTCCATATTCCTCGATCAGCCGCCATTTCATCTCCTGTTCAAAAAGTGCCCTGACGGAAATTAGCGGTGGTGTGACGTGTTCCGGAGACAGATCGGGCACGGAAAAAGGAACTGGTTCGTATACTTCCCCGAGACTCTCCACCTCAAGCATCCTGTTTAACTTGAACAGGCGAAAATCCTGTTTCTGACAGCATCTTCCCCAGATATACCAGGAAGACCATTTAAATATCAGCAGATAAGGTTCTATCGTCCGGATGCTGTTTCCGACCGGGGCGAAGTAGGAAAATGTAATCTTTTCACGCTGTGCGATCGCAGTCTGTATCAGTTCGATCTTCGGCGCCAGCAGCGATTTATACCAGGAAGAAAGATCGATCAGAATATGCTCATTGGAAGTGAGTATGTCCGGATTCTCTGCGGACAATTTTTCCATCAGCTGTCTCATTTTTCTGTTTCCGCTGACGCTGTCAAGACTTCGAAGTCCCGTAAGAATAGCCTGCATATCCGATGCCGTCAGAAGCGTCCGGTCAATGCGGTATCCATCCATAATGGAAATCCCCCCGTTTGTCCCCTGCGTCGTCACGATGGGAATGCCTGCCCTGCACAGAGCCTCAATATCCCGGTTGATGGTGCGCCTTGACACCTCGAATTTTTCTGAAAGATAAGGAGCCGTCACCTTCTCCTGCTGCAGCAGAATGGACAGAATCCCGATCAGTCGTTCTATTTTCATAAAAACTCCTTAACCATTCATTGTATGATACGGTTAGTATAACGCAGGCGGAGGATTTCAGCAAATAAAATTATCGTTACTGATAATCAGCCAGATTATCTTTTGTTACCAGCTCATACGGTATTTCGATGAACTCCGGCTGCAGCTCGGAAGCACAAGCGGAATATGCAGCAATTGCTCCCCACTGTCCCTGTTTTACCGCATTCTGGAATACCGTACAGCCAAATGTGCCTTCTGAAACGGCCCTTTTCGCATCATCATTGGCATCGATGCCACAGTTGATAATCCCTGTCACTCCTGCAGCCTGTTCTGCCTGCAGTGCTCCCATTGCCATTTCATCATTGGCTGCGACGATGACATCAATCTTGTCCCCGTACTGAACCATCCAGTCCTCTGTGATATCCATAGCCTTATCTCTCAGGTATTCCCCCTCCAGACTTGCAAGCAGTTCGTAGTTGTAGCCCGCTTTGTCCAGAGTTTCAAAGAACCCTTCTTTTCTGAGCGTTGTATGGGTATAACCATTGCTTCCTTCCAGATAACACAAGTTTAATGTTTCAGAATCATCTACATTTTCAATCAGATACTCTGCCTGCAGCTGTCCGGACAGATAATGGTCTGACCCGATAAAGAAGTGATCTTCCTCTGTACAGTTCGGCTCAGCTGTGATGTTGATGACTGGAATACCGGCTTCCTGGGCAAGACCGCACACAGCCACGTCGCCGTCTGAGTCAACGGGAGTCAGCAGAATCGCGTCCACCCCCTGAGTGATAAAGTTTTCCATAAGCTCCATCTGTGTATTGACATCATTCTTTCCATCGGCAACATTCAGTTTCACATTCGGATAATTTTCTTTTGTATAATTTTCTACCTCTTCCTGGACTTTGGCACAGAAGGTATCCGTAAAGCTCATCGTAATATATCCCCAGGTGAATGTTTCATCCCCGTTAACCGCATACGTTTTGGCAAGTTCCTGTTCCCAGTCAAGTAAATCCGCCGCCGGCGTTTCGTCCTTCTCTGCATCATCTGCGGCCTTCGGCGCCTCTTCATTCTCTTTTGCTTCCTCCGTCTCCGCCGGAGCCGGCGCATCTGTTGTGTCTGCCGCCTCTTTCTGCCCGCACCCAAACATGGAGACTGCCATCATTGCCGTGATTCCAATTGCCAGTAATCTTCTTTTCATCTTTCTTCTCCTTTTTTATTGTGTATGATTTACTTTGTATTTGCCTTACGGACCTGAACATCGATGATAACCGCCACACAGATCAGGATACCGAGTACGATGTCCTGGAACGACGAGTTGATGTTCTGCAGGTTCATGAAGTTCTTTATGATACCGATGATCAGGGAGCCCACGATGGTATTCAGGATATTCCCCACACCTCCGCTCATACTTGTTCCGCCGACGATGACCGCCGTGATCGCATCCATCTCCATCCCTTCACCGGCTGCCGGCTGCCCCGAACTCATCCGCGCCATCAGCAGGATTCCTGCAAGCCCCGTACAGACTCCGCCGAACGCACACGCGAAGAACTTGGACCTCTTTACACGGATACCCGACGCCAGCGCTGCCGCCTGGTTTCCTCCAATCGCATATAACGACCTCCCCATCGGGGTCCATGCCAGTATGATGTACGTGATGATCAGCACGAGGATCATGATCACCACCGGGAACGGGATGAACCCGATGTACCCCTGTCCCAGGAAGTTAAAGGATGCCGGAAGGTTCGAATAGTTCTGGCCCCCCGTGAACGCCATGATCGCTCCGTCCGCCATCTGCATGGATGCCAGCGTTGCGATGAACGGCGGTATGTCAAACGCCGTGATCAGCGCGCCGTTGATCGCACCGAACAGCAGTCCGCATGCCAGGCCTACCACCAGCGCCAGGAACAAATTTCCCGTCTTCATCATGCAGTACGCCGACAGCGTTCCTGCAAACGCCAGCACTCGCCCCGGCGACAGGTCGACCATTCCCGAGATCAGCATCAGCTGCTCCCCGCATGCCAGGATTGTGATGACCACGACCTGGCGGACAACGTTCCTCAAGTTCACGCCCGAAATAAAGTTGCGGTTCACGACCGACATTATCACAAACAACAATACAAAGATCAATACGATCCCAAATTTACTGTAAAATTCAGCCACCGAAAAACTGCCTTTTTTACTCTTCACCATCATGCCTGCCCTCCTATTGCAAAACTCATAATCCTTTCCTGCGTCAGGTCGTCCCCCTGCACCTCCCCGGTGATCCGGCCTTCCGCCATGACCAGTGCCCGGTCACAGACACCGATGATCTCCGGGAGCTCAGACGAGATCATGATCACCCCTGCCCCCTGCTGGGCCAGGTCGCACATGATCTTATAGATCTCATACTTCGCACCGACGTCGATTCCCCTCGTCGGCTCGTCCATGATGAACACCGTCGGGTTCTGCAGCAGCCATTTCGCGATGACCACCTTCTGCTGGTTCCCTCCGCTCAAAGACCCTGCGCTCGTCTTGATCGACGGCGCCTTGACGGTCAGCTTTTCGGACATCTGTGCTGCCTCCCTGTCCTCCTGCTTCCGGTTCAGCAAAAATCCCCGGCTGAAATGCTTCAGGTTCGCCAGCGCGATATTCTCCCCGATCGAGCGGCACAGCACCAGGCCTTCGCCCTTCCTGTCCTCCGACAGGTAGATGATCCCCGCCCGGATCGCATCCGGCACACGGCGGATCTCCACCTTTTTCCCCTTCAGCCAGATCTCTCCCGACTGCAGCTTATCCAGCCCGAAGACCGCCCTCGCCACTTCCGTACGCCCTGCCCCTACCAGCCCGGACATCCCAAGGATCTCCCCCGCACGCAGGGTAAACGACACGTTCTCAAACACGCCCTCCCGCGTCAGGTTCTTCACTTCCAGGATCGTATCGCCGATCTTCGGGTGTTTCGGCGGGTACACGTTCGTCATCTCACGGCCGACCATCTTCGCGATGATCTCATCCGTCGTGATCTCCCCGACCTTATGGGTCGAGATCGCCTTCCCGTCCCGCAGGATCGTCACCATATCCCCGATCTGCCCGATCTCATCCAGCTTGTGGGAGATATAGATGAAGCTGATCCCCTGCTTTTTCAGCATCCGGATCTTCTCATGGAGCACCTCCACCTCGCTCTCCGTGATCGAGGAAGTGGGTTCATCCATGATGATGACCTTCGCATTTACGGAGATTGCCTTGATGATCTCGATGATCTGCATGTCCGATACCGTCAGGGAACGCATGGTCCGCCTGGCATCGTAGTGGAACCCGAAGTTGTCGATCAGCTCCTGCGCCTGGGCATACATCTTTTTCCACTGGATTGTCCCAATCCTTGTCAGCGGTGCACGGCCCAGAAAGATGTTCTCTGCGATCGTCAGGTCCAGTACCGGGCTTAACTCCTGATGGATGGTCGCCACGCCGATGCTGTTCATATACCTGGGGTTATGCGCCGTGATCTTTTTTCCGTACAGGAACAGGTCGCCTTTATCTGCCACGTACAGCCCGTTGATGATCTTGATCAGTGTGGATTTCCCGGCTCCGTTCTCGCCCGCGAGCACATGCACCGTGCCCTCCTCGACCGCGAAGCTGACGTTATCCAGTGCCTTTACCCCAGGAAACGATTTGGAGATGTTCTTTAATTCCAGCACGTTCTTTCCTTTTTCTCTCTCCATTTCCCTCCTCCTTTACAACTTACATGATCATTCATAGTTCCGTGCAAGATCCATACAGATATTAACCCAGGAAGCTCCGTATTCAATATGTCCGCAGCATGTCTGTGCCTCCCGAAGTTCCACGATCAGCGGATTTCCTCTGGATACTTCCATGCCGTGGGCAATCATATCGTGTATACGCTTTTCGTCAAAGGTATGGAAAACATCCGTCGGATTGAGTTTCCAGCTCATCACATATTTCCCTCCGATCTTTTCAGCGGCAATGTCAATGTCTGAAAATGCGCTGACTGCGATCTGCCTGAGGTTCGGTATATATTTTGCCACTGCATCGTATTTCCTGTTCATGTTTTCACAGCATCCGTATGCATTCATACCGAACAGTGCAGAAAGCCTGTTCTGATAAGGAAGAACGAATTCCTCCAGCATGTCCGGTGAAACAGCGGTAAATTCCTGTGCCATACAGTATCCCCATAAGTCCTTCATACGGACGGTACCGTCAAAATCTTCTGCCGGGAGCAGGTCTGTGCACGCCAGGCCGTTGGAGCCGCAGGCTGTGGCCGTTCCATTTACCATATATTCATTGTTGTTCAGCTTCCAGATTCCAAGCTCGATACCCTTTTTCAGATATCCGAGGCGTCCCTCGTACAGAATGGACATGGCTTCGTGTGTGAGTTCCGGCTCTTCATACAGATCATACATCACCTGCTCCAGTCCTCTGAGTTCACACCAGATATCGATCAGACTGTTTCCCCATCCCATGATGGACTGGTGAGTGGATGCAGTAAACGGCTCTCCCTCCACAACATTCAGGATATCTCCAAAAATTTCCCTGGCGAGTGCGAAGTTCTCCTGTGACTTTTCTTCATCTACTGTAAGTTCGGGAAGCTTCATCTTTTTAATGTCACTGACCTCACAGATACATGGATGAAAACAGGCTGCATGGTCCGGTCTGTCATCATACGGACGTACACGATCGTCCGTCCAGTCTGTCACATGGGTATCATAGGGAATATATAAAACGTCTGTCAGTACAACATCATCGTCAAAATGCTCTGCACGGTATATTCTCATCCGCAGCTCTTTTTCTAATGTCCTGAATACAGGGTCTTTCACTCTCAAAGTTTCCTCAGGAACCAGCTCATGCCAGCATTCCGGCGGGAAGATCACCAGCGGTCTTGTCTTTTCCATTTTATTGAGCTTTATCCAGAGCTCTTTTTTTTCTTTCCATTTCGGATCCTGGGAAATTTCTTTTACCTGAAATGCCAGAGTGCGCAGATGTGCTGCCTCTTCCTTTGATATTCTATTGTGCATGATTGTTGCATCCTTTCTTTCACTTAATTATCAACTGTTTCATACTATCTATTATATAAATTATTTCACCTATTCCCATACTCTGGTTTTCGTTAAACTTCATCTTGTTTTAGATAAGGCAGGATTTTGGTTGAGATTAAATCTCAGCGGGTTATAATGACAGTAACACCTGAAGAAAGAAGGGATATGCGTGAAATCAGTATTTGAAAACCTGACCGCCGGCGTCTATAAAAAGTCTGTAGAACATGCATTTCTTCCTCCGAAGCTCGCGGAAGAATTGCTGTTCTATCCTACCTGGACAGGACATTATTACTGTTCAGAAAATTACTATATAAGAAGAGAAACCTATCCCACTCTTCTGCTGATGTATGTAGTAAAGGGGATGTTCCATGTGGAATTCAGAGATAAGATTTTCGATGCAGGTCCGGGAGAAGTCATTTTGATCGACTGCCGGGAGCCCCATTATTACAGAGCCTACGAGGGACTGGAGTTTTATTTCTATGGATTTGAGGGCTCCAACTCCAGAGAAATCTGCCACTACATACTGAGCACCAAGGGCCCCAGAATCAGTTCAAAAAATAACCATCTGATTGGTAATCTTTTAAAAAATACTTTAGATTTTTATGAGAAAAATGATACAGAAAACATCATCGATGCCTCACTGAGAGTCTACAAATTTCTGACGCTTCTGCTTCAGACCAGAGAAATGTATCAGGGTGTCAGGAACAAGCCGATCGACCAGAGCCTGATGTATATTCAGGAAAATATTGACAAGCATATCACGATGGAGCAGCTCGCCAGGATCGTGGGATTGAGTCCGGCATATTTTTCCAGTATTTTCAAACAGGAAACAGGTTATTCTCCTCGTGAATACATCACCAATGCCAGGATGAATAAAGCCAAGCTGCTGCTCGTCCAGACACATAAAAGCATCACGGAGATCGCCTTTGAAGTGGGCTACGCCAATAATGCCAGCTTTACCAATATTTTTACAGACAAAATCGGGTGTTCACCCAAGACGTTTCGCAAGCTGATGCGATAGAGCGACCGTATCCATACGTCCATCAAAAGAAGAAAGATGCACATAGTTCATTACCGTGTGCATCTTTCTTCTTAAAATTTATTCATTTTTAAAAATTCTTCCCATTCCAGCCCCACTGAATAAAGCTCTCATAATTCACATACACTCTGTTCCGGGGAATCTGCAGCTCTTCTTCCAGCATACCGCAGATATCCTTGGTCAGCATAAGGCTGTATTCATCAGACAGGCTGCCGAAGACTTCCACTTTCACATACGCGGTGGGACCATCCTGATTCCCTCCGAAATATAAACGGCAGTTATCCTCCAGTTCAATCATCAGAAATTCTTCGGATTTCCCCGGGATCTGCGTGATGATCTGTCCGAGCCGGTTTTTCACACTCTCTTCCTGTTCTTCTGTTACGGAAACGGATACATTTGTTTTTATGTATGGCATGTGACTTTCCTCCTGAGTTTTCTTTCTATCTTAACCTTAAGTGTAGTAAATTTCAATGGGTAATGTGCAGGAAAATCACTGTCATCGCGTAACTGATCAGGCCGCACCCAGGAAACGTAAAGATCCATGCCAGCATCATTTCGCAAAGCACATGAAAATTGATATCCCGGATGCTTTTTACGGCCCCTGCCCCCATGATCGCACAGGTCTTCGTATGGGTAGTGGAAACCGGGATCCCGGAGACGGTGGAAAACAGCAGGCAGAACGCTCCCGCCAGGTCCGCAGAAAATCCCTGGTAGCGTTCCAGCTTTACGAGATCCGCTCCCACTGCCTGTATGATCTTTTTGCCTCCGACACTGGTGCCGAGCGCCATGACCGCGCTGCACACCAGCATCATCCAGACAGGGATTACCGCACCAGTGACACTGTTTTGTCCACTGTAGAACGCAAATCCCAGAAACAGCACACCGATAAATTTTTGTCCATCCTGGGCACCGTGCATGAAGCTCATAGATGCCGCGCCAAAAATCTGGGCATTTCGGAAAAATGCGTTCGTTTTATCGTAATCCAGATCCCGGCAGAGGAACATGATCAGCCGGCAGATCAGCCACCCGGCTGCAAATCCGCACACAAGGCTGAGTGCCAGGCCATAGAACACTTTGATCCACTCTGTCATATTGATGCCGCCGATTCCGTGCTGTATCGCAATCGCCGCACCTGACAGTCCTGCGATCAGACTGTGGCTTTCACTGGTTGGAATGCCAAGAGAAGAAGCCGCCGCGCTGTACACAACGATGGAGAACAGCGACGCACACAGGGCGATCAGTGCGTATCGGGTATCGGTTCCAAAATCCACCATGTTGCTTATGGTAGCCGCGACAGAGCTGTTAATTTTTGTCATGACAAGAACTCCGAGAAAATTAAAAACCGCACTCATCCAGATCGCGGTGCGTTCGCTCAAACACCCTGTCGTAATACACGTAGCAATCGCATTAGGGGCATCCGTCCACCCGTTGACGAAGATGACGCCAAGTGTCAGCAGAACCGTGAGCAGCAAAATGGGATTTGGCATACAAAAATCTCCTTTACATTTCCATCCTTATATATATGGTGAAATGTAAAGAAGATTCCTGATGACCACATTTTGTGACCGCATGTGATATCTGTTGCTACACAGTTATTTCAATACGGGTGCCTTCCTCCTCCAAAATACAGCTCTCGTAATACCCATCTCCTGTTGTCCTTGGTCCGCTGATGACAGTAAAACCATCCTTCCTCAGCTGTTTTGTTAACCGGTCAACATTTTTTTCAGATCCAACACTAAAAGCTATGTGATCATACCCGGTCTGTTGTTTCTTGCCATCATGTTCTGAAATTTCCGGATTATGCATGATCTCAAGCCTGGCGCCATCTCCAAATGATAAAAAGTATGAGGTGAATCCTGTCTTTGCATTGTGATACCTGCTCCCTGATTCGCCCTGAAAATATGTTTCAAAAAATAATTTTGCGCGTTCCAGATCTTTTACATACAACGCGGCGTGATGAATGACCATATCGATATTCCTCTTCCTTTACTTGTGTGCTTTCCATTGACAGGCTGTAATCTTAATCTGCAGGTCTGTATCTGTGCTGTATTCTATCCAGTAATCACTTTCTCTTCGGCTTAAATCATGAGTTGATTATATCCTGAGCTTTTATCAGATTCCTTAAGAAAAGCGCCCAATACTATAATGAAAACGACTCATTGGATTGTTTTTTTCTATATTCTCTGGGCGAACAGCTATAAAAGCGCCGAAACATTTTGGCAAAATTACTTGGACTGTCAAACCCGCAGTGTACTGCAATTTCCGAAATGCTGGCAGAGGGATGTTGTATAAGTAATGCTGCACCCTGCACAATTCTATATTTTAATAAATACTGCATAGGCGGAAGCTGTATTGTCCGCCGAAAGCATCGTAAACACTCTCGTTCTCCTATATCAGCTGTTCTGGAAATATCAGATAATGTTAACTGTTCGGCAAAGTGTTCATGAATGTAATTCAGCATTGTTTGAATGCGCTGATTGTCCTGATTGAGAGCAATATCACAGTTTGCGATCTCCTGCTCAAATTGACGATACAGGAATAAACATATTCTGGAGAGCTTTTCTCTCACAACGAATTCGAAACCGGGCATGTCCTCCGCCAGAGATGCAAAAGCAGTCATAAACTGGTCCTTGATATCCTGTTTTCCGTCTGAATTAACAAAACACATATCGAACGAAGTACAAGATATCAGCGGATGCATATATTTTTTCGAAAATACTGAATCGTTGCTTCCGGTAATTAATGATTGACTGAAAACCAAGGAATGTAACTGGCAGCAGTCATCCGTCGCCGCATAATGAAGGATATTGGAATTGATCGCAATACAATCGCCCTTTTTTAATAGAAATGATTTGGCGGGTATCTGCAGTTTGATTGTTCCGTCTCTCACGTATATTATTTCGATTTCTTTATGCCAATGCCAGGGAATCGCATCTTCCGGCTTATCTGTATGTAAGGATGCGTATCCGGCACAGGGAAAATCATATGTTCCATGTGGCTGAAGCTCCCTGGATACACGGTTCAAATTCAGCCCGCATTTTTGTAATCCCATAATATCACTCCTGACTTAGTCGTTTAGATTATATTATACGTCTGAAATCATATTGTATCAATGTTAATATGGCGGTATTGTTATCATAAAATAAGAAAAGCATCAGGAACTCTTGCTCCATGACGCTTATCTAATACAAAATCTTAGAAATTTTTTTCTGTTTACAGCTATTTGTGCCTTCAGCGCAGCAGCGGCATACTGCCGGTCAGTTTATTGACTTTTTTCTTCGGACCGCAGATCGCAACCCCCATATATTGAAGATCAGCCCCTTCAGCCTGCTGCATTTTATTCGTAAATTCATCATATGTCTTACAGCCCTGTGCCAGCCCTGAAAAGTCCACAGCCAGCAGATCAGAAAAATCTTCTGTATACAGCTTCTTCCTGATTTCTTTAATGGAAACCGGGTTTCCCTTCAGTATCGGAACTGGAAACTCGATAATTCCCAGATGAAGGTTGCCTGTCTTATCCGCAACATCACTGCCAACCACTTCCGGCATTTTCTTTCCCATCGTAATTCCCAGAATTGCCGCTGTGTTCGCAATCAGACCGGAGGGCAGATTTTCGTCAATCACCATCACACATTTGTCATCTTTCACATCCATATTTTTCTCTCCTTACCTGCTTTCATGAGTTGTCTTTGGCTTATCCCTCATTTTAACAGTCGATCACCGGAATTTCTTGAAAGATGTGATACTATTCGAGATAAATTTACTGATTATGCGCTCCAGCGCTTTAATGTTGGCAAAAACTGCATGAGCTGCATTCTGGCCTCCTGTTTTGTCAGCTGCAATCCCGCCGATTTGTTCCACTCATCCAGATGCTGCAGGTTATGTTCAATCAACTCTTCCATCGTGATATTCTGGGTAAACGCACCCTGCTGATAGCAGAATACGCAGTATTCTTCGGATTTGCTGCCATCCTTCTCTGTCCCTTTATCACCGTCGTGTTCCAGGTTCATGCCGCAGCTCTGGCAGAGTCCGGCCGGATATCCCAACAGATAATCCGCCGACACATGAAACGTTTCCGCAATCAATTTCAGCGTATCTGTACTGGGAACGGTATCTCCGTTCTCCCACCTGGATACAGCCTGTCTTGTGACAAACAGCATGTCTGCAAATTCATCCTGTGATAATTTCAGACTTTTGCGCAGTTCCAGTATAATATCCTTAAAATCCATTTTAAATACCTCCTTTTTAAAAGTTTAACATCTGACCGGGCAGCCGGACAAGCAACTGGCTGTTGCTGTCAACCCGCTCGTTCAAACCCCAGATAACGTGTCCCCTGAAATGTCAGTTTCCCGTGATCACCTTCTGCAAGCAGGCCGTATTCGCGTCCGGTTACATGAAACTCCATACGGTCCCTGCTGTCACCCACCTGGAATGTCACATAATACGTAGTGTCAGTGATCATCGTATATCCATGTGCACCGGAACTATCCCCCCCATTTGCCTGCTGATGATGTGTGGTATCGGTGCGTTTGGACACGATCACAGCTTCAACGGTGAGCTGCGGAGAATTGTTATTCTGATGCCACTCGCTGACACTCTTAACCACTATGAAGATGATGACACCTGCCACCACCACGAAAACCAGGCTGAACATCATTTCAAAACCTCCCATAAACATGTAAATGCCTCCTCCCCTGCCGGTCTCTGGCTTCAATTGATGTTTCCATCATAAGAGATAATCAAATTCCATGCAATACTTTTCTTTAAATAAACAACGCACCTGCAGTTTCATAACCGCAGGTGCGCTGTGCCGTCGTCTCAGTCTTTTGTATCATAATTCCACATACTGCTTGTCCTCGAAATTTGTCTCCATCGTCCATTCTGTCGCTGTTCCGTTTTTCAGAACGAAGACCTGAAGCAGCCCATCAATGCCATTGTCCTTCCACGCCCGTAAAAACTCCCTGGTAGGATGCTGAAAGATCTCCTCCCGCAAAGCTGCGTCTTCGACGTGTTCCAGTACCCCTGTCACACGGATCTGGCTGCCGTTGCCCTGAAAACATAATTCAACTTTCGGATTTTTCTGAATCTGTTCGTACACATCCTTTGTAGATGCAGTGTGAAAGATAATCCCGTTTTCATCTGCCCGGAATAACAGCATCCCCCGGACTCTTGGCTGATCCCGGTCCATCGTTGCCAGATGGAACACAGGATTTGTATTCATCAGCTGAAATATTTCATTTTTAGTCATCATAATCTGATCCTCCTTTTGGTCTGTAACTGTATTTTAGTCCGAATGGAGTTATTTATCTTTCAGATTACAATTAAAAACTTTCAAAAAACATGCAGCTTTCAGCCTCCGTACCGGTAAGTGTTTCGATACTCTGAAGGAGTCACTCCTGCCAGGCGCTTAAAATTCGAAGCAAAATGAGCGCTGCTCCCGAAACCACATCTGGATGCGATCTCGATTATGGGAATATCATTTCTGCGCAGCAGTTTTTTCGCCTTCTCAATCCGGATTTCGATCAGATATTTGATGGGCGTCACTCCCAGTTCATTCTTAAATATCCGGTTGAAGCTGGAGGATGACATGTGATTTAACCCTGCCAGGTCCTCGACCGCGATGTTTTTATCAAAATGCTGTTCCATATAATGCTGGGCGCGGGCAACGGCGTAATTTGAGGAAATCATGCGCAGATCCAGATTCTCACCCAGGATGCTCCGGATGATCCAATGTGTGATGACCGTAACCTGTGCCTCCAGGGTGAGGTCCGAGTTTGGCATCTGCTTGCTGTATTCAAAGGCAAACGTGTTGAGTGTTTTTAAAATATCACTGCACAGGGCAAACTGCAGATCGTTGAAATATGGCATTTCTGCTGTGTAAAGCCGATACTGACTGTCAAAGTAGTCCCTGTCAATCAGAATACAGTAATAGTGGATAAATTCATCAGAAAAATCAGTGTGAGGAACATCCGGTGATATAACGGATGCGAGATAGTGATTTCTCTCAATGCTGATCTTCGGTGTCACACCGGACTCCTCCACCGAAAACAAAATAGTGATCATATAGGAGGGATGCGTATGTCCCTGCCTCTGGGCATACTGGCAAGTCCCCACACTTGGTATAAATAATCCCAGCTTCGGGTGTACGTAACAGTCTACAAATCTCAGTTCATTTTCCGTTACACTTTCTCCCACCAACGCTTTTATGATAGAAAAATCCCTCATATATGCATCCCTTTCCTTCAAGTCAGACAACCCTTGTCAACATTCCATAATACTGCTCTGCGATATTCAGCGCATGATCACCGATCCGTTCAAAATCTGTCAGCATTTCTGAAAAGAAAATGCCTGCATCAGCGATGCATTCACTTTTGCCGATTCTCTCAATCTGCTGTGTCAGATACTCATTTCGAATATCGTCTATCTTCTGCTCATCACGGGAAGTCTTCTCAAGCATGGTTTTCAGATCTGCAACATTGCTGCCGGCCACGTCGTCCAGTATCCGAAGACTCATCTCTTTCATAGTCATGATCTCCTGTTTTGCCTGATCAGAAAAAACAATTTCCTTTTTCTTCATGCTCACGGCGTAACCCAGGACGTTCATAGCATGGTCTCCGATCCGTTCCAGATTGCCCAGGATCTTATAATACCCGCTGATTTTAATGGAATCTTCCACTGCCATTTCATGATGCATGACAGACACGATATAGCGGGATATTTCTGCATTCAGGTAATCGATATACTCTTCCTTCTGCTCCAGCTCTTCTTTCCCCTGAGAGGTGCTGTGGAGTACAGCATCAAAGCTTCCGGAGACTGTCTCCCTGACGATCATCCGCATCCGCTCAACCTCATGGTCAATCTGCGTCAGTACCAGGGCTCCCTGCCCCATGGCATAATGACTCTCAAACGGCTGTATGTATTCCAGATGAAGTACCTCTTCCTGTTCACTTTGTTTATCCGGAAGAATTTTCTCTGCCAGACGTGCCATATACGTTCCAAACGGCAGCAGAAGCAGCGTGGTGACGATATTAAATACCGTGTGGACATTCGCGATCTGAGCGACCGGGTTGTCCGGGGTTATGTGTTCCATCAGCATGGTGAACGGTGTCACCAGACAAATCACTGTAAATATAATCGTGCCGATGATGTTAAACATCAGATGTATGACCGTTGTCCGCTTTGCATTCACTTTCGTGCCGATCGAGGCCAGTACAGCCGTGATACAGGTTCCGATATTTTGACCAAACAGTATGTAAACCGCGCTGGAGAGCGGGATCATACCGGTACTCGCCAGTGCCTGCAGAATACCGACCGATGCCGATGAGGACTGGATGATCGCAGTGAAAACAGCACCGATGAGAATGCCTATCAGAGGATTGCTGAATGTCGTCATGAAATGGATAAAAGTTTCAGAGTTCTGAAGCGGCACCATCGCCGATCCCATCATATCCATGCCGATAAAGAGCACACCCAGGCCCGCAAAAATTTCACTGATGTGCTTTGCCTTTTCATTCTTCACGAAAAGAATGGTGGCAACACCCAGAAACGCGATGAGCGGTGCGATCACACCGATGTCCAGCGCGATCAGCTGTCCTGTGATCGTGGTACCGATGTTTGCACCCATGATCACCCACACCGCCTGGTTCAATGTCATAAGCCCGGAATTGACAAAACCAACCACCATGACAGTCGTAGCTGAAGATGACTGAATCACCGCTGTTATCACTGCTCCGGCCACAACGCCCTTGATCCTGTTTGCGGTCAGCTTTTCAAGTATTCGTTTCATCTTGTTCCCGGCAGCCATTTCGAGACCGTTGCTCATCATCTGCATGCCATACAAAAACAGCGCAAGACCGCCAAGCAGTATTAAAATATCAGATATTTCCATATTATATTCTCCCATTATTGTCATTTTGTCGAATCAGTAACCGATGCATATCCGAATAGATACGCGCAGTTTACCACGGACGTTTTTTTCCGTCTGACTTATGGGTGATATTCAGTTTGATACAAAACTGGCGGGGTAACGGGGTTAAAAAAAGGAACAGCAAAAAGATGCCTCCGCCGAACAAGATTACGTATACGTTCAGAGGCATATTAAGATCAGAGACTCCGTCATGCAGGCACGGATTTCCGCGGTACTGTTTTAATGCCTGCCGAAAGATGACTCTGTATGACGACATAGAATTCTGGAGCGCATGTTCATCCATAGAATGATCTGCCGTCCGAATCATATGACGGTTTTCCCTGTCAACAGTCTGGGACTGGTACATGTCCTGATCATCAAAAGCAGCGGGGAGAGAAATGATTCCCGTCCCCGTCTGCAGAATGAAAACTGTTGTAAAAAGTATCATCAGATAAGTAATCTTATTCATCATATTAAAGCATTTCGGCCCTGAGCGCTGCACCGTCTTTTGCACTCAGATATGCAGGTGCAATGTCAAACACTGTCTTACAGCCAGCCTGTCCTTCCTTTGCAAGCCGGTAGGCGGCTCTTGCATATGCGGCAATCACACAGGCGGTAAACTCTGGATTTGAATCCAGTTTCAGGCTGTATTCGATCAGATGATTGTTCTCCTGTTCCCATCCGGTACAGCCGCTGCGCAGTACAAATCCGCCGTGCGGAAGTCTGCTGTGGCTTTTCTGTAATTCTTCTTCCGATACAAAGTGTACGGTAGTGTCATAATCCGAAAAATAGTTCGGCATGGTCTTGATCGTCTCTTCAACTGCGGATGCATCTGCACCTTCTTCCAGGACGACATAACAGTCTCTCGTATGCTTCTGGCGCGTCGTAAGCTGCGGATTTTCTCCGTTGCGGACAGATGCCAGTGCCGCATCGACAGGGATTGTATACTGTCTTGCATCTTTCACACCCGGTATCCGGCGGATTGCATCGGAGTGTCCCTGGCTGACGCCTTTTCCCCAGAAAGTATAATCATTTCCCTCCGGGAGGATCGCATTGGCATATAACCGGTTCAGTGAGAACATACCAGGATCCCATCCAACGGAGATGATTCCCACGTTGCCGCCTGCTTTTGCTGCTGCATCAACATTGGCAAAATGCTCATGTACGGTAAGGAAGCAAGCAACCGAAAACAAGAGATAGACCGCCAGCACTACACTATTCCGAACCAAAGACCAAAAGATAAGCATTGTGGGAAAATCTAAACTTTTGGATTTTCCTACAATGCCAACTACGGCGGAATCCCTCCCACTCCTTATATCTTTCTGTATACATTGAATTTGTATTTAGTAAAATGCAGACAACACCACGGATCGGCTTTTGGTTGGACAATTCCAACCAAACACCACAGCAGACAGCAGAAAACATTCTGAACGCTAGGAAGCCGGTATGATTGTTACATATAAGGGGAAGAAAAATTTCTTTTAGGTACTTGCTTTCCTAAAACTGATGTGATACAATGATTTAATCCAGAAAAGGAGTAAAAAATATGCGGCAAGGTATTCTTAAATAAAACTATAATCAAATAGTGGGAACAAAGGATTATGATAGCTCCTTTTGTAGGGGCTTAGTTTTTTGTACCCAATTTAAGAATACTTTTGCCTTATCAATTTTGACATATCCCCAAAAACAGCAATCACAAACAGGTGTATGCTGTATATGTGTATGTCCGCAACTTATAATCCCCAGTGGTAAAAGTATTTTACTGCTGGGGATTTTTATGCCCTTTGGGGCTGTAAAGGGAGGACAATCACATGAAAATAATCAATATTGGAATTCTTGCCCATGTAGACGCTGGAAAGACGACCTTGACGGAGAGCCTGCTATATGCCAGCGGAGCCATTTCAGAACCGGGGAGCGTCGAAAAAGGGACAACGAGGACGGACACCATGTTTTTGGAGCGGCAGCGTGGGATTACCATTCAAGCGGCAGTCACTTCCTTCCAGTGGCACAGATGTAAAGTTAACATTGTGGATACGCCCGGCCACATGGATTTTTTGGCGGAGGTGTACCGCTCTTTGGCTGTTTTAGATGGGGCCATCTTGGTGATCTCCGCTAAAGATGGCGTGCAGGCCCAGACCCGTATTCTGTTCCATGCCCTGCGGAAAATGAACATTCCCACCGTTATCTTTATCAACAAGATCGACCAGGCTGGCGTTGATTTGCAGAGCGTGGTTCAGTCTGTTCGGGATAAGCTCTCCGCCGATATTATCATCAAGCAGACGGTGTCGCTGTCCCCGGAAATAGTCCTGGAGGAAAATACCGACATAGAAGCATGGGATGCGGTCATCGAAAATAACGATGAATTATTGGAAAAGTATATCGCAGGAGAACCAATCAGCCGGGAAAAACTTGCGCGGGAGGAACAGCAGCGGGTTCAAGACGCCTCCCTGTTCCCAGTCTATCATGGCAGCGCCAAAAATGGCCTTGGCATTCAACCGTTGATGGATGCGGTGACAGGGCTGTTCCAACCGATTGGGGAACAGGGGGGCGCCGCCCTATGCGGCAGCGTTTTCAAGGTTGAGTACACCGATTGCGGCCAGCGGCGTGTCTATCTACGGTTATACAGCGGAACGCTGCGCCTGCGGGATACGGTGGCCCTGGCCGGGAGAGAAAAGCTGAAAATCACAGAGATGCGTATTCCATCCAAAGGGGAAATTGTTCGGACAGACACCGCTTATCAGGGTGAAATTGTTATCCTTCCCAGCGACAGCGTGAGGTTAAACGATGTATTAGGGGACCAAACCCGGCTCCCTCGTAAAAGGTGGCGCGAGGACCCCCTCCCCATGCTGCGGACGACGATTGCGCCGAAAACGGCAGCGCAAAGAGAACGGCTGCTGGACGCTCTTACGCAACTTGCGGATACTGACCCGCTTTTGCGTTGCGAAGTGGATTCCATCACCCATGAGATCATTCTTTCTTTTTTGGGCCGGGTGCAGTTGGAGGTTGTTTCCGCTTTGCTGTCGGAAAAATACAAGCTTGAAACAGTGGTAAAGGAACCCTCCGTCATTTATATGGAGCGGCCGCTCAAAGCAGCCAGCCACACCATCCATATCGAGGTGCCGCCCAACCCGTTTTGGGCATCCATAGGACTGTCTGTTACACCACTCTCGCTTGGCTCCGGTGTACAATACGAGAGCCGGGTTTCGCTGGGATACTTGAACCAGAGTTTTCAAAACGCTGTCAGGGATGGTATCCGTTACGGGCTGGAGCAGGGCTTGTTCGGCTGGAACGTAACGGACTGTAAGATTTGCTTTGAATACGGGCTTTATTACAGTCCGGTCAGCACGCCGGCGGACTTCCGCTCATTGGCCCCGATTGTATTGGAACAGGCATTGAAGGAATCGGGGACGCAGCTGCTGGAACCTTATCTCTCCTTCATCCTCTATGCGCCCCAGGAATACCTTTCCAGGGCTTATCATGATGCACCGAAATACTGTGCCACCATCGAAACGGCCCAGGTAAAAAAGGATGAAGTTGTCTTTACTGGCGAGATTCCCGCCCGCTGTATACAGGCATACCGTACTGATCTGGCCTTTTACACCAACGGGCGGAGCGTATGCCTTACAGAGCTGAAAGGATATCAGGCCGCTGTCGGTCAGCCGGTCATCCAGCCCCGCCGTCCAAACAGCCGCCTGGACAAGGTGCGCCATATGTTTCAGAAGGTAATGTAAAGATACATAATCGTCAAGACGGCAACAATCAGAAGTTATGGAGGGTAACAATGGAATATAGTAAGGAAGATTTAATGGAAGCAAAAAAGCAAATTTGGGGAGTGGGAGAGAACATGGGAACAGAGGAAAGTAAAAAAATCTGGGAGGAGAACGCACAATTTTGGGATAATGCAATGGGTGACGAATCTAATGAATTTCACAGAGAGGTAGTGCGTCCCAAAGTAACGGAACTTCTATCTCCTAATCCTGCGGATTACATTTTGGATATTGCGTGTGGCAATGGAAATTATTCTTCGTATCTTGCACAAAGAGGCGCTTCGGTTGTCGCTTTTGATTACAGCAAAAAAATGATAGAATTGGCTAAAAGACGGCAATCACAATATGCAAAACAAATTGAATTTTGTGTGGCGGATGCGACCGATAGAAAAAGTATATTAGAATTAAAAAGAAATCGAGCCTTTACGAAAGCAGTTTCTAATATGGCAATTATGGATATTACGGATATTGAACCACTTCTTATGGCTGTTTATGAACTGTTGCAGGAAAGCGGAATTTTTGTCTTTGCAACGCAACACCCTTGTTTTGTCACGTTGACTGAAAAATATATGACACCGCACAGTTACTATGATATAGCGATTGAAGGGCAACCGAAAGAGCAGATTTATTATCATCGTTCCATACAAGATATTTTTAACCTTTGTTTTAGAGCTGGATTTGTCATTGATGGATTTTATGAAGAATGTTTTAAAACCAACAAAGAAATTCCTATGGTAATGATAGTAAGGCTTAAGAAGGTAAAACGTGATAGCTTAAAATAAATTCAAGTTTGTCGGGTAAATAGCAAACCCAGCCGAGCCAGTCAACGGTCAAGATGAACGGCGCATATGCGCAGCCGTTGACAGCCCCGCCCGCCTTTGCTGGTAGGCAATCAAGGGGCGACAGCAAGAAGTGCCACCGCCCCGCACTATTATTCAGAAAGGGGAATTTCCATGACCGACCAGATAGCCTATCAAGAATATATCCAGCGCAGGTACAACGCCTTTTGCAAGACTGTTATCCGCTGTGCCGCCTTGGACAAGATTTTGAAGCTTAAACGGCAATGGGAACGGCAAGTTTCCCTTGACTATCTGATGAACGAGAAGTTTGTCCAGTTTGCCGCGTCGGAGCCGGACGAGGAATACCCATTTACCGTCTGCGGTCAGACCGTCCTGCTCTGCAACGCCGCCCTTGCCGACGCGATCTCTGTTTTGCCGGAGCAGACGCGGGAAGAAATCCTGCGCTATTACTTTCTGCGCCAGCCGCAGCGCGTGATCGGCGCGTGTATTGGCCGGTCACGCAGCACAGCGGGGCGGCATATCCAGCTTGCCTTGCAGCGGCTACGCGAAGAAATGGGGGTGAGCCGGTATGAGTAGACTTCTCCCCTATGAAACAATCCTCAAAGCCCGTGAGGGCGACCCAGAAGCCGTGAACGCTGTCCTGCTCCACTACGCCGGATATATCCGCTATTTCTCAAAAGTGAACGGGCAGGTCAACGCCGAGGTGGAGGACTATGTAAAGCAGCGGTTAATTGACTGTCAATTCAAGTTCCGGCTTGACGAACCACCGGACAAGTCATAAAAACTGAATACCAGCCGCCACCGACGCGGCCAGCGAAAGCAGTAAGTCTTGAAAAAGATTTACTGCTTTTTTTGTTGTCCGGCTCCGCTCCCGGCCATTTTGCCCCCTGCCGGTTGTAGTAGTAAGCGAGGAGGGAATTTTTCTGCCCTGGTGTTTGGCATTTGGAGCATTTACCCGTAGTAGAGGGCAAAGAGAAAGGATTTCTCCAACACCGGGTAGAAACCACTGCGTCCGGTGTCATTTTAGCGAAAGCGGGCAGGAATGCCCTTTACAGGATTAGTAGTAGCAGAAAAAGAGAAACAAACTTTTGTGGTTGCAGTTTTCCAAAAAAGTGGCGGACGGAAGTGAGAGAAAGTTTGCAGTCACGGAGAGCAAGTTTCTACCACGGTGCCAAAATCCGCAATTCTGCAGTTTTGCCCCTCGCGGGAAACTTGTTGGGGAGTGCCTTCCCCAAACCCTGCTCATGCGCCCTTACGGGCGAGAAAGGAGGTCACACCATGCGAAAGAAATACAACACGCCCCACCGCAGCCGCGTTGTGAAAACCCGGCTGTCCGAAGATGAGTATGCCGACTTCACAGCGCGGCTTGCGCCCTATGGTATCAGCCAGTCCGAATTTCTCCGGCAGGCGATACGGCGGGCGACCATACGCCCGGTTGTCCATGTGTCGTCGGTCAATGACGAGTTGCTTTCCGCTGTCGGGAAGCTGACAGCCGAGTACGGCAGGATCGGCGGCAACCTCAATCAGATTGCCCGGTATCTGAACGAATACGGCGTACCCTACAACACCCTTTCCGGCGAGGTACGCGCCGCCATATCCGACCTTGCCGTCCTCAAGTATGAAGTCCTCAAGAAAGTAGGTGACGCGGTTGGCAACACTCAAGCATATCAACTCTAAAAACGCCGACTACGGAGCCGCCGAGCAATATCTTCTCTTTGAGCATGACGAGTTTACCATGAAGCCCGTCCTTGATGAAACCGGCAGGCTTATCCCCCGCGAGGACTACCGGCTGTCCACGCTGAACTGCGACGGGGAGGATTTTGCCGTTGCGTGTATGCGGGCCAATCTCCGCTATCAGAAAAACCAGCGGCGGGAAGATGTGAAAAGCCACCACTACATCATCAGCTTTGACCCGCGGGACGGGCCGGACAACGGCCTGACCGTAGACCGGGCGCAGGCGTTGGGGGAACAATTCTGTAAAGAGCATTTTCCCGGCCACCAGGCCCTTGTCTGCACCCACCCGGACGGGCATAACCACAGCGGCAACATTCATGTGCATATCGTCATAAACAGCCTGCGGATTGAGGAAGTGCCGTTCCTGCCCTACATGGACAGGCCGGCCGATACGAAAGTCGGCTGCAAGCACCGATGTACCGACGCTGCCCTGCGCTACTTCAAATCCGAAGTCATGGAGATGTGCCACCGGGAGGGGCTTTATCAAATCGACCTCTTGAACGGCAGCAAGAACCGCGTCACCGACCGGGAGTATTGGGCGCAGAAAAAGGGACAGGCCGCGCTGGACAAGCAGAACGCCCCCATGATTGCCGATAGTATCACGCCCCGGCAGACCAAGTTTGAAACGAACAAGGAGAAGCTGCGGCAGACCCTACGGAAAGCCCTTGCCACCGCCGCCAGCTTTGACGAGTTTTCCTCTCTGTTGCTGCAGGAGGGTGTGACCGTCAAGGAGAGCCGGGGGCGGCTTTCCTACCTCACGCCGGACAGGACAAAGCCAATTACCGCCCGGAAGCTGGGCGACGATTTTGACCGCGCCGCTGTCTTTGCCGTTTTAGAGCAAAACGCCGCCAGAGCAGCCGAAGCGCCAGCCAGATCCCCCGATCCCCCACGCACCATAAAAGACCGCTTGCAGGTTGCCAGAGCCGAGATAGCCGCCCCGAAACAGGACGGAGTGCAGCGGCTTGTGGACATTGAGCAGAAAATGGCCGAGGGCAAAGGCCGGGGCTATGAACGCTGGGCGAAGATACACAATCTGAAGCAGGCCGCCAAAACGCTGTCCGTCTACCAGCAATACGGCTTTACTTCCCCGGAGCAGTTAGAAGCCGCCGTTGACACCGCCTATCAGAAAATGCGCCAGACCAGCGGCGAACTGAAAGCACTGGAAACGAAGCTGCAAGGGAAAAAGAAGTTGCAGCGGCAGGTGTTGGCCTACGCCCAGACCAAGGCCGCCCGCGACGGGCTGCGGGCACAGAAATCCGAGAAAGCCCGCGCCGCATACCGGCAGGCCCATGAGAGCGATTTTATCATAGCCGACGCAGCAGCCCGGTATTTCAAGGCGCATGGCATTACCAAGCTGCCCGCCCGGAAAGCGTTGCAGGCCGAGATCGAGCAGCTTATCTCCGAGAAAGACGGCCTGTATAACACCTATCACGAACAGAAACAGCGGTTCAAGGAGTTGCAGACCGTCAAGCGGAACATCGACCAGATTTTGCGCCGGGACGAGCCGCACCGCAGAAAGGAGCAGAGCCATGAGCGATAACCTGCCCCACATGGACTACCGCCAGCACCGGCGGGCGCGGCGGCTGGTACATGAGTGCTGTAACTACGATGAGGGGAACTGCCTGCTATTGGACGACGGGGAGCCTTGCGTGTGCGTCCAGAGCATTTCCTTTTCCCTCATGTGCCACTGGTTCCGTGTGGCTGTCCTGCCCCTTGACGGGGAGCTGGCCGCAGCCCTCTTGTGCCGGGGAAGCCGGAAACGGTGTGCCGTCTGCGGGGCGGCCTTTGTCCCCAAATCCAACCGGGGAAAATACTGCCCCGACTGCGCCGGGCGCATGAAGAAAATCAAAGCCGCCGAGAGAAAGCGGAAACAAAGGCAGAGATGTCACGCTTTAGAGCCTTTCAAACCCGCATAAATCAAGGCTTTTTTC